>JBGPKH010000076.1:0-20829 GCA_041485845.1 Bryobacteraceae bacterium
CTTATATTCGTTGAGGGTGGTGGCGCCGATGCAGCGCAGGTCGCCGCGCGCGAGGGCGGGCTTGAGCAGGTTGGCGGCGTCGATGGCGCCTTCGGCGGAGCCCGCGCCGACGAGGGTGTGAAGCTCGTCGATGAAGCAGATGATTTCGCCGTTGGAATCGATGATTTCCTTGACCACGGCCTTGAGGCGGTCTTCGAACTCGCCGCGGAACTTGGTGCCGGCGATCATGGAGCCGAGGTCGAGGGCCACCAGTTTCTTGTTCTTGAGCTGGTCGGGGACGTCGCCGCGGACGATGCGCTGGGCGAGTCCTTCGACGATGGCGGTCTTGCCGACACCGGGCTCGCCGATGAGGACGGGGTTGTTCTTGGTGCGGCGGCTGAGCACCTGCATGACGCGGCGGATCTCGTCTTCGCGGCCGATGACCGGGTCGAGTTTGCCCCTGCGGGCGGAGTCGGTGAGGTCGTGGGCATAACGTTCCAGGGCCTGGTACTTCGACTCGGGGTTCTGGTCGGTGACGCGCTGATTGCCGCGGATCGTAACGAGGGCCTTCAGGATCGTGTCGTGGGTAGCGCCGGCGCGATCGAGCAACTGCGACGCGGGGTCGCCGCGCTGCTCGGCGATGGAGAGCAGGAGGTGCTCGGTGGAAACGAATTCGTCCTTGAAACGGGTGGCTTCGTCGAAGGCGCGTTCGAGAACCTGGTTGAGCGGCTGTGAGATGTACATTCCGGGCTGCATTCCCTGGGTCTTGGGGACGTTGGGGAGGAGGCGGCGCGCCTCGGAGGCGATGGCGTCCGGGTGGACCCCGCATTTTTCCAGGACGGGCCGGACGATGCCTTCCTTTTCCTCCGCCAACGCGACGAGGAGGTGGAGGGGGAACATCACCTGGCCTTCGCTCTTTTCGGCAATGGCCTGGCTTTGCTGCAAGGCCTCTTGCGCTTTTTGGGTCAGTTTGTCGATTCGAAACATTGGCGTCCCCTAATAATTAAGACGTACCACAAAGACAACACGGGCCGGGGAAAGTCCCCGGCCTCGTTGGGCGGCAGGAAGCCGTCGCTACCTTATTAGATGCGTTACGCCTGGACTTCGACTTTGACCTGACGCGGCTTGGCGGCTTCCTTTTTGGGGAGGGTGACGGTCAGGACGCCGTTCTTGAAGCTGGCGGCGATTTTTTCTGTATCGAAGGTGTTGGGCAGGGCGAAGCTACGCTGGAAATTGCCGTAGCTCCTTTCAATTCGGTGATATCCCTTGCTGGACTCCTGCTGTTCGAACTGCCGCTGGCCGGAGATGGTCAGGGTCTGATTCTCAACCCGGACATCGACGTCCTTCAGGTCGACATCCGGCAAATCCGCCTTCAAGACCAGGTCGTTTTCGGTCTCGTAGATATCCACCGCCGGGGACCAGGGACGGTTCGTCTGGGGTTCGCTGATCATCCGGGTGAAGGCATCTTCGAACAAGCGGAGATTGGCTAACGGGTCGAAATGGCTGAGAGACATTGGTATAGATCTCCTTATAGTGTTTTGGTTTTGGGGAGGCCGACGGTTTGACCTCACCTAGTTTCTATAATAAAATATGAGTGTAAGATTGTCAAGTATAATTTAGCGTCTCCCACATAATCTGGCGGCTTGCCAAGCGGCGGAATTGGGTTCGTTCCGTCAAATTGGATCGATCCGATAGCGACCAAGCCAGTCGGTTTTGGGGGTCGCGTGTCAACGGCTACGTTCGTGCGCAGCCCTTTTCCCTAAACCTAACACTTAGCATGCCGACTTCGCGGACGAAGGGGAGCAAGCCGCTAAACAGCAGAAAAATAAGGAGAAATAAATCTGGTTCTGGTGAACTATGGTAGGTTCACAGGGGATTGTTTGGTACCGGCGGCCGCTCACTTCGCCAGTTCTTCGAGCCGCTGCCTCACCCTCCCGCGGTGCTTGCCCGTGGGCATCAGGGCCAACCCCTCCCTGGCCGTCTTGCGGCCGTCTTCGGTGCGCCCGACAGCCTGGTATGCGTTCGCCAGAATGCGCAGGCTCTCCGGATCCAGCCGGCCGCTGCGCGCCGCGCACCCCTCCGCATATTGCACCGCGAGCCTGGAATCGCGGAGTTGCGCCGGCTCCGCATTCGCCAGCGCCAGGCCCGCGTGACACAGGTCCTGCGTGGAGGCATCCGGGCGCGCCGCGAGCTTCCGCAGGGTCTCGACCACCCACGTCATCAGCCGCGCCGCCTCGGCGCTGTTTCCCATCGACCGCAAGAGCGTAGCCAACCGCTGTGACACCTCCGCCAGGCGGCTCTGCCACGCAGGATTGGCCGGATCGCGCCGGACAATCCCTTCCAGGATGGCGCGGACTCGCACCGCGGTATCGTAGGCCATTTTGCGGTCGCCGCGTCCCTCCTGCACCATCGACATGCTGTTGAGGAGGACGGCGAGTTGAAATTGCGCGCGGGAATCCTCCGGATCGACCGCCGCAAAGCTTTCCTCGATGCGCAGAGACCGGGTGTAGTAATCCAGTGCGGCATCCCACTCCTCTAGCGCTTCGAAAGCGTTGCCGGCCTTGCGCAGCAGGTTGGATTGAATGCGGCGGCTGCTGAGCGTGGACGCCTCCTTTTCGGGAAGCTGGTCGAAGATCTTCAGCGCCGCCAGGAAACTCTCCTGCGCCTTCTCCGGATCGGCATTCAGTTGGAGAGTGCCGATCTTCATCCGGATCACCGCGATTCCCCGCCGCGCGCGGAAGTACGACGGGTCGACCGTCAGGGCGCGCCCGTCGAGCGCCAGAGCCTTCCGGTACTGCTGGAACGCTGCCGCGATGTCTCCCATGCTGGGAGTTCCCGGCTGCCCGTATTCGTCTCCCAACGTTTCGTACGCCACCGCCGCTTCGGTGATCATGTCGGCCTTGGCGCCGGGCTCTCCGGAGAGCCGTTCGAGCGTGGCAGCCGCTACCGTTTGGTTTTCGATGGCCTCCTTCACCTTCCCGCTGCCGAACGAAATGTCGCCGATGGATTGGCGCAGCATGGCTTGGGTGCGCAGCGCCACCCGGTCCGACGGCTGCTGCTGGACCAGCCGGCCGCTGATCTCCAGCGCCTTGCGCAAGGTGGCCAGCCCGCCCTCCATATCGCCCAGGTTTTGCTCGTAGGGATTGCCTTGCAGGTTCCCCATCTTGAGATACGCTTCCACCAAATCCGATTGGATCAGCCGATCGCGCGTGGACTCGCGCGCCAGCTTGTCGAGGTTATCCAGCACCTTGGTCACCAGCAGGTGCTGTGCCGCCGTCGAGCCCGGCAGCTCACGAATCACGTCGTGCAGCTCGAACAACAGGCTATTGGTGAGACGCCGCAGGTCCTGGTAGCGCGACCGCGCAATGCGCGCTTCCCAAAGCACCCCCGCGATGCCCAGCACGATGCTGCCGGCGAGCAGCGCGCTCACCGCCGTGGCCACCTTATTCCGCTGTACGAACTTCCGCGCGCGATATCCGATGCCCGCGCGGCACGCCCGCACCGGCCGGCCCTCGAGATAGAACCCGATGTCGTCGATGAGCTCGTCCACCGAGCGATAGCGCTCCAGCGGATCCTTGCGCAAACACCGGGCGACGATGGCGTCGATGTCCGCGTCCACTTTCGCGGGAGCCGGCTCCTGCTCGCAGACCACCTTGATGAGCTCACCGGTAGTGTAGTCCTTCAGCTCATACGGCGCGCGGCCGGCCAGAAGACGATGCAGAATGACGCCCAGCGAGTAGATATCGGAGGCTGTGGTGACGGGGTTGCCGAGCACCTGCTCGGGGCTGGCATAGGCCGGCGTGAAGGCGCGGAATCCGGCCCGCGTCAGCTCGGATTCGGCGATTTCCGAAATCGGCGTCATCAGCTTGGCGGTGCCGAAGTCCAGCAGCTTGGGCGAACCGTCGTCCTGCACCAGGATGTTGTCCGGCTTCAGATCGCGGTGCACCACCAGGTTCCGGTGCGCATATTGCACCGCGGCGCACACCGACTGGAACAGCCTCAGCCGCGCCCGTAGGTCGAGCGCCTTCTCCTCGCAATAGCGGTCGATGCGCAGGCCCTCGACGAACTCCATCGCCAGGTAGAGCGCGCCATTCTCGGCCACACCGCCATCGAGCAGGCGGGAAATGCCGGGATGGTTGAGGCTGGCAAGGATCTGGCGCTCGAGGCGGAATCGCTCGAGGAAGACGTCGCCGAAGGCCTGGCGCGCCACGACTTTGATGGCTACGCGCTGGTCGAACTGGCCGTCGGCGCGATTCGCCAGAAAGACGGCGCCCATGCCGCCCTCACCGATACTCCGTTCCACCTCGTACACACCAAAGCGCCGGTTGACGGGGGCGGCTGGCGGCGCGGGTTGCAGCCGCTCCTGCTCCTCATAAGAATCGAGCAGCGATTGCACTTCGCGCGCCACGTCGGGCGCGCCGCCGCAGCGCTCGGCGAGCCAGGCTGCGCGATCGTCCTCCGGCACCGACAGGGCGGCGTCGAACAGCTCTTCGACGCGCTTCCACCGATCGGCGTTCGAAGCCATAGAGGATTATTGTAGTGCGAAATGATGCTACGCCCGCGAACGCTAATGAACGAACATCGGGCCGCCGGGCAAAGCGAAAGCGTTGATCGAGTCTTGGTTGACCAGCTTAAAATAATAAGGATAGGCGTTGGCCTGCGGCGTCTTCCCCAGGCGCAGCCCGATCTGGCTGAGCCAGCCTTCGATCTCGGGGTTCTTCACGATCTCCATTTCGCGCTCCACCTGGGCCGCCGCTTCCTTACCCAACTGCAGCTCCTGGTCGCGCGTCAGCGAGGTTCTCTGCACCTTTACCTCTATCTGCCTGGCGGGCCTTTGCGCAGAGACCGTGAGGGGAACGCTCAAGGCGAGCGCCAGTAACCTTATAGACTGGCAGACCTATTTTACTGCGGCGGAAAGCCTGAGGCACTTTTCCCGGGGCTTGCGCAGATCAGGGTGAAGGCAGACGGAGATGAAAAACACATCGTTGCTGGCAGTCGTAGCGTGGCTCCTGGTGGGAGGGGCGGCATGCAATCGGAGACCACAGAGCGGACCGGAAGCGGCGCTCGAGCGTGCCTACAAGTCCGGCATCCTGTCGAAGGACGAATACGAGGCGAAGAGAGCCGCCCTCCGTGAACCGCCTGCTCCCGCGCCGGCCCCCGTGGCGCCGGTTGCCGCTCCGCCCGCGACGCCGGCTGCCCCGGCACCGTTGGCCCCGGCCCCCACGCCCGCGCCGGCGGCAGTCGCGGCCGTCCGCGTCAATCGGCCGAAGCCCGCTGCGCCGCCGGTGGTCGCACCCGAGCCGCCCGCCCGCGAGCCGGCCCCTGCGCCCCAACCCGTCGCGCGGCGAGTGAACCCGCCGGCCCCGGTGCCGCCTCCGGCCAGTGTGGCCCGCGACGAAGAACCGCCGGCGCCCTCCGCCTGCGCCGATACCGAAGCCCGGCCCGGCAAGGAGAAGGGCCAACAGGAGCGCTTCTACCCCGTGCCGGTCGCCAGAGTGCGAGCTGCCGCCGTCAAGGCGCTGAAGGATCTCGAATTCAACATCCACCGAGCCACCGACACCGAGATCGAAGCCAGCAAGAAACGCCACATCGGACTGGTGATCGGTTCCGGCGGCGAAAGAATGACGCTGCACTTGGAGGAAGCGGTGCAGGGCAATCAGAAGGGCACGCGGGTGACCGGCGAGACCAAGAAGGGATTCGTCATGCGCGCCGGCCAGAAGTCCTGGACCAAGGCCGTACTCGACCAGACCGCCTGCATGCTGCACGCCAGCGCGCGGGAGACGGGATTGACCCAAGGAACGGGCCACAGTCAGTCGGAGTATTAGTCCAAGCGGCCAGCGCAGCAGCGGAACGTGAAAGCCGCTCAAAGTTGGGCGGCTGCTGAGCCGGAACTATCGAGGCTCCGGCTCAGCGCCGCCGGCAATGTCGTTACGGGCTCGCTTACTTGCAGTCGATACTGAAGTTGTCGTGCGTCACAGTCACGTCGCCATTCGCATTGATCGCGATATGCGAGTTCTCGTGGACCGAGAAGTTATTTCCCGGACCTTGTCCGACGATCCGGAAGTTGTTGACGAATGTCAAATTCGACTGGCCGTTCTGCAGAGAAGTCTTGAAGCTATTTTGCGTCACGCCGGTAGCCTGATACTTCAGGCCGGTGGTCAGGCCCAGACCGCTGACCCCTTCGGGCTGAAAATGAAACTTCCCGCTCACGTTGTTGCCATTGATTTGGGCCGTAACCAGCGTGTGCAGAGTACCGCTCAACTGTACGGTTTCTCCCACACCGCCGTTTGCGCAGGGCACGAAAACTGTTAGATTGATGTCCGTCGAGTCATTTACCACTACTTCGGCGTGCAGAAGCAACACGCTCACTACCAGGACTAACGGCAGAGCGAACCAAAACATCCTTTTATTCATATTCATATGATCTCTCTCTTCTTCTATTCGGTTGGCAATACATCGAACCTTGTGCTTTCGCACAGGGAACGGTCAAATGTACCGCACCAGGGTCACTTAAGTCAACTGAGTCAGCGGAAAATGGTATTAGTAGTACTGAAGCTTTGTGAAAGGTGACCGGGCGCCGGCTAGCTAGCTTAGCCAGGCTAGTTTCTTGTCGCGAAACTCCGTTTTTCCATCGAGCCAACCGCTCCCTGCGGTCGCGGCTCAGCGAGGTGAGTTTCGCGACAGAGACTAGGTAGTGGCAATCGGAGCGAACCCCTGCCGCGGCCCGCGCGCGCACTTCGATCGTTTTCCTGCCGGGGCCGCAGCGGGCGTGCGGGAAGACGAATCCCCGATGGCGGCAGCGCTGGTTTAGAATCGTGATCAGTTCGCTAACCTGAGCCAAATGTCCCCCGACTCCTTCACCCCTGCCGAACGCGCGGTCTTCCGCCGCCTGAACACCCCCGAGAAGATCCAGCGATTCCTGGACTTCGACCTGGCCTACAACAAGGAGCCCCACGGCGCCACCTGCCGTTCGCCGCGCCGCGTGCTTCGCGACCGCACCGCGCACTGCATGGAGGGCGCGCTGTTCGGCGCGGTCGCCCTGCGCATGCTGGGGCACCCGCCGCTGCTGCTCGACCTCGAAGCCGTCCGCGACGACGACCACGTGCTCGCCATCTTCCGCGAGCGCGGGTACTGGGGCGCGGTGGCAAAATCCAACTACTCGGGACTCCGCTACCGCGAGCCGGTCTACCGCACGCTGCGCGAGCTGGTGATGTCCTACTTCGAGCACTACTTCAATCTCCGCAAGGAGAAGACGCTGCGCCGGTACTCCCGGCCGGTCAACCTGGCGCGGTTTGACTCTCAGGACTGGATGACGGCGGAAGACGACCCGTGGATGATCCCCGAGTATCTCTGTGCGATCTCGCACACACCTGTGTTACCGGCGTGGCTGGCGCCCCGGCTGGGACACGCGGACGATCGGCTGTTCGCCGCCGGACTGGTTGGGCGGGGTAAGTAAACAGCTCTTTGGCGGGGCGCCCATTTACCCGAAGCTGGCCTGGCAGATGCGGATCACCGGCACGGTGAAACGGGTGTTGCTGGCGGATGAAGATGGTTGGGTCAGCCGGCGCGGCCGTCGAGCGGCCACCCACTGCTCGTGCCGGCGGTGACGGACGCGGTCAAACACTGGCGGTACGAGCCCGGGCTGCGGGATGGCCCGATCCCTGTCCTGTGGTGATTTCCTTCACCATATGGGCAGTGCCATCGCCACCACCATGGCAAGCATGCGGAATCAAGCGGGTCACGGCAGAATAGACGCCGCGGACCGCGGCAAGTTCCCGGACCGGTCGTCAGGGCTACGCCACTTTGGTCTTGTCCCGCTTGGGCACGCGCCGGGCTCTCCACACTTCCACGATCGAGGGCAGCAACGACACAAAAATGATGAGCAGGATCACCTTGTCGAAGTTCTGCCGCACGATGGGCACGGCGCCCAGCTCGTACCCCAGCATGGTCATGAGAAACACCCAGCCGATCGCCCCGCACACGCTGAACGGCAGAAACTTCCGGAGGTAGGGCATCTGCCCCACCCCGGCCACGTACGCCGCAAACGTGCGCACGATCGGCACGAAACGCGCGATGATCAGGGTCTTCCCGCCGTACTTCTCGTAGAAGTGCTTGGTTCGGGTCACGTACTCCTGCTTGAACAGGCGCGAATCCGGACGGCTGAAGATGCGCGGCCCCGTGTGCCTCCCCAACAGGTAGCCCGTGGAATCTCCCAGGATCGCCGCCGCCATCAGCGTGAGGTTGACCAGCACGATATCCAGCGACCCGGCCCCGGCCACGACGCCGACGGTGAACAGCAGGGAATCGCCCGGCAGAAACAGGCCGAACAGCAGCCCCGTCTCGGAATACACGATGCCGAACAGCGCAGCATACCCCAGCCACCCGGAAAGCAGCGTGCTCAACAGGTGAATGAGCCGATCGGGGTTGGTCAGCGTCCGGTAGTACTCGAGAAAGGTTTCGATCATCGGGCTATGAGCGCAAGAGCGCGACCAGGGGGCCGCGCGCGGACGAGGGCGTCCGCCCCACTTTGGGACACTAGCTGTTCCCGCCGATGTAGCCGCTGATCAGGCGCTTGATGACGTCCTGATGGTATTTGATCTTGCCCTGCTTGATGAGCGCCTCGCGCAGTCCCTCCTGGAACAGGTTGTTGCGGTCGCGCCCCTTTCTGCTCTTCAGGTCGTCGCGAATCGCCACGCGCTGTTCGGGGAGCTTCGATATGTCCGCCGCAATGTGGGCGACCACTCTCCCCACCACCGTGGCATCCGTCGTGGCTACCGGGCCGAAGGTGGCGCCGTCCGCAAGACCGAAGGCTTCCTGCACATAGCTCGCCGAGCCGAGCCCTTCCACGGTGCCCGCGCGGTCGAATTCCGCCGAGGTCTTGGCTTCCAGCCCCATCGACTTGGCGGCCTTCTGCAAGTCGCCCATCGACTTGGCCTTGTCCATCAACTCGGTGGCGTGGTTCTGCACCGCCACGGTCAGCTTGTTCTGGGTGATCGTGTCCTTGACCTTGTCCTTGGCTTCTTCGAACGTCGAGGGACGCGGCGGGATCACGTCGGTCACCACGCCGATTACAACCTTGTTGCCCGCGATGGCCACCGGCTGTGAGACCTCGTCCTTCTTCAGGGCCGTGACGGCCTGGTCGAAATCGGGGCTGGGTCCGATCTCCGGGTACTCCTTGCCCGGTTCCATGCGCTCGGCGCGCACCAATTGCATGTTCAGCTCGGCTGCCACTTTTTCCGGGTGCGTCGGGTCTTTCTTGAGGGCCGCTTCGGCCTTGTCGGCCATCTGCTGCATCATGTCGCTCACGCGCTGCTTCTTCCACTGCGCCGACAGGTCGCCCTTCACCTCGTCGAAGGGCTTCAGCCGCGGCTGGTCGTGGGTGATGACCTGCATCACTTCGTAGCCGATGGAGGACTTGACCACCGCGCTGTCCCCCGGCTTGAGCGAGAAGGCCGCCTGCTCGGATTCCGGCAGCATCTGGCCGCGGGTCACCGAGATCTCGCCGTTGGTGGCCACTGTGCCGGTGTCTTCGGAGTATTTTTTCACCAGGTCGGCGAAATTGCCGCCCGCCTTCACCTGCTTCAGCAGGTCGTCCGCCTGCGCTTTGATCTTGGGTTCGTCCGCCGCCGGCTTACCCTGGGTCTTCAGCAGGATGCGCCGCACCTTGACGGTCTCCGGCACGCGGAACTGTTCCTGGCTCTGGCTGTAGACACGCAGGAGATCGGAATCCGCGATGGTCAGGAGCTGCTCCAGCTTCGCCTGGTCGCCGATCAGCATGGCCACGTTGCGGCTCTCCGGAACGGTGTACTTCGCGACGTTCGCCTTGAAGTAGTTCTGCATCTCGTCCTGCGACGGCAGGCTCTCCTGCTTGTACTTGTCCTGGGATATCTTGACGTACTCGATCTTGATCTTCTCGTTCTTCTTGCGGTATTCCTGCTCGATTTCGAGCGGCGTGATAATGGTGCCCTCGAGCGCCACGTCGCGCATGCGGGTGATCAGCAACTGGCGCTTCATGTCCTCTTCGAATTCGGCAATCGTGAGGTTCTGCTGGGCCAAAAAGCCGGCGTAGATCTGGGTGCCGACGAACTTCCCGTCGGGAAACAGGGTCGGCACATTCTGGCGGATCGCGTCGGCCAACTGCGCGTCGGTCACCTGGAATCCGAGACGCCCGGCTTCATAGGCGAGAGCATGCTCGATGATCACGTTGTCGATCATCTGCGGGATGAAGTTCGGCAGGATTTCCGGGGGCAACTGGCGCCCGCGCACGGTATTCTGAATCAGGCGCTGCACCACGGGGAGAGTGATCGTCTCATTCCCCACCTCCGCCACCACAACATCCGTGGGGTTGGCGCCACTGCCATAGCTCGGGATGAGGTAGGTGAGCATGGAAAGGGCCACCAGCACCAAAAGCGCGCCCAGCCCGATGCGCACGGCTTTATCTCGGCTGCGAAAAAGGTCAAACATTTCTCAGAGAACTCCTGTGATCGAAGGGGAATTTTTATTATAGCCTACCGGGCCGTTCTACAAGAACCTTTGGCGGCTCAGCCGACTCAGCCATCATGGTTTCACTCTGAAGATTTTAGCGTTTAGCCTACCACACGTAAACTCCGCCGTCGTGGGGGGCATAGGGGCGTGGGGGGATTGCCCGTCGATCAGTTCGCCATGGCTATTAAGCTATTACAGATTTTGTTATAATTAGCCCGTGGCTGGCTTCAGGCCCGATCAAATAAGATTGGCGCGAGAGACCGTTGGCCTCACGCAACAACAAGCCGCCCAGCATCTGGGCGTTTCGCAGGCCTACCTTGCATTAATGGAGACGGGCCACCGCCGCGTGACCGGGCAAGTCGGCTTGAAGATGATGGATCTGTACGGCTTGAGTCCGGCTGTCCTACCTCTGCACGCCGATGATCTTGAGTCCTGGGACTCCGAATCACTGGCCAAGGCTCTAGCCAACCTTGGGTACCCTGGCTTCCGGCACCTGTTGGCCGGCCCGCGCGACAATCCCGCGGTCGTCCTGCTCGCGGCAATTTCACGCGCCGACGTAGAGGTCCGCGTAATGGAAGGTCTTCCCTGGCTCGCAGTTCAATACAACGATCTGGACTGGGAGTGGCTGACGCGAGAGGCCAAGGTTCGTGACGCTCAAAACCGGCTCGGTTTTATTGTGACGTTGGGCCGGCGGATCGCTGAGACACGGGGCGCCGATGCGGCACAACGCAAGCTGCGCGAAGTGGAAGAGTCGTTGGATCAGGCGCGCCTCGCACGCGAAGACAGTCTGTGCCAGGGCTCCCTTTCAGAAGCGGAACGTGGCTGGCTGCGCCGGACGCGGCCGGCCGACGCCCAGCACTGGAATCTCCTGACGGACCTCGACGCGGAGCACCTGCCTTATGCGGCGTGACCAGCCGCCGGAACCCTGGCACTCATTCTTCCTCGACATCGACAAGGCCTTCGATCAACCCGTCGCTCTCCAGTGCATCGGCGGGTTCGCCATTGCGATGTTGTATGGCTTACCGCGCCCGACGGTGGATGTTGACTTCCTGTCGGTGGTTCCGCCCGACGAAATGGGAAGGCTCGAAGCGCTGGCCGGAATGGGATCGGCGCTGCACAGGAAGCACGGCGTGTACGTGCAGCATGTTGGGATCGTAACGGTACCGGAGAGCTATGAGGATCGGTTGATTCCGATCTTCCCGGGTGCGTATGGCAGAGTTCGGCTCACAGGCCTCGAAGGTCACGATCTGGCGCTTTCGAAACTGGAGAGAAACTCGGGACGCGATCGCGAGGATGTGAAGTTCCTGTCCCGTGCCGTCCCACTCGATCCCGCCACTCTGGAAGACCGGTATCGCTCCGAGCTTCGGCCCTATCTCGCTGCTGCTGAGCGACATGATCTTGCCATGCGGCTCTGGACGGAAATGCTGCAGCCGCAGCATCCGCTGGGGCCGGGGGACAGGGGTTCGCTAGAATAGAACCAAAATGATCCAAACTCTATTCGGCTCCGTCGAACAGGAACCCACGCTTCTCGAGAAACTGAAAAGCGGCGTCCAGAAGACCCGCGCCGGGCTGGTTTCCGCACTCGAAGACGCCATCCAGGGCAAAAAGCAGATCGACGCCGACCTGCTCGACGAGCTCGAATCCACTCTCATTTCCGCCGACATCGGAGTCCGCACCACCGATGAAATCCTGGAGCGCATCCGCCAGCGCGTGGAACGCCACCAGTTGAACGACGCCGCGGAGCTCCGCGGCCTCATCCGCGAGCACCTGCTCGAGATCCTGGAGGCCAGCGAGCGCGCCCCCGCCCGCGTCGCGGAACCGCCCGCCGTGATCCTGGTCATCGGCGTCAACGGCTCGGGCAAGACCACCACCATCGGCAAGCTGGCCAGCCGCTTCCGCAACGAGCAGCGCTCGGTGCTCCTCTGCGCCGCCGACACCTTCCGCGCCGCAGCCATCGAACAGCTCGAAATCTGGGGAGCGCGCACCGGCACGCAAGTCATTCGCCAGAGCCCCGGCAGCGACCCCAGCGCGGTGCTCTACGACGCCCTCAACGCCGCCCGCGCCCGCAAGGTCGACTACGTGATCGTCGACACCGCGGGCCGCCTACAGACCAAGGAAAACCTCATGGCGGAGCTCCAGAAGATGGACCGCACGGCCAAGAAAGTGATCCCCGATGCGCCGCACGAAGTGCTGCTCGTGCTGGACGCCACCACCGGCCAGAACGGGCTGGAACAGGCGCGCAAGTTCACCGAGACCTCGGGTGTCACCGGCATCGTGCTCGCCAAGCTCGACGGCACGGCCAAGGGCGGGATCGTGGTGGCCATCGCGCGCGAGCTCAATCTGCCCATCCGCTACGTGGGAGTGGGCGAGAAGGTCGACGACCTGCTGCCGTTCGACTCCGAAAAATTCATCGAATCGCTCTTCGAAAAATGAACCCCGCATTCATGCGCGAAGCGCTCGACCTGGCACGCCGAGGCCGTGCATTGGCCAGTCCCAATCCAATGGTGGGCGCCGTGCTGGCCCGTGACGACCAGATCGTCGGGCGCGGCTTCCACACCTACGCAGGAGTCCAGCATGCCGAAGTCATCGCCCTCGCGCAGGCGGGCGGCCTGGCCCGCGGCGGCACGCTCTATCTCAACCTGGAGCCGTGCTCGCACCAGGGCCGCACGCCGCCGTGCGTGGACGCTGTGATCCAAGCCGGAGTCGCGCGCGTCGTCGCGCCCATCGAGGATCCCAATCCACTGGTGGCCGGGGAAGGATTTCGCAAGCTGCGCGCCGCCGGCGTGGAGGTGGAAATCGCTACGGAGTTCGCCGTCGAGGCGGAGAAGCTCAACGAGCCGTTCCTGCATTTCATGCGCACCGGCCGGCCGCTGGTCACTCTCAAAACGGCCATCACGCTCGACGGCAAAATCTCCGCGCCCGACGACAACCGCGGCTGGATCACCAGCGAGCGCGCCCGCGCCCACGTGCAGGAGCTGCGCCACGACCACGACGCCATCCTCACCGGCATCGGCACCGTCCTGGCCGACGACCCGCTGCTCACCGACCGCACCGGCCTTCCGCGCTGCCGCCCGCTGCTGCGCACCGTCATGGACTCCCAGTTGCGCCTGCCGCTCGATTCCAAAATGGCTCGCAGCGCCGCGGGCGACCTGGTCGTGGTGACCACCTCCGCCTCCTCCGCCGAGCGCCGGAAAATGCTGGAAGGCCGCGGCATCCGCGTGCTGGTCTTCGACGGTCCGGGCGGGCGCGCGGACCTGCGCAGCACGGTCGAGTGGCTGGGCAAGCAGCGCTACCTTTCGCTGATGATCGAGGCCGGCAGCAAGCTGAACTGGACGGCGCTCGAAAGCGCCTCGGTGGACCGCATCTTCTTCTATTACGGCCCCAAGATTCTGGGCGGGCTGGAAGCGCTGCCGCTGGCCGGCGGAATCGGACGCCGCCGGCGCGCCGACGCGATTCGCATTCACCGCATCACCATTCACCACATCCCGCCGGATGAGTTTGCGGTGGAAGGATACCTGGATGTTCACCGGGATTATTGAAGAACTCGGCGCCCTCGAATCCGTGCAGACGCGGTCCGCCGGAGCGCGTCTCAAGGTCCGCTGCTCCACCGTGATGGAGGACATGACCGAAGGCGCGAGCATCGCGGTCAACGGCGTCTGCCTGACGGCGGTGGACCCGCGTCCCGACTCCTTCTCCGCCGATCTCGCGCCCGAGACCCTGCGGCGAAGCAACCTGGGCGACCTGCGCGCCGGCTCCCGCGTCAACCTGGAGCGGCCGCTTTCGCCCACCGGCCGTTTGAGCGGCCACATCGTGCAGGGCCACGTCGATGGCACGGGCGAGTTCCTCTCGCTCGACGCCTTGGGCGACGAGAACTGGTGGCTGCGCATCCGCGTCCCCGCGGACCTCGACCCGTTTCTGGTCTACAAAGGCTCCATCGCCATCGACGGCATCAGCCTGACTGTGGCGTCGCTCGAAGCCGACCTGCTCTCGGTGACCATCATCCCGCACACTTACCGCAACACCACGCTGGGGGGCTATCACCCCGGCGCGCGCGTGAATCTGGAGTGCGACATCCTGGCCAAGCACGTGGAGAAACTCCTCCGCAAGCTGGACGTGAAATCGCCGCTCACCGTGGAAAAGCTCCGCGAAAACGGCTATTAGTGGCCCGTGAAGCGCCTTACCGAACAACCTTTCCGGGTGACCGACAAACGGGTGCCTACACGTTGTCGGGATTTCCGCGGCCCACCCGCGAAATCCCGCTTACGGTCGCGGCTCTGTTGCGAGTGCACGCCGGCAAACCGGGAGTTGGCCAATTCCGCCAGCGCCGGTTATCCTGGAAGCTCATCCCGATGCACCTGCCAGTGCGGGTTTCACTACTGCTGCTCTGTTCGCTCTGCATCACCGGGCCGCTGCCGGCTCAACTGCCCTTCTATACCGATGACCCTGGGGTCACCGGGCGTGGAAAGTTGCACTTCGAGTTCTACAATGAATTTGACGCTCTCCAGCATCCTCAGTATCCGAATCTCCGGCAAAACACCGCCAACTGCAAACTCAACTTTGGCCTGCCGTACAACCTGGAACTGGATGTGGACGCTCCTTATCTCGCCATCTATCGGGCTGTCGAGACACAAACTGCCACCGGCGCCGGCGACACCAACGTGGGAATAAAGTGGAACTTCCATAAGGAGTCCAAGGGTTCCCGCCTTCCGGCTCTCGGCGCCAGCCTGTATATTGAGTTCCCGACCGGGGACGCCAACCAGGAACTCGGCTCGGGACTGACCGATTACTGGCTGAACTTCATCGCGCAAAAGTCCTTTTCCGACAAAACCAGGATCAATGGGAACGCCGGTTTTTTGTTCGCCGGCAACACCAGCACAGGCGTGCTGGGGATTCAAACCACGCGCGGCCATGTTTACACCGGCGGTCTCTCGGTCTTGCACGATGTCAATGCCCGGCTGACGCTGGGGGGCGAGATCTACGGCGGTTTTACGAAGAACGGGGGTCTGGCCAGAAGCCAGCTCCAGGCCCTGGTTGGGGGCCAATACGCCGTTCGCAACGGCATGACGTTCGGTTTCGGTTTGCTCGGAGGCAAATATATCGCGAGCCCGCGGATTGGCGGCCAGATTGGGTTCTCCGTGGATTTTCCCGAAATACTGCGTGCGTCCGCCCCTCGCCAGAGTTCTGTTCATTAGAGTGGTTCAAAACGATCTGCTACGATCTAGTTCTAACTGATGGAGGCGTCCCATGTCGTGCAATCCGGAGATACTCAAAAATGTTCCGCTCTTTGCTCTGCTGGACGACGAAGAGACTGCGGTGCTAGCCGGCCAAGTGGAGCTCAAGACATTCGCCCCGCGCGAACGCATCTACAAGATCGGCGACCCAGGCGCTCAAGCCTACGTGTTGATCTCGGGTAAAGTTCGGGTATTCACTGTGGACGAAGACGATCAGGAGGTGGTGGTGGATGAACCCGCGGAAGGCGAGTTCTTCGGCTTCGCCTCGATGCTCGATCAGACGCCGCACCAGACGAACGCCATTGTGCTCGAGGCGGCCGCCTGCCTGGAAGTATCGCGGGATGACATCGCGGTTCTGATCGAGCGAAAGCCGATGGCGGGAATGGATCTGCTCACGACGCTGGGCCGTCAGTTCCATGCCTCGCAGGGACTGGTGCGCGTTCGCGCCAGCCGAAATCCCAATGAGGTGATCGAGAAGGAAGCCACCGTGGGCGAGCGCATCGCCGACTCGGTCGCCCGGTTTGGCGGCTCCTGGGCCTTCATTATCTCGTTTGCGGTTTTGCTGATCGTCTACACATTCATCAATGTCGTTCTGAACAAAAGGGCCTGGGATCCCTATCCATTTATCCTGCTCAACCTGTTCCTTTCCATGATTGCTGCCGTGCAGGCTCCGGTCATCATGATGAGCCAGAATCGCCAGGACACCAAAGATCGGCTGCGCGGCGAACTCGATTTCGACGTCAACAGGCGCGCGGAGTCGGAGATCCAAGGCTTGGCGCGCAAAGTGAATTTGCTGGATGAGAAGATTGACGATGTCGCGAGTTTGCTCCGGAAAAGGGCATCCGATGAGCCTGCGACGCGCCCTACCGAGCCGCGACCCTGAGGGAGCCGGTTTTGCAATTGTAGTTGGAAACGCTCCGCGCGGGTCTTTGAGATGACATGAAGACTGCGGTAGTCGTGTCCGTGGCGGCGTTCGGCATGGCCTTGGCCGGCCGCGCGCAGACCGGCTATTCCTCCTACGTAGTGACCGGCGGCCCATGTCCCCCCTCCGCGTTCGTCCGCGCCTTCGCCGCTGGGAGCAACTTTATAATGGTCGCGGCCGACCCCGCCGGGAACGTTTACACGAACAGCGGTTATTCGTTCTTCTCGCAGTCGCAGACGGTTCAAAAGATCACGCCCGATGGCGATATGCTGCCGGTAGCCGGATTCGGCGCCGCGACTCTCGTCGAAGGCCCACGCATTCCGGCGCTTCTCGCGGCGTAGCGGTCGCCCCAGAACATGTCGGCCACCGGCATTTCGACGCGGGCGCCGGCCTGCGCAGCCTGATTGAAAACCGAGTCGACGTCCTTGACGTACAGAAAAATGCCTGCGGTCGAGCCGCCGAGCGACTTCGGCGAGCGCGTGCACATTTGGGGCATCTCGCCGGCCAGCATGATCATCGAGTCGTTGATCTTCAGCTCCGCGTGCCCGATTTTTCCGCCTGGATTATCGACGCGATAGACCTCCGTCGCGCCTAAAGCCCGCCGGTAGAAGTCAACCGCCCGGGCGCCATCATCGGCCACCAGGTAGGGCGTCACGCAGTGATAGCCATCCGGAATCGGTTTCACCTTCTTGGCCATGATTTCTCCTTGCTCGTAGTCTACAGGCGGCGCCGTTTCCGGTCTGTCAAGACGCGCGGCCGACGCGGATGGTAGAATCCGCTCGGCGCGAGTGCCAGCGGCAGGGTTGCGCGGTGGCGCTGCCGACTGCTCTCAGGTCGCAGGAGAAAACGGCGCCGTAACCGAAGCGAGTAACTACGGCAGCGCGCCTACGCGTGGCCAGCCGTCTTCCCACAGCATGTTGGAGATGTGCAGGTACGGCCTGCCCGTGGCGCCGTGATAGGCGTGAAAGAACAGCAGATCGCGGCCGGGTTCCTGAAGGACGGCTTGGTGCCCCGGGCCGCGCCAGTTCGGCGTGGTGGCCTCAATTACCAGCGAACCGCCGCCTTCGGTCATGGGCTTGCCGCTCTTGTCCACATAGGGGCCGGTAATCTTCGCAGAACGCCCGACCACCACGTTATACGTGCTCTGCACGCCCCGGCAGCAGCGGTCGAAAGACGCGAAGAGATACCAGTAATCGGCGTGCCGCACGATGAACGGCGCCTCGACGGAGCCGCCGGCGGGCGGCGTGTGAGGGCGGCTGGAGAGCGAGTACAGAGTGGTGTCGGTGCTGGACAGTTTGCCGGTGTCCGGATCGATGCGGCGCATTTTGATGCCACCCCAGAAACTGCCCCAGTCCAGCCAGACATTGCGCTGGTCTTCGACTACCAGATTGGGATCGATGGCGTTCCAGTCGTCCTTCTCATCATAGGACCGGAGCACCATGCCCTCGTCGGTCCACTTATACTTCGGGCTCTTGGGGTCGAGCGTCGGATTGGTGGCCAGCCCGATGGCGGAGTTGCGGCTGCCGAACGAGGACCCGGCGTAATACAGGTGGTACTTGCCACGGTAATGGGAGATGTCGGGCGCCCACGCGCCGCGGCCGCGCGGGATCTCCTTGGCCGCCCATTCGGGGAGTTGGTCGAACACCCACCCGGCGGACGTCCAGTGCAGCAGGTCCTGGGACGTGCGGATCGGGATGATGCCCTGACCTCCGCGGCCGCCTCCCGTGCAAAAAACGTAGTAAGTGCCGGCTTCCTGGATCACAACGGGGTCGTGAACGCCTTCGATATCGCCGGCCAACTCCAACACGTGGGGCTCGGCAGGGGACGGCGCGCCGCGGACGGCCTGGAAGGCAAGGGCCAGGCCGAACGCGGCGGCCGCGGCGACGACGGGTATTGCGGGACTTCGCATAGGGCGCTCTCAGGTCAGAAAGAGAAGCGCAGGCCGAACTGGAAGCGCCTGGGCGGAGGGACTCCATGCACGCCGGAGGAAGACCGCCAGCCCCTCATCGATGGCCGCGATATCTTCCCGCGCAAGCTCACCAAACACGCGCCCGATCCTCCGCTTATCGATCGATCGCAGATAGTCGATCAGTGCGCGGGATTTCTTGGCGAGGCCGCTCTGGCCGGGCGCGAAGGGTGGATCAAGCAGTCCCTCGCCCGGAGTCCCTGTTACCGGCGTCACCCACACCAGCGGAGCGCGCTGGCCGCTAATGGCGTCCGGACCGCTCACCACGACACAAGGCCGCATGCCATGCTGTCCGTGACCGGCTGCGGGGTCGCGTGCTACCAGGACGAAGGCACCCCGGCCGATTCTCACTCGCTCCCCTCCACCCAGCCCTCGGCGGGCACCCACCGAACGGGATCGCCGGCGCAGTTGTCGACGAGTGCCTCGGGCAAGCTGCGCGTCCGTGCCTCAAGTCCCACATCGGCGTGCTCAGCGATTTCGGGATGGGGGTTCTGCAGCGATCGACGAAGCTCCTCACGACGGCGCAGATCAAGTTCGTGGCGGACGGCCTCTGCGACGAACTTGCTGCGGTTCTTCTCCCGCCGGTCAATGTCCCTCACGAGATCCATCGGGAAGGTCACACGTTCGACGCCCGCCATATCATACTCCGAGTACGATCATACCTCGCCAGTGTTTCGCCGCAACCTTGGCGGAAACCTCCAGGCGGTCCGTTTCGGCCGGCCAGGGCGGAGGCTGCGGAACTCACGCACTCTCAACCCGTTAACCGGGCGCCGTTCTCCACGTTCCGCTAAGCGGTTGCAAAGACGGCCGGCGCTGTGGCCACACCTGTCGTTCGTTGTCGAGTCGAAACTGAGATACAGTAGCTGCATGCGTCGCCGCACGTTTCTGCAAGCCCTTCCCGCCGCAACCGCGGCCGCCGCCGCTCCGGCGCCCGGGGACGTCCCGGTTAAGCTCGGATTCGACACCTATTCCATGCGCGCATTCAAGTGGAAGGCGCCGCAGTTCCTCGAATATGCCGCCGGCCTGAAGCTCGACACGATCCAGTTTTCGGATCTCGCGGACTTCGAGAGTCACGAGCCGGCGTACCTGCAAAAGATCAAGGACCAGGCCGCGCGGTTGAAGATCGCGATCGATGGCGGGATGGGTTGTATCTGCCCCACGAGCAAGTCATTCTCGAAGAACGGACCGCCCGCGCGCGACCGTGTGCTGGAAGGCCTGCGCATCACCAGGGCGGTTGGCGCCACGGCCATGCGCTGCTACATGGGCGCCAGCGCGGATCGCCTGGGCCCACTGCCCATCGAAGCGCACATGGAGAGCACCATCAACGTCTTCAAATCGGTGCGCTCGGAGGCGCTGGACCTGGGGGTCAAGATTGCGCTCGAAAACCACTCGGGCGACATGCAGGCGCGCGAGGTGCAGACCATCATCGAGGAGGCCGGCAAGGATTACGTGGCCTCGTGCCTGGACACCGGCAATCCGATCTGGTGCATCGAGGACCCATTCGTCGCGCTGGAAACGCTGGCGCCCTACGTGGTGACCACGCACGTGCGCGATTCGGCGGTCTTCGAGGTGCCCCGCGGCGCCGCGGGCCAGTGGGTGGCGCTGGGCGACGGCAGCGTGGATTTTGTGAAGTTCGTGGAGCAGTTCCGCAAGCTGTGTCCCAAGTCGTCGATGCAGCTCGAGATCATCACCGGACGTCCGCCCACGCTATTGCCGTATCTCGAGGCCGATTTCTGGAAGGCGTTCCCCAAGATGCCCGGCGCGGAGTTCGCGCGCTTCGTAGCGCTGGCCAAGAGCGGCCATCCGTTCATGGGCGCGATGGTCATCGAGGACGTCCCCGGCCAGAAACCGGCGGTGATGAACGAGGCCCTGAAGGAGCAGCAGCGCATCGATCTCGAGCGGAGTTTCGAGTACGCCAAGAAGAAGCTGAACGTGGGAGTAAACTGGCGGGGGTGACGGACACGTCCAATCAGTAACCGAGGAGCGGCGCCAGCGCGACAGAAGCTCGGCCTGAGCCAATCCAAGTTCGCGGCGCGCTTCGGATTCACACCCGCGACCATCCGGAATTGGGAGCAGGGCCGCACGCAACCGGTCCGGCGCGCGTGCTCCTGACGGTCATCGCACATCATCCCGACGCCGTAGTGGACGCGCTGCGGAAGGCGAGATAAAGTCAGACACCCCCGCGGAGCGGGTGGCTTGATGAGTTGGGCCGCCCTCAAAGGCGGTCGGCCAAAAGTCCAGGCGTC
>JBGPKH010000077.1:0-20399 GCA_041485845.1 Bryobacteraceae bacterium
AAGTGATGGACGCGCGCCTGCCAATCGGCCAGGTAGTGGGTCATGACGCCCCATTGCGCGTCCTGCATCCAGGCGGCCCGGTTCTGGCCGCACAAGACACCGCTGAAGGCGAGTAGCAAGGTGAGGGCGCGCAGCGACGATTTCAATTTCGGCATGGCAATCGGTAAATCGGAGTATAGCGGGTAGTATAGCGTTAAAGCACCCGCTAAACGCCGCCCGGTTACCCGCGTGTAGGGGTATCCCGATCGCCCCCGCATAGTTTTCGTTGAACTATCCCACAATTTCGGATACTTTTAACTCGGAATGACTCGGCATGCAACTCTGAAGGAGGGCTGAAATGATCAAGCTATATCGAAGCGCCGCACAGCCGCGCCAATGGGTGGCCTACGTTCCGGGAGAGGGCTGGGTGGTATTCCCGGCGAGAGAAAACGGCTGGAGCGAGCGGCGTCCGGCCCGCGGGTTGGACCCGCTGCATCTGCGCGAAGCACCGCTGGCCAATGCCGCCAACACCGGCCTGGGGCAGGACGAGCCTGAGCTGGAGTACCTCGAAGTCGCCTGATCAGAGGTTCTGGCGGTGGAATTCCAGCCAGCGTCCCAGATAGGGCATCGCCGCTTCGGGGACGGTCTTCGGGTCGATCAGACCCTGCGCCACGGCGCCGCCCGCCAGCATCTCGCACTCCCCGATGCTGGTGTACGTAAACCGCTTGTAGATCTCGCGGCAGGGGCCGTCGTGGAACTCGCGGAGCCGGTCGGCAAGCGCGATGGCATCGATCTCGCCGCGCTGCCATTTCTCCACATAGGGCACGATTTCAGACAGCGGTTTGCGCAACGCTGCTTCGTGGGCCCGATAGACCAGGTCACGAAGGATCTTCCTCACCGGTTTCGGAATCTCTTGAGGCATCTCTTCGATTCTACGCCGCCTACGGCCTAACGGCTGACACCCGGCTTCCGGAAAACGATCATCCAGCGGGTGGATTCCTCATCGGGGTTGTCGATGAAGTGGTCGTCGCGCGAGACCACCTCGAAACCCGCATGACGGATTTCAGACTCGGCAAGATCGGGAGCGATCACGTGGTTTTTCGCCTGGTCCGCGCGAGGGCGAGTGAGCGTCTTGTGGGGAGTCATGTCCACCACCACGAACCGTCCACCCTCCTTCAGCGCCGCCCTCACATGTTCCAGCATCTGCTCGTAGGCTTCCACCTCGTGATACATAATGACCATCAGAACACTGTCCAGCGCGTCAACCGGCAGTTTGGGGTCGCCGGACGTCCCCAGGACCACCTCCACATTATCGAGATGGTTCTTCTCCACCCGTTCGCGCAACTGCTTGATGGCTCGTTTCTCGTCGATGTCTTCGGCGTAGACCCGGCCTCCCGCGCCGACCGCCCGCGCGAGCGAGCTCTCGTAAGTGCCCTCGCCGGCTCCGATGTCCGCGACCCGCGATCCTTCCTTCAGCCCGAGTGCCCGGACGATCTCGGGCATCTTGAGCTCGCGCTCGCGCTTCGCTTCGGCTGCGTCGTCCTGCGCCCACACTGCGGGCGAGAAGCAGACGCAGACGGCCAAAAGAACTCTGCGTGTCATTTGCAGCCTCACGACGTAACTCCTCCCAGCGCCTCCAGCAAGTCCTGATAGCGGCGCCGGCTCACTTCCAGGCGCTGACCGTTTTTCAGCAGCACTTCGCCCGGCCTGCCCGGCAGCGGAAAGACTTCCGCCACGGCGTTCAGGTTGATCCGCGCCGCACGCGAGATGCGAAAGAAACGGGCGGCGTCCAGCAGTTGTTCCAGTTCGTTCAGCGTGGGATCCATCCAGTATTGGGCGCCGTCGCCCACGAGGCGGTTCAGGCCGCCTTCGGAAGCGAAGTATAGCACGCGCGACTCGCCGACCACTGTATAATGCGACGCGTTGCGCACCAGGAAACGGGCGGGGCCGGTACGCTGGGCGCGCGCGGTCCGGGGAAGCGCCGATTCCCGGCTGTCGCCCGCCAGGGACCGCGCGCGATCGGGCGGCTGCGTGAGACGGACCCGGCTGATGGGCTTCAACAGGCAGGCCACTGCGTTCAATTCGAACGCATCCACGGCGTGCTGGTCGCAGGCCGTGCAGAAGATCACTCGCGGACGAGGCTCCGCCAGGCACGCCGCCACACCGATGCCGCTGCAACCGGGCATTTGGATATCCAGCAGGATCACGTCCGGCATGAGTTGTCCAGCCAGGCCCATGGCCTGAACACCGGTTTCCGCCTCGCCTGCGACGTCCAGGTCTCTCGCCACCAGATCCGCCAGCGGCGCCAGCGGAATTCTCTCCCAAAACAATGAGATGTTGACCACCCGCTGGGTCCGGAGCTAAAGAACTTAGACCTTTCGTCCGATACAGAAGTAGGAGAGGGCGATTGGTGCATCCGTCGAAGCGCCGGCGCGGTACCGCGCGGCCAGCATTCCGCAACTCGCTGTTGGCGTTCCTGTTCGCAGGCGTGGTTCTGGGCCAGCAGCTCAGCCTGCAGCAGTACGGGCAGGAACAGGGTCTGGTGAACCTGGTGGCGCAATGCATGCTGCAGGACCGGACAGGCTTCCTCTGGGTGGGTACTCAATCCGGGCTGTTCCGGTACAACGGCTACCGCTTTCGCGGTTATTCCTCGGATAGCGGACTCCCGGCGCCGTGGATTGGCGGACTGCACGAAACCGCGGACGGCACCCTCTGGGTCGCGACCCGCGCGGGCGTGGCGCGACGCGTTGGCGACCGTTTTCTATCCTTTCCTTACCTGGGCGATTACGAGATCCAGGGCCGCGCCGACCTGGCTTCCGACGCGCAAGGGACGCTGTTCGTGGGGACCAGCAAGGGGCTCCTGGTGGTGCCAGCGCCGGTGGCCGGGTCTGAGCCGGCGGCGGCTTTCCAGAACCTTGCCGTGGATACCGGTCCGATTCTGGGGGTCCATGTGGATGCGGGGGGGGCGATCTGGCTGGCCTGCCGCAATCGGGTTCTTCGCGTGGACCGGCAGGGGCCGGGGCAAGAATTGGCGAGGGCGGCAGTGGTTGCGTTCGGGCCGGCCGAGGGACTGAACGACGAACCGTGGAGCTCCATCCTGAGCGATTTGCAGGGCAACATATGGGTCCGTAGCCGGGAGCATTTGGTCATGCTGCCGAAAGGGGCGGGGCGGTTCATCCACCAGGACCAGGGGCTTCCGCCGAGCGCTTCCGATAACAGCGTGTTGGCGATGGACGGGGCCGGAATGCTGTTCGCGCCCACCGACCTGGGGTTGGCGATTCGCAACGGCGGCCAGTGGGACCGGATCGATTCCAGCCGCGGGCTGCCCGGCAGCTCGGTGGGCTCGTTCTTGCAAGACCGCGAAGGCTCGTATTGGATCGGGTTGTCGGGCGGAGGGCTTGCCCGATGGGTTGGAGCGGGACAGTGGGAAGCCTGGACGCGCGCCGAAGGACTGAGCAATGAAACCATCTGGAGCATACGGCGAGACGCCACCGGGACTCTCTGGGCGGGCACCGACTACGGTTTGAACTATCTGCCTCGCGGAGAACGCGTCTGGCGTCAATGGAAAGGAGGCGGCCTCGACCGGACCACGGTGCGCGCTCTGGCCCTGGCTCGGGACGGGACCATGTGGACGGGCACCGGGCGGGGCGAGGTCGCGCAAGTCAACCCGAGGACCGGGTTGGTTCGTCTCTATGGGGCGCCAGCCGGCCTGGCCGGCGACAAGGTCATGAGCATAACCTTCGACCAGGACGAGCGGCTCTGGGTTGCCACCCGCAGTGGTCTTTACCGCGGCGCGGGGCCGCCTTCCGATCTGATTTTCGAGTCGCAAAACCCGCCCGGGGGAGGTCGCCGGGAGAGCTTCACACACGTGGTGCGGGGTAGCGGCGGAGCCATTTGGGCCACCGGCTACTACGGTCTGGTGCGCTTCCAGTCCGGCAAATGGACTCGTTTCACCATGCAGGAAGGTCTGCCGGGCAACCGGACTTCTTACGTGACGGAAGCGCCCGACGGGGCGATCTGGATCGCCTACCGGGACGACAAGGGCATCTCAAGGCTGGTCTTTCGTGACGGCGTCCCGACGATCAAGAATTTCACGACCAAGGACGGGCTCCGCTCTCACCATGCAGTTTTCCTCAGGAGCGACGCGCGCGGTTGGATCTGGTCCGGGACAGACAATGGGGTAGAGGTGTTCGACGGGCATTCCTGGCGGCACTACGGCCGCGGTGACGGGCTCGTCTGGGCGGACTGCGATGGCGATTCGTTTCTGGCCGACGAGGACGGCAGCGTTTGGATTGGCACCAGCCGCGGCCTCTCGCATTTTCGGCCCCCCGCGACCACGCCGCCGACGGGGCCTACCGCTGCCCTGGTGACCGGTTTGGCGTTTGGAGGGAAACCCGTCGAACCATCCAACGCATTGGAAGTATCTTTTCCCGACCGGTCGATGCAGGTGCATTTCACGGCCCTGACTTTCTTGAATGAAAGCGAGGTGCGCTTCCGGTACCGGCTGGTCAATCTGCACGAAGATTGGATTGAGACGAGCCAGAGGGAGGTCGCCTACCCTGGCCTGGGGCACGGCCCCTACCGCTTCGAAGTGATCGCGCGCAACGCCGCTGGAGTATGGAGCGGGAATGCCACGAGCGTGTCTTTCCGTATTCTGCCGCCGTGGTGGAAAACATGGTGGTTCAACACCTTGGGGCTGTTGTTGGCTCTCACCTCCGGCCGGCGGGTCTGGAGAATCCGGGTACGCAGCCTGCTCGACCGCCAGCAACGTCTGGAGGACGCAGTCGCCGCGCGAACCAGCGAGCTCGTGCGGGAAAAGGCCACAGTCGACAAGCAGAATAGCGAAATCGAGCTGCTTTTGGAACAGGCCCAAGAAGCCAGCCGCGCCAAGAGCGCGTTCCTGGCCAATATGAGCCATGAGATCCGGACGCCCCTGAACGGCGTGTTCGGAATGACCGAACTGGTTCTCGGGACCGAGCTCAGCGGCGAGCAGCGCGAATATTTGCAGACCGCACGCGATTCCGCCGACGCGCTCCTGGGCATTCTGAACGACGTGCTGGATCTGTCGAAGATCGAGGCCGGCCGCCTGGAATTGGACCCCGCGCCGTTCTCGCCCGATGCGTTGGTTAGGGAGAGCGCACAGTTGATCCGGCTACAGGCTCAACAGAAGAACGTCAGCCTGGCTTGGGAGGTGGACGACGCAGTTCCGGAAGTTCTGCTCGGCGACGCGATCCGGCTCCGGCAGGTGCTCCTCAACCTGCTCGGCAATGCCATCAAATTCACCAGCCAGGGAAGCGTGACGATCCGCGTCGCCATGGACGCAGATCATCCTGCCCCCGAGGACGTACTGCTGCGCTTCACGGTGGTAGACACGGGGATTGGAATTCCGGTAGAGAAGCAGTCGCTCATTTTCGAAGCGTTCCGCCAGGCGGACAGTTCCACCACGCGGAAGTATGGCGGCAGCGGCCTCGGACTGGCTATCTGTTCCCGGCTGGTGGGACTAATGTCGGGACGGATATGGGTGGAAAGCGAGGCGGGACAAGGCAGCACGTTCCACTTCACGGCACTTCTGAAGCGCTGCGCTGGGGAAACCATTCTCTCGAAAGCGGCCGCAGAGCCGATTGCTCCGGCGCCCCAGCGGAGGCTGGCAATCCTTCTGGCCGAAGATAATGCGGTGAATCAGAAGGTGGCAGTGCGCCTCCTTGAGAGCCGCGGCCATTCGGTCACCGTTGCCGGCAACGGACGTGAAGCCGTCTCCCTGGCCGCGGCGAGTGCCTTCGACGCAATCCTGATGGACGTGAACATGCCCGAGATGGACGGGCTGGAGGCCACGCAGCGGATTCGCGAGGCCGAACGAACATCCGGCAGGCACGTGCCGATCATTGCCATGACCGCTTGCGCCATGAGCGGGGATCGGGAGAAGTGTCTGCTCGCGGGAATGGACACCTATACGGACAAGCCGATCAATCGCACCAAGCTGCTCGGCATCGTCGAGAGCCTAGCGGAAACGGGAGCATCAGGTGGGGCAGGTTGTCAACCTGCGGCCGATTGTCAATCGGCCTGTTGACCCCGTGTGTGCTCCTGCAACATCAAAATGTACAGTGGTATGTCGGCCTATTTCAGCGCGTCCGCGAGAGCCGGGCCCAACTGCGGAAACTGGAAGCGGAATCCGGCCGCCTCCGCCGCTTTCGGCAGGACCCGCTGGCTGGCAAGCAGCACCCCGGCCATCTCGCCGAAAAGCAGGCGCAACGCGAGCGCGGGCACCGGCAGGAACGCCGGCCGCTTGAGCGCCCCCGCCAGGCCCTTTGTGAAATCGGCGTTCACGACCGGGTAAGGCGCCACGCCATTCAGCGGACCCTTGAGGGGCTGCTCCAGGGCGAAGCGGTAAAGGTCTACCAGGTCCTGGGCGTGGATCCACGGCATCCATTGTTTGCCGTCGCCTATCTTCCCGCCCACCCCCATGCGGAAGGGGGGCAACATGCGTTGCAGCGCCCCGCCGCGGGCGTCCAGCACGATGCCGGTCCTCACCTGCACGACGCGCATTCCCAGCGCCTCGGCGGCCTGCGCTTCTTTCTCCCAAGCCTGGCATACTTCCGCCAGATAGCCGCTGCCCGCCGCGGACGACTCCGTCAGCGTTTCATCGCCCCGCGATCCGTAATATCCTACCGCGGACGCCGAAACCAGCACCTGCGGGCGTTGCGGCAGCTTGGCCAGCGCCTCGACCAGATTCCGCGTCCCGGCCACGCGGCTGTCGCGGATCCGAAGCTTCGCATCGGCCGACCAGCGCTGGGCCACGGGCTCACCGGCCAGGTGAATCACCGCGTCGGCATCCCGCAGGCTGTCCGCCGGCGGCTCTCCTTTCGCCGGATCCCACGCCGATAAGCGAATTCCGCCCGGCAGGTTGGTGCCCGCGTGCCGGCTCAGCACGCGGATCGAATGCCGGTCGTTCGCCAGCGCCTTCATCAGCCGGCGTCCAATCAATCCCGAGGCCCCCGAAATAGTGATTTTCACGTGGTGAGTTCCTTGCCTGTGCGCTCCAGATATTCGATCTCCCGCAGATATGCCTGGACGCCGGTCTTCCGTTCCAGCAGTTCCTTTTGAGTGGCGTTCCATAGATCATCGCACGTCGCGGCCGGTTCGAACTGTTCGCGGGTATACACCGGATCGCGAGGGTCGTCGCGATGCTTGGCGAGTGTCGCGCGGGCCCACTCCGGCAGTTCCTCCAGTCTGTCCACTCTCTTGGCATAACGCACGAAATTGAATGCCAGTTCCCGGCGGACCAGCAATTCCTCCAGAAATCATCGGCGATCAGCTTGTGTTCCGTGGCATGGCGGCGGACCGCCAGGGCCACCTCCAGCGGCGAAATGTAGCCGGCGGGCAGGTACGGGCTCAAGCCGGAGGTGCTGTGGGCCGACGGCTCGTTCTTGTCCCGGGAATAGCGATGCAGACGATCTTCGAGGAAGCGGCGAAGATAACGCTCGGCCTGGGCGCGGCCGCCGTGAAAGGTGGTCGACGGCCGGACGGTATGGCCGATCTCCCGGGACTCCGCACGGGATCGAGGCGCGGGCGCCACGCACGGCCGTCGAACCCGCGCCGCTTCCGCGAGTTTGAGAAATTGCGGCAGCAGTTTGTGGATCTTCGGCCGGATCGAATACGCCGCATACGCCCGTTGCCCGATGCAACTGGCCGGCGCCACGCAACTGGAATCCACGGCGTCGCCTGTACGTCGAGAGCCGGGAGCGGCCCGGACAAGGCTTCCGGATAATCGTCTGTCACGACCGCCGCGGCGTCTGGAAGGAACGGGTGTTGGGACGGAGAGCTTCGAAAAACGCGGCCGGTTCCGAACTCGCGCAACGAGGCCGCGGTTTCCGGCGCGCCTTCCAGCAGAAAGGCGCGATGCCGCCCGTTGGCTTGCGGGCAGGTCCAGCCGAGGCTCTCGAAGACCAGCAGCGGAAGCCCCAGGCGATTTGCCAGTAAAGGCAAACAGCAAGGCGTGGTTCGACTCGGTAAGCCGCTGGTAGCGGAGCCAGTACAGAACATAACGGCGGTCTGGCCGAACCTCTGAATCGTTGCGCTTGCGGATGCGCTGTTCCACTACTCATCAGATTCGCATAGCCCGCAGGTACAATGAATATCAGCATGAGGGCCTGGAACCGCGCCAAGCTGCTTTGGGGTTACCTGGCGCGCCGGGCCAGGCTCGGAGCGCTGCCCGTCGAGTACATCGTCGAGACCACGGCCAAGTGTAATCTCTACTGCCCGATGTGCCCGCGGGAAACCCATAAGCAACCCAAAGCCGATATGACGGACGAGGTATTCGAACGTCTTGTGCGGCAAGCCGGGTCCACGGCGGAACACATGATGCTGATCGGTCTGGGGGAGCCCTTCATGGATCCGCAGATCTTCGAGCGCATCGAATTCTGCCACCGGCACAGCGTTTCCACCTTGCTCTCCACCAACGGCACGTTTCTCGACGAGCGCACCGCCGCCCGCGTTCTGGATTCCCCGCTGGAACAGATCACTTTGAGCTTCGACGGCGCCAGAAAGGAGACCTTCGAGTTCTACCGCAAGGGCGCCAAATTCGAAAAGGTGCGCGACAACTTCGTCCGCTTCGCCCGCATGAAACACGAGCGCCGCTCCAGGCTGCAAGTGGTCGTGCAGATGGTACAGATGGAGGGCAACGCGTCGGAGGTGGACGAATTCCTGGCATTCTGGAGCGCTATCCCGGGCGTGGACCAGGTCCGCATCAAGGCCGACGAAACCAACCTGATGCGTCCCGACGCCGGGCATGCCGCCGCCGATTGGAAGCACCCGTGCCACTACCTGTGGCGCGGCGCGGTCTACGTCAAGCAGAACGGCGACGTGTATCCCTGCTGTCAGAGCTACATGCTGGACGGAGCGCCGTTGGGCAACCTCGAACAGCAGCCTCTCCTGGCGATTTGGGACTCGGAGGAGATGCAGCGCATGCGCCGGCTGCACGCTTCCGGCCGCAGCGGCGAAATCGATATCTGCTCCCGCTGCTGCACGACTATTCCGCACCCGGCGCTGGTCACCGGCAGCCTCATTCTGCACGGGAAGACCGTCCGGCGGCTCCTGCCGATGGTCGAGCGGCTGACGTATCTTTCCAAACTGCCTGCCCGATTGTTGCGTCCGCCAAAGCGTCGCGCTCCCGAGCCGCGACCCTAAAGCTGGAAGCCGGCATTCTTTGGGCAGATCGTGACAGCGTCCAGGCCCGCCTGCTTTGTAACTTTTTCCGCGCCGCGCAGTATAACCACCGATGGCCGTCCTCCTGCAAGACCTGCGCTACGCCCTGCGGACTCTCCGGAAATCCCCCTTCTTCGCCTCGGTCGCCGTACTCTCCCTGGCGTTGGGAATCGGCGCGAATACCGCCATATTCACGCTCATCAATCAGTTGATCCTGCAAATGCTCCCGGTGAAGCACCCGGAGGAGCTGGTGCTGTTGACCGCACGGGGCAATCACTACGGCAACAACACCGGCGGCAACGCCATCTCCTATCCCATGTACCAGGACTTCCGCGACAAGAATCGGGTCTTCAGCGCCATGTTCTGCCGCTACGGCATGACCATGAGCCTGAGCTCGGAGGGAAGAACGGAAATCGTCGCCGGGGAATTGGTCTCCGGCAATTATTTTCCGGTGCTGGGCGTGGGCGCCGCGCTGGGGCGCGTGTTCACGGCCTCGGACGACCTCCACCAGGGCGGCCATCCGCTGGCGATCTTGAGCTACGGCTACTGGAAGACGCGGTTTGCCGCGGACCCCGGCGTGATCGGCCGGCGGATCGCCGTCAACGGCTATCCACTGACCATCGCCGGAGTGAGCCAGGACGGATTCGATGGCGTGGAGGCCGGCTACTCGCCGCAGATCCGCGTCCCTATGATGATGAAGAAGGAAATGACGCCCGGCCCATGGTACAGCCTGAACGACCGCCGCAGCCGCTTCGTGCAGGCCTTTGGCCGCCTCAAGCCGGGTATGACGCTGGAGACCGCCAAGGCGGGGCTGCAGCCGCTGTTTCACCAGATCCTCGAAATGGAAGTGCAGGACAAGGAGTTCGCCACCGCCAGCCAGAACATGAAACAGCAGTTCCTGAAAATGTGGATGAACTTATTGCCCGCCTCCAAAGGACGTTCCGATCTGCGCCGCCAATTCGCCAACCCGCTGTGGGCCCTGATGGCGATCGTGGGGCTGGTGCTTCTGATCGCCTGCTCGAACGTGGCCAACCTGCTGGTCGCGCGCGCCACCGCCCGGCAAAAGGAGGTCGCGGTCCGCCTCGCCATGGGCGCCAGCCGCGGCCGTCTGATCTGCCAATTGCTCAAGGAGAGTCTGCTGCTCTCCATGGCCGGCGGCGCCGCCGGACTGGGCCTGGCGGTGCTGATGGACAGGGAGCTCATCGGTTTTCTCCCGGCGGGTGTGATACCGCTTCACCTCGCGAGCGCCCCGGATGCCCGCGTCCTGGGATTCACCCTGGCGGTGTCGGTGCTCACCGGCTTGATCTTCGGACTGGCGCCGGCGATCCAATCGACGCGCCCGGACCTGGCCGGGACGCTGAAGGATCAGGCCGGCTCGGTAGTGGGCGGAACGTCCGTGGGACTGCGTCAGACCCTCGTGGTTCTGCAAGTGGCTCTCTCGCTGTTGCTGCTGATTGGAGCGGGTCTTTTCATCCAGAGCCTGCGCAACCTGAAGGACCTCAATCCGGGATTCCAAACCCAAGACCTGGCGACCTTTTCGCTCGACCCGACTCTCAACGGCTACAAGCCCGAGCGCAGCCTGCAGTTCTACCGGCAACTGGTCGAACGCCTGTCCGGACTGGGGGGCGTAACATCGGCCGCACTGGCCGTCATTCCCGTGCTGGACGACAACGAGTGGGATAGTTCCGTGACCGTCGAGGGCTATACCTCCAAGCAGGGTCCGAGCGCTCAGCCGCACATGCAATTCGTGACGCCGGCCTTCTTCGAGACCTTGGGAATCCCGATTCTGGTCGGCAGGGATTTCAGTTTGCGGGACGAAGAAGGCGCCTCGAAGGTGGCCATCGTCAACGAGAAATTCGCCAAGCGTTATTTCGAAAGCGGAAGCCCCATCGGCCGCCACGTTGGAATGGGCGGCAATCCCGGGACCAAAACCGACATCGAGATCGTGGGCGTGGTCAAGGACACGAAGTACGAGAACATGCGCCAGGAAGTGCCTTACGAACTGTATCGCCCCTACCAGCAGGTGGGCTTCGTGACCGGCATGTCCGCTTATGTGCGCACGCGCGGAGAGCCTGCGAGCCTGTTCTCCGCGTTGCGGCAGACGGTGCGGGAAGTGGATTCGAGCGTGCCGGTATTCGGAATGCGCACGCTGGAGCAGCAGGTGGACAAGTCGCTGGTGACCGAGCGCATGCTGGCAACGCTCTCGACCGTCTTCGGCTGTCTGGCGACCGTCCTGGCCGGCGTAGGTTTGTATGGCGTCATGTCCTACCTGGTGGCCCGGCGCACGCGGGAGATCGGAATCCGCATGGCGCTGGGGGCCGGCCGGGGAACGGTGGTATGGCTGGTGATGCGGGAAGTCCTGCGCCTGGCGGCCGTGGGAGTAGCGATTGGAGTGCCTTCGGCATGGGCGCTCACCAGGCTGGTGGAAACCCAGTTATTCGGCATCCAGGCGGCCGACCCCACAACCATGGCGCTCTCTGCTCTGGGCATCGCGCCGGTGGCGGCGATAGCCGGCTATCTCCCGGCCCGGAGAGCCACGGGAATAGATCCGATGCGCGCTTTGCGATGGGAGTAGGAAGAGCCCACGGCGCGAGCCTCGTGTTACCCCGTATCCGCATCTATTCCCATGGAAGGAATCCAAATGCCGGAATGCAAGCTCGAGTACCTCTTTACATTCTCTGCCGTCCTGAAGTTGCCGCCCGAAGTGATTGGGCCCGTTCCCGAAGGCATCCGCGCGAACTTTTACTTGGCCGGAGGAGTCATCGACGGCCCTCGCTTTCGGGGAAAAGTGTTGCCCGCCGGAGCCGACTACTTGCTGCTTCGGCGCGACGGAATCGGCCTCCTCGACGTCCGCGCCACTTTTGAGAGCCACGACAGCGCTTTGATTTACGCGCCTTACACCGGCATCCTGGATGCCTGCCCGGACGGATATGAACGATTCCTGCGCAACGATTTGCCGGCCAAGCTGCCGCTCCGCATTGCGCCGCGCTTCCAGACCGCTCACCCCGAATATGCCTGGATGAATCGGCCGCAGTGCTACGGCGCCGGCGAAGCCGATCTCGCCCTGAATCGCGCCACCTACGATATCTACGCGGCGTGATAGGGACGCTTCTCCTCCCGCACCCATTGGAGACGGCCGCGGTCCTACCTGGCGCACTCCATGCGCGCCTGCAAAGCCGCGACTACCGTGCGCTCGACCGCCTGCGCCACCGGCTCCGGCGCCGCGCCGCCATCCACCGTGCGGACCACGCACTCCCCGTACCACTTCAGAATCGGGTCCGTCAGTTCCCGATACGCGCGCAGGCGGTCGCGGATCACCGGTTCGCGATCGTCTTCCCGCGTGAGCAATGCCGCCCCGTCGTCGTCGCATCGATCCGCGGTCCGCGGCGGTTGCGAGACCAAATTGTAGGTGCGCAGGCACTGCGGGCACTGCCGGCGGGCGGTCAGCCGGGCCACCAGTGGACTGTCGGGCACATCCAGGTGGACCACGATGGGATCGGGCAGCCGTCTCTGCTGGAGCAAGCGGGCAAAGTGCCTGGCCTGCGGCACGGTTCGCGGGTAGCCATCCAGCAGGAAGCCCTTGGCGCAATCCGCCCGGCCGATCCGGTGGGCCACGATCCCGTTGACGATCTCGTCGCCCACCATGCCGCCCGATCTCAGAATCGAGAACGCCAAATTCCCCAATTCCGTGCCGGCTTTGCACTCGGCGCGGAACATCTCTCCGGTGGAAATGGCGGGAACCTGGAACCGCTCCGCAAGGAAAGCGGCTTGCGTGCCCTTGCCGCACCCGGGCGGACCGAATATCAGGATAATCATACCTTAAATTATCTATATGGTACGCGGCTCGTCAAGTAGCCTTGTCCCATCGCAGTGGTAGGGCCCCCTACTCTTGCGGGTCGAAGTGCGCGTGGGCTTGGGGTTCCGGCAGCACATCCCGATCGGAGGCCACCCATACATAGAGCGTGGGCAGCAGAAAGATTCCGAGGATCAGCGCCGCCACCAGCCCGCCTACGATCACGATGGCGAACGGCCGCTGCGAATCGGAGCCGATCCCGCGCGAAAGCGCGGCCGGCAGCAGTCCAAAGCTCGCCACCAGCATGGTCATCATGATGGGGCGCAGCCTCTCGACCGATCCGTCGACGGCGGCATTTTCCCTGGTTTGACCGCGCGCGCGAAGCTGGTTGATGTACTCCAGCATGATCACGCCGGTCTGCACCGCCACGCCGAACAGAGCCAGGAATCCGACCCCCGACGAGACGCTGAAGTGCGTGTGGGTGAACAGCAGCGCGAGCAATCCGCCAATCGGCGCCATCGCCACGTTGGCCAGAATCAGCCCCACCCACTTGAAGGACTTGAACATCGCGTAGAGGATCATGCAGATCGCCAGAATGGTGAGCGGCAGCACGATCAGGAGCCTCTTCGACGACCGCTTCTGGCTCTCGTATTCGCCGGCCCAATCGATGTGGTACCCGGGTGGAAGTTTGACTTGCCGGCCGACCTTGGCCATGGCCTCCTCCACCGTGCTGCCGAGGTCGCGGACCGGGATGCTGTACTTGATGGCCACGTAGCGCGAGTTGCCTTCGCGATAGATCCCGGATGCGCCGTCCAGCACATCCACTTTGCACAGTTGCGCCAACGACACGCGCTCTCCACCGGGGGCCACCAGGCGGATCCTTTCGATGGCCTCCCTGGTGTTGCGGTACGGCGCCAGGTAGCGAACCATGAGGTCGTAGCGCTGCTCGCCTTGCAGCACCTGGCTGACCGCTTTCCCGCCCACGGCGGTCTCGATGGCGTCCTGCACATCGGCCACGTTGATGCCGTAGCGTGCGGCCCGCTGCCGATCTACGGCGAACTCCAGGTTGGGCTGTCCGATCACGCGAAACAGGCCGAGATCGGCGACCCCGGGAACGGTGTGCATCACGCGGACGATCTCATCGCCCTTGCTTTCGAGGGTCTTCAGGTCGTCGCCGTAGATTTTGATAGCGAGTTGGCCTTTGACTCCGCTCACCGCTTCCTCCATGTTGTCCGCAATGGGCTGCGAGAAATTCCAGAGCGCCCCCGGGATCTTCTCCAACTCGCGGTCCATGGCGGCGATGAGCGCCTCCTTGTCCTGTTGAAAAACCGGCCGCCATTCGGCTTTCGGCTTGAGATCCACGAAGTATTCGGTGTTGAAAAAACCTGTGGTGTCGGTTCCGTCGTCGGGACGCCCGATGTGACTCACCACCTGAGTTACTTCCGGGAAAGACGCCAGGATCACGCGCGCCTGGTCCATGACGCGCGAGCCCTCGGTGGGCCCGGTGCTGGGCGCCAGGGTGGCGCGAGCCCAGATCGCACCCTCATCCAGGTGCGGCAGAAACTCGGAGCCGATGACCCCGCTCGCCGTGAGCCACCCCGAGAGTGCGATCGCGCCGAGGCATGCTGCGATCGTCACCCATCGGAAGCGGATCGCCGCGTGAAGCGATTGGCGATAGGCCGTCGTGATCCACACCATCGCGGGGTTGCGCCACTCCCGGACGTGCTTGCCGAATACATAACTGGAAAGCACGGGCGCGATCAACATCGAAAAGAGGAGGGAGCCCAGAAGGGCGAACGACACGGTCCACGCCATGGGCTTGAACAGGCGGCCTTCCACGGCCTGGAGGGTGAAGATCGGCAGGTACGCAGTAATAATGATGCCGATCGAATAGAACACCGGCCGCTGCACTTCGTGCGCAGCCTCGCGGATAGGCCCCAGGGCGGATCCCGCGTCCCGGTCTCTCCGGCCGAGGTAGCGTACGATGTTCTCGACCATGACCACGGCGCCCTCCACCACCATGCCGAAATCCAGAGCGCCGAGCGACAGCAGATTCGCCGGAATGTGATTCAGGTTGAGACAGATCGACGCGAACAGCAGCGAGAACGGGATGGTGAGCGCCACGATGAAGGCGCCGCGGGCGTTCCCGAGAAACAGGAAGAGGATGAGCGCCACCAGCAGGATACCCTCGACCAGGTTGTGGAGCACGGTGTGGGTGGTCAGTTCCAGAAGATTGCTGCGGTCGAGGAACGGAACGACTTTCACGCCGGGAGGAAGGATGTGTTCGTTGAGTTCCTTGACCTTGTCATGAATGGCCGCGAGGGTGGCGTCGGAATCGGCGCCTTTCCGCAGCAGCACGATGCCCGCGATGACATCGCCATTGTCGACGATGCGGCCGTCGGCCCTATGGATTGCCTTCCCCACCTTGCCCAGGCGGATTCTGGGGCCTTGCGCCACGGTTCCGATGTCGCGCACGTGAATGGCTGTCCCATTCTGCGCCTTGATCACCGTGTCTTCAATGTCGTGGATGTTGCGGATCAGCCCCACCGCGCGCACGTTGATCTGCTGCAATCCCGCTTCCACGAAACTGCCGCCGGCGTTGACATTATTGTTGGCAAGTTGCTGTTCCACCTGGCCCATGCTCACGCCGTAGGCCACCAGCTTTTCCGGATCGACGCGGAGCTGGTATTCGCGAGTGATGCCCCCGAAGCTGACCACGTCCGCTACGTTGGGCACCGACTTGAACTGCTTTTCGAGCGTCCAGTCCTCGAGCGACTTCAGGTCCATCAAGTCGATATTCGGATTGGCGCTCCGCAGCGTGTACCAATAGATCTGGCCCACCGGGCTGTAGTCGGCGCCGATTTGCGGCTGGAGGCCGGTGGGCAGTTCCACCTGCGAAAGCCGCTCCAGCACCTTCTGGCGGTTCCAGTCGTTGTTCGATTCGTCGTCGAAGATCAACATCAGGCTGGAGATTCCGAACAGTGACGTGGAACGCAGGTGTTGCAGGTGAGGAATCCCGTTCATCACGATCTCGATGGGGATCGTGACCTGCTGCTCCACCTCTTCGGCCGCCCGGCCGGGCCATTGCGTGATCACTTGCACGTAGTTGTTGGCCACGTCCGGATAGGCTTCCACCGGGAGGTTGTGGAACGAGATCGCGCCCCAAATCAGCAGCAGCACGGCCAATGCCGTCATCAGAAAACGGTTGTCGAGGGCGTAATCGACCAGGCCGCGGATCATTCGATTTCCCTGCTACTGTTCGGAGGCGTTCTGCAAGACCAGGGCGTTCGACACTACGCGGTCGCCGGGCTTGAGGCCCCCAGAGACTTCCTGCAGATCGGGTGGAATCATCTTCCCTCCGGCCACTTCCACTCTTCGAAACGTGCTGTCCGATGCCGGCACGTAGACCCAGTCGCGGTCGTGCAGGTGCAGGATCGCGGACGCGGGCACCACCGCCCGCATCTCCCTGTCCTGCCCGCGGAAGACGGCGGTGACGAACATGCCAAGTAGCACGAGGCCGGGATTGTGCATTTCCAGCCGAACCTTGGCCGTGCGGAGGTTCGGGTCGAGAATCGGACCGATGTTGGCGATGCGGGCCGTCCACACCCTGTCGGGGTAGGCGTTCAAACGAATCTCCGCGGATTGGTTCACCTGGATCTTCGGCAGGTCGTTTTCGTAGACGTCGCATATTACCCATACATCCGAGAGATCGGAGATGGTGAACAGATTCGGCGAGTTGTCGAGCGTCTTCACGCCGGACGCGGCAGTGACGTTTTGCTCAGTGATGACTCCGGAAGCGGGAGCCAGGATGTCGATGATGGGTGAAGGACGATCCACGTCCGCGCCCAACAACTTGAGGCGATCGAGGGCCGTTTCCACATCGACCTTGATCTTCTCGGCGGTGTCCTGGGCGACCTCCAGATCCTTCCGGGCGACGGCGCCCTTATCATAGAGCAGCTTCGAACGCTCGAATTGCGCGTTCGCCAGGGTCTCATCGGCCCGGGCGTGGCGGTAATCGGCGAAGGCCGCGGCCAGGTCGGCGCTCTGCACTCTCATCAGAAGCTGGCCTTTGGCGATGCTGTCTCCGAGGCGCGCGCGGATGTCCACCACGCGGCCGGAAGCCAGCGAAATCACCGGCACGTTGCGTGACACGTCGGCGCTCACGACGCCGGTGACATTCAATTCCGGCGCCGCGTTGTGCGCGCTGGCGGTCGCCAGCGGAAAGCGTTCCGGGTGATCGATCTTCACCATGCCGGCATTCTGTTCCTGCTCGACCGTCGGCGCCGGCGGGGCCTCAGCCTTGGGATCGGGCTGTCTGCCATTCGCCTGGCAGCCGGCCAACAGCAGGAGCGGGACCAGGACTGTGGCACAGAGAAGGCGCTTCATGGAATCACCTCCCTTCCCACCGCGAGATTCAGTTGATTCGCAGCGGTCAGGTAAGAGCCGACCAGATTCAGATAGTTCAGATAAGTGCTCCGATATTCGTTCTGCGCGTTGAGGAAATCGAGCAGCGAAGACCCACCGTGCTGATAGGCATAGGACAACGTCTCGCGGACCGAAGTGGCCAAGTCCAGGTATCGCGCCCTGTACGGCCGCAACAGCGCCAGGTTGCTGTTGAGTGTGGCCCACGCGGAGTCGACGTCGCTGAAGGCCTGGGCGTTGGCGGCCTCGCGCAGCCGCTCGCTCCGTTGCACGTCCAGTTGCGTGCGCGCCTTCTCCCCCTGGTTCCGGTCGAAGATGCGCAGAGGAATGGTGACGCTGAATCCGAAGTAGACCGGAATCGGCGGATTGCGCGCGAAGTCCATGCTGAAGGTCGGATCGGAGGAGCCGTTGGCCACCGCCAGGCGATGGTCCGTCTTCGCCTTGTCCACGGACTGCGCCGCGATTCGCAGATCCGGCCGGCTGGCGAGCGCGATGTCATAGAGCTCGTCCGGCGTAGTGAGCGGCTCGCTAAACTCGAACGGCCCCGTCACGTCGAATTGCTCCACGGGTGTGCGGGCGTTGAGCAGCATGAGAAGCTGGATCTTGGCCGTTCGCAAGTTCACCCCGGCGGTTTGCACGTCGGTCTCGAACTGCACGCGCTGCAATTGCAGCCGGTCGAAATCCACACGCGCGATATCGCCTGCCTGAAACCGGTCGGCGCTCACCGCCAGCAGGCGGTCGTAATACGCCAGGTTTTCCCGTGCCACCCCCACCACCGCCTTTGCCTGCAACGCCTGCACGAACGAGTTGCGCAGGTTGAAGAGCAGTGTCCGCCGCTGGTCCGCCAGTTGCGACTCCGCGATCGCGGTTTCAGTGCGAGCGCTCTCCAGCCGCAACTCGCGCTTGTGCTGCCGCTCGTGCAGATAGCTGGCCGAGACCAGCGGCAGGGCGTTGGCCAGCGGGCGGTAGGGGTTGGCGCTGAACGGGTCGACCTGATCGATGGTGGTCGTAATGTCCGGATTCGGGCGCAGGTAAGCCGTGACCTCGTGCGCTTTGGCTTCGTCGATGCCGATCCGGGCCGCGAGCAGCGTCGGATTGGCGGCCTCGAATCGGTGGCGAACTTCGTCCCAGGACAAGGCCCTCTGTCCGCAAGCGCTCTTGGTGGCGCAGATCGCAACCAGACAGGCCGTCACCACTCCTCCTCTTATGAATACCGGTTGTCTTGCCACAAGGTCACAGTGCGAAGGAGTGCTGTAGGGCCGCCCGTCAGAACGGACACCGGCCAGGGAGGTCGGAGAAGCGAAACCTCATTCTCCCTGACCGGCGCGTACTCCTGTACTTTCGATTCTACCGGCCGGATCCGGGAATCCCGTCCATATCTTTTGGCTGAAGTCAACCTATCTTTCAGCTATGACGCCGGCCCAGAATCGCGGTTTCTCCTAGAATTAAAGAGGATACACACGGTTGACTCTTCGTTACTTGCATCGCAACCCGCGTGCCGCGCTCATCCAGGCGGCAGTCCTCGTCGCGGCGATCGCAGTGATCGACTGGCGCGTGGACCTGAATCTTGCCTTCGGTTTCCTATACCTCTTTCCCATGCTGCTGGTGGGAACCGCTCTGCCCCGCTGGCAGGTCGTTCTTGCGGCGCTCTTTTGCACGCTGCTCTCGGACCTCTTCGACCCGTTCCGTTTTACCCTGGGTGTCGCCCTGCCCGAAGACATCCTGGTTTTCACCTCGTTGGCCGGAACCGGACTATTTGCCTACGAGATCGCGCGGAGCCGGCTAAGAGAGGCGGAGAACCTGCGAAGGGTCGAGGCCGAGGCGCTCGCCCGGCGCGAAGCCGAAGAGCAGTTGGAGTTTCTGATCGGCAGCAGTCCCGCCGCTATCCTCACTATGGATGCCGGGGGCCTGATTCTGAGGGCCAACTCGGCCGCGCATCGACTGTTTGAGGCGCCCGCCGGACAACTGCACGGAAGGAGCATCCGCGGCTATGTTCCGGCACTGGCGCGCGTTCCGTCGCTGGTAGAAACGCCGCAGACATTCCGCACCGAGATGCAATGCCGCGGTGAGCGCGAGAATGGCGCCGTATTCCTGGCGAACGTCTTCTTCTCCACGTACCAGACCGCGGTCGGACCGCGCATGGCCGCGCTGGTGGTGGATGCTTCCGAAGATCTGCGCGAGCGCGAGGAGTCGAACCTCGAGCAACTCCTGGCCGGCTCGCGAATCCTGGTGGGAGCGGTGTCGCATGAAATCCGCAACGTCTGCGGCGCCATCGCGGTCATTCACGAAAATCTGGTGCGCAGCGGTGCTCTGACCGGAAACCAGGACTTCGAGGCCCTCGGCTCCCTGGTGGAAACGTTGAACACGATTGCCGCCCTGGAGTTGAAACAGACCGCCGGCGGCCCCGAGATCGGCGCCGTGGATCTCGCCGAAACGCTCGACGATCTGCGCATCGTGCTGGAGCCCTATTGCGAAGAGGCCGGCATCGCGGTGCATTGGGACATCCCGCCGGACCTTCCGCCCGTCCTGGCCGATCGTCACCGCCTGTTGCAAGTCCTTCTGAATCTCATCAAGAACAGTGAACGGGCACTGGTGGATGCCAAGGTACGGATCGTCGAGGTGCAGGTTACAGTGGGCCAGGGAGTCGCATCGGTTCGCGTCACCGACAGCGGCCCCGGCATCGGTTCCGCCGCGAAGCTGTTCCAACCTTTCCAGAAGGGCGCCGATTCCACCGGGCTCGGACTGTATCTCTCACGCGCTTTTGTGCGATCGTTCCGCGGGGAACTACGGCACGACCCAACCGTCCCAGGGTGCTCTTTCGTGATTGAACTGGCAGTGGCGGGTTCCGGCGAGATCGACTTCGATCGGGGCAAGAATCAGGGCAAACATGCAAGCGATACGACTGTTACTGCTCGATGACCATGACCTGTTCCGCGAAGGCCTGAGCCGCCTGCTGGCATCGGAGCCCGATTTCGAAATGGTGGGCCAGTCGGGCACATCTCCC
>JBGPKH010000078.1:0-20358 GCA_041485845.1 Bryobacteraceae bacterium
GCCCGCGGCCCGGTCTGCCGCCGCCCAGGCCCCCATGTACATCGGCTGTGGCCACTTGTTGCGACTGTCTGCCGTGCGCGAAGCCGGCTTCTATACCCCCAGCCCCGGCTTTTATGGCTCGGAGGAAAAAGACCTGTGTCTTCGATTGCTCGATCGCGACTGGGACATCCATCTGCTCCCGGGCGTGCATGTCTGGCATGACAAGACCATGATGTCGAGAGATCAGCCGGCTCAGCACCGTTCGGGTGTGTGCAATGACCTGGTGTTTGCAGCCCGCCGGTGTCCGCTCCCTTTGCTTTTGGCTGTCTTTCCGATTAAGCTCTGGAACCATTTGCGGTTTTCCGCGGGTCATCGGTTGTTGAGGCCCTGCCTCGCCGGGTTCGGCCTTTTCGTCCGCCACGCATGGGCGGTCTGGAGTAGCCGGGATCCGGTCCGCGCGCGAACTTTTGGGGAGTATACGCGTCGTTCTCGCGGAAGACCATGACGAGGAACTTCGCGGAAAACCTTCTGTTTAAAGCGAGCCGTGGCGCAGCGAGTCGTTTTCGGCTCTGGATGTACCGCCTGCTTGGTATGAAAATGGGGGTGCGCAACCGAATGGAGGGCGGCGGCCGTGTGCGTCGTTGCTCCCAGATCGAGATCGGGTCGTACAACGCATTCACGCAGGGGGCATGGCTCTGGCCCGTCGAAGGAATCCACGACGGCTTCCGCATCCGTATCGGCAATGGGAATTACTTTAACCGGAACCTCATGATCGACGCGTGTGGTTTGGTCGAGATTGGCGACCGGAACATGTTCGGGCCGGACGTGTATATCACGGACTCCAATCACCGATTCGGCCACGGCATGGCGCCCAATGAGCAGCCGATGGATGTGGGCAAAGTCAAGATCGGCAATCGCTGCTGGATTGGAGCCAAAGCCGTGATCTTGAAGGATGTCGAATTGGGCGATGGGTGTGTGATCGGGGCGGGCTCCGTGGTCACCAAAAGCGTCCTGCCGGGAACGGTGGTTGCCGGCGTTCCTGCCAGGCCCCTGAAATTCATGGCGGGGGCTTCGCGATAAAAGGGCACGGATGACGCCTGCTCCATGTCCGGCGCCGAAGATGAACGCTCTCCTGGTCCATCCTGGAACGCAGTATTCCTTCCGGATCGCCGGCCAGCTCCATCGGCATGGATGCCTCGGCCGCTTCTGGACGGGATTCGCCTATGTACCCGGCAGCTTGCTGGGACACTGCATCCAATGTATGCCGGCTTCTGTCCAGCGCCCCGTGGCCAACCGCCGTTTGGACGGTGTGCCGTCCGGGAAACTGCGCACCAAGCCGCTGATCGAAGGGCGGGCACTGCTTCGCTTACGTTCCGGACACGATGAGCAAGCGGTGATGTTCGAGCGGAATGCGGCCTTTCAACGCCAGATCCCGCGGCACGAGCTGGCTATGAGCGATGTCATTATCGGCTTCGATACCTCTTCCTGGATTCTGGCCGATCGGGCCGCCGCGCTCGGCCGTTGTTTCCTGCTGGATCGAAGCATCGGACATCCGCAGAGTTTTGAACGGCTTTTCCCGATCTTGCGTAAGCAATTCCCGGAATGGGTGGAGGAATTTCCGCCACGTCTCCCACAATTAGTACTCGCCGAAGAAGCCGAGCATCGGCAGGCACACCGGATCGTAGTGCCTAGTTCTTTCGCCCGTGGAACTTTGATCGAGAACGGCATCCCGGCTGAAAAGATCGCCATTATTCCATTCGGCGTAGATCTCAATCTGTTCTCTCCGGTTCAGCGCCCTGGTTTATCGCGGCCTCTACGCTTCGTTTTTTTGGGAACTTTGGGCGCTCGGAAGGGTGTCCCGTTGCTGCTGCAGGCATGGCGTTCGCTGGATACCCATGGTGCGGAGTTATGGTTGGCGGGTTCCGTCAACGAGCGGCATGTGCGGCTGATCCCCGCGCTGCCGGGTTTACGGCGAATCGGCAAAGTGCCACACCGGGAACTGCCCGGCTTGCTCCGCCAATGCGATGTATTGGTGCTGCCCAGTTACTTCGAAGGCTTAGCTCAAGTACAACTTGAAGCATTGGCCACCGGTCTGCCGATCATCGCCACCGAGGCCACCGGCGCCCCCGATTTGATTACTCACGGTGTCGAAGGCTACATCATACCGACCGGAGATGCCGATGCGCTTAGGGACGCGCTGCAGCGGTTCATCACTTCGCCCGCCGACTTGACGCACATGTCGCCGGCCGCCCGGCATTGCGCCGAGCGGTATTCGTGGGACAAATGTGGAGACCGTTGGATGGACATGCTCCAGCAGGTTGTGTGATGGTCGCGATTCTCACTACCCACCCGATTCAGTACCAGGTGCCGCTGTGGCAGGCGCTGGCGCAAGACGGGCGCGTGCCCTTTGAAGTCTGGTATCTCACTCATCATGGGACGCAGCCGAGTCGCGACCAGGAGTTTGGCCGGACATTCGCCTGGGATATCGACACCTTATCCGGGTACCCGCATCGCCTCTTGGATGTGGTTGGACACGCGACCCCGTCCGGTTTCTGGAAATGCCGCCTGCGGGAGAGGCTGCGGGACCGCCTGCGCTCGGCTGGCTCAACCGCACTGTGGATTCAGGGATGGCAGGTCGCCGCTTACTGGCAGGCGGTGCGCGAAACCCGGGCCGCCGGCGCCGAGGTCTGGCTGCGCGGTGAAAGCAACGACCTGGCGCCCCAGCCGCCGTGGAAGCGGTCCCTGAAATCGGTTAAGCTGCGTTGGCTCTTCAACCGCGTGGACCGGTTCCTCTACATCGGTGCGGCGAACCGGCGGCTGTATCAAGCGTTCGGTGTACCTGAAAGCCGTCTGTATCCAACACCCTATGCCGTGGACAATGACCGCTTCGCCCGGCAGGCGGCAATACTGCGAGAGCGCCGTACCGAACTCCGCCGGCAATGGGGTATTGCGGCCGGCGCATTTTGCGTGCTTTTCTGCGGCAAGCTCATTTCCAAGAAGCGTCCGATGGACCTCGTGGCGGCCGCACGGCAGCTCCGGCAGAAGGGTTTGCTGCCGAATCCGCACTTACTGTTCGTGGGGACCGGAATCCTCGGGCCCGAAATCCGCAGTTCCTGCAACGTAGTGTTCGATGCCGACTCCGCCGGGCAGACGCCGTCTTCGTACCCCGGCGATCGCTCTCTATTGCCCTTGGCTTCTTTCGCCGGCTTCTTGAACCAGACGGAGATCTCTCAGGCGTATGTTGCCGCGGACTGCCTCGTACTGCCCAGCGACCATCGCGAAACGTGGGGCCTGGTGGTCAACGAAGCAAAGGCCAGCGGCCTGCCCTGTCTCGTCAGCGACGCGTGCGGGTGTGCGGAAGAGTTGGCCGGAGACGAAGGGACCTTCCGGTTGGCGGACATCCCCATGCTTACGTCCAAACTGCTGGATCTTAGCCGGCAAGGCGCCCAGGCTTCACCGCCTCCCTCGATTTCAGAAAGTGTTTCCTCCATCGTTCGCGCATATCGCGAGTCGCGCTCGCCAGGCCACACGGCCCGTTAGGGAAGCCTGCTGTCCATGAGAGTTCTGTCGAAAATCAAGAATCTGTGCGTCCCGGCCGCGCGCCGTCCGCGCAAGATTTTGAGCGGGCCTTTTAAACAAATCGAAATGTTCCTCTCTCTTCAGGAACAAACACAGGTCTTTCTCGGCCTCTTTGAACGAGAAGTCTACCCTTGGCTCTGGAAACTGGCCAACGGAGTTGCTACGGCCATCGATATCGGGGCCGCTCACGGAGAATATTCACTCTTCTTTCTGAAAAAGACGGCTGCGCGTAAAGTCTGGCTCTTTGAGCCGGATTCAGCCATGATGGAGTGCCTGCGCCAAAACCTGCAACTGAACGGATTCGGCAACTCTCCCAGGATCGTATTGTCGAAGAAGCTCGTCGGACCATCGATCAATGAACGGCAGATCAATCTGGACTCCCTCGAGCCCCAAATTGAGTTTCCTTGCACCATCAAAATGGATGTCGATGGTTACGAAGAAGAAATCCTTAAGGGCGCGCAAACCCTCAACTCGAGGCGCGGTGTCAACTGGCTGATCGAAACACACTCGGCGGAATTGGAAGACGTGTGCCTCCGCACCCTCACCTCGCAGGGTTTTCACGTCGCAGTGATCCGGAACGCGTGGTGGCGCGTTTTCGTGCCCGAACAACGGCCCATCGCGCATAATCGCTGGCTCGCCGCTTGGAAGGACGGTTCAACCCGACAGGATCGCCCGGCTCCACACTAACTCGACGGGCCTCCTTTTCAGCCAGATTAACTATGCCTCGACACGCTCAACACGGTCAAGCGTTTTTCAAAGCCGCGCAACTCGCTGCCACGTTATATCGCTTCAATACTTTGCGACTCGCCACCCGCGTTTTCTCTAATGCCCCGGACCAGGTGCTGTCACGGCGTTTTTATGGAAGAACACTGCACTTGAACGTTAGCAGGGGAAACCCACAGCGATTGCTGTATCTAGAGGGTGAGCGCTTCATAGACGAGCGGGACATTGTGCGGCGGCTCATCCGGCCCGGGCTTGCGGCTGTTGATGTCGGCGCAAACATCGGCTATTACGCCCTAATGCTGGCCCACTACGTGGGCGCCTCGGGTGAAATCATCTGCATTGAACCAGAGCCGGCGAATCTCGTTGAACTACACCGGAATATCGAGGCCAATCATCTCACTCAAATAACCATTCTCGCCGCCGGGGCTGCCGCTACGAACGGATCTGCTGAACTTCTCCGTGGTATAAACGGCCGCATCGTTTCTGTAGGTCGCGGGGAAGTACCGGTGAGGACACTAACGCTCGACAGCCTGGCGGAACGATCGATTGGCTTCATCAAGATCGATGTCGAAGGCTACGAACTCCAAGTATTACGCGGCGCCCGAACTCTGATCGAACAGCAACGGCCGAGCCTATTTGTTGAGGTACATCCTCAGTTTCAATCCGACGCAGACGGTGTTCTTCAATTACTTAGCCTGATATTAGAGTACTATCCAAGCGCCGTGGCATATATGAGACGACAACAGACTATAAGCCATAAGATCGCTAAGCATTACTTCGGCCGCTCAGACTTCGCCTCTTGCCCCGTAACCGACGCCCTAGGGACCTATCCCGAGATCTTTTGGGTTGCCTGCCCACGAGCCGCTTAGGATACTGTTATGTCGAACACCGCCACGTCTGAACTCAAGATGAAGAAGCATAGTGAAGACGGATCCCTAAAGATACTTGGGATTGTTCCATCCGGCTATTGTTTCGGCTTGCAAAACCTCACATTGGACTTCTTCGCCCGCTTGCCGCCTGCTGTAACATCGTATTTCCTCACCACGCGCTGGACGGACGGGGAATTCGGCCGGCGGCTTGACGGCCTTCGGGTCCCGTACTCGTCGACTTGGCTCGGCATGTTTTCTCGGAACCTGGATCGCCGTAACCTCAAGATGACGGTTGCGTGCCTACTAAAGCTTCCGGTCGCCTGGTGGGATTTTCTGAGGCTTTACCAGTTCTTTCGTCCGGACGTAATCTACCTGGCGAATTACCACGAAGTGATTCTGCTATGGCCCTTGCTGTTCTGGCTCCGCCAGAGGGTGGTGTGTCACATGCACGATCCGCCGCCCGCGGTCGCGTTCCAGAGGGTCAGTTTCTTCGTCTGGCGCTCCGCGGTTGGCCGGTTCGTTTGTGTTTCAGAGAGTGTCCGCGAACGTCTGGCCCGGCTTGGACCGCTGAGCGGCGCCGACGCCGTAATTCACAACGGCGTGGCTATCCGGGAACTGGACCTGCCCCGCCGCAGAGCGTCTCATTTGCGGGAACGGTTCAATTGGCCAGAGGGCGCCGTGATTTTCGGAATCACAGGACAAGTAAGCCCGGCCAAGGGTCACACTGATTTTGTGGAAGCAGCAGCGCTCGCGGCGCGGGACAATCCGGATTTGCGTTTTGTGGTGGGCGGCAAGAGCAACGAGTTTCTGGAGAGACTAAAAGATAAGGTGAAGGACCTCGGGTTGAACGACTCATTTGGATTCTGCGGTTGGCTTCCCAGTGCCTCGGACTTTTATCAGGCTATTGACGTCTTGGTAATGCCTTCCCGCCAGGAGGAGGGGTTCGGCCTTGTTGTCGCGGAGGCTGGCGAACGGGGCATCCCGGTTATCGCGACCCGGACAGGGGTTGCCGCGGAAGTCGTCATAGACGGCGAGACGGGTCTACTGGTCGCCAAACAGGATCCGGCGGCCCTCGGTAGTTCAATGGCGTTGCTGGGCAACAATAGTCATCTTAGAAACATGATGGGCGCCCGCGGCCGCGAAAGAGTATGCCGGATGTTCGAGCGTGATAAGCAGGTAGAGAAATTCTTCCGGTTTTTGGCTAATCGGGATCGTGAATGCTAGAGTAGTCAAGAAATCGTGTATGTGGATCGTCTGGTTGTGGTGCCCATGCGAGCACCAGGCGGTGTCCGTCGAATGGAAAGACAGGTGTTAGCAAACGGCTTCAACGGAAGGTCGCCCGGTGCAGGCACTGCGCTCGGGGGCGAAGCGTGAGCCGGTTTCGCCAGCGGGTGCTGTTTCCAATCCTTGCGACAGCCCTGACAATCGGGTCCATCCTGCTTCTGGGGGAGGTGCTGGTCCGGATCTTCATCCCGGCTGTCTATTGGTCCTTCCGCATTGCAGCCGACGACTGGCAGGTCGACAGAGAGATTGGCTGGATCCAAAAACCCAATTTGAACGCCGCCTCCTACTACGCCGAATATCGATGGAAGGTGGAGTTTCAAACCAACCCGGACGGTCTTCTTCCACGGGATGCCCGGCGAGCCAAAACCCCCGGCCTGATCCGCGTGATGCTGTTCGGCGATTCGTCCGTGGTGGGAAGGGCGGTTCCCGCACCGGAAAGACTTCATGTGAAACTGCAGAAGCAGTTAGAAGCGCTGGGCGTGCGGGCCGAGGTGCTCAACGCGGGCGTACAGGGTTATTCCACGGATCAGGAGCTCCTGCTCGCGAAAAGACTGTTGCCTCTTTATCGCCCGGATATTGTCCTCCTTCAGGTATGTAACAACGATTTCGCCGCCAATGTCAGCCCCACGGCGTTCGGGATCTCCAAACCCTTATTCACGCTTCGGGATCATCGTACGCTCACCATGATTGAGCCGGATCCGAAGTTTCTGAAGATCCAGAAACTCGAAGGATTGCTGCAAGTAGTCGAATACTCGGCATTGTACCGGGTCTTTCGCCCGGCGATTCTGCGTTTACGCCTCACATTACCCCCGGGGAGCCGCAGGAGGCTCTTCACCAATGACGAGGCGTACTTCTTCGATCCGGTAATCTTCAAAAGCATCGATTTCGACCTATTCACGGCGCTCGTTCTGGAACTGGAGCGCAGCGCTCGCACCGCTAACGCCGCCTTTTGGTTGTGGTCGCATCCCCACGTCGGCGAAGTTTGGGATCCCTACATTGCCATGACGAAAGAAAAGTACGATCGCTATACTGTCGATCGCAAACTGAAGGCGATCGCCGCAACACACAGTCTTGACTTTTGCCCGGTAGTGGACTATTTCATCCAGAACCAGGCCCGCGGGCCATTTCATCTTCTTCCTCGCGATCCTCACTGTAATCCTACGGGTTATCAGTTGGAAGCCGAGGTTCTTTCGAATTGTATTCGGAGCAGAATGGAGTCCACCATGAAGGCCATCGGTCTCGGAGAGTAACTCCCATGTCAACATCGCACATGCCGCCTCGTCGGAGCCAAACCGGTACCGTGCCCGCTGGACTTTGGTCGAATCGATTCGCTCAGCCCGCCCGTGTCTAGGAACTCCGGCCAAGCGAATGCGGGGATCTGCTTCGATCAGGCGGTTCCCCCGCGCCCTGTTTTGACGGTGAAAACATGAAAAGAGAGAGCGCTGGAGACAAAATGGCCAAATTGGACTTCTCGGCTTACACCCACGAGGAACTGACGCGGAAACATGAAGTGCGCGGCTCTTCCAACCGGACTTTCGGCTTCGTGTTTGCCGCGTTTTTTCTCTTGCTTTCCTTGGCTCCTCTCCGGAAACACGGGGCCGTGCGGGGGTGGGGCCTGATGGTATCGGGCGCATTCTTGATACTCGCGATTGGGCGCCCGCTCTGGCTTCAGCCATGGAATCGGGCATGGACTCGGCTCGGGCTCCTGCTAAACAGGGTCGTCTCCCCGGTGGTGATGGCCGTGTTGTTTTTCTTCGTCTTCACCCCCGTTGCGTTCATCGTTCGCCTGTTGGGCAAAGACCCGCTGCGCCTGGCCCTCAACGCGCAGGCGCATACTTATTGGATTGAACGTGTTCCACCGGGACCGGCGCCCGGCAGCATGTCGAATCAGTTTTAGAAAGAGTCTGAAAATGTCATCCTTTTTGAGAGAATTCTGGGCTTTCTTGCGTGTCAGGAAAAAACTCTGGCTACTGCCGATATTGATCGTCATGGCGGTTATGGGCGCCTTACTCGTGCTGGCACAGGGCAGCGCCGTAGCGCCTTTTATCTATACCCTTTTTTGATCCAAGTGGATGCGCATCCTCGGAATATCAGCCTTCTATCATGACAGCGCAGCCGCCTTGGTGCGAGACGGCGAAATCATAGCTGCCGCACAGGAGGAACGATTCACTCGCAAGAAGCATGACTCCGGATTCCCCGTTCACGCCATCGAATACTGCCTCTGGCAGGACCGCGCGGAGTTAAAGGACTTGGATTGCGTCGTCTTCTACGACAAGCCATTTCTAAAATTCGAGCGTCTCCTGGAGACCTACGTCGCTTTCGCGCCTCGCGGGCTGCGCTCGTTTCATCTGGCTATGCCATTGTGGATTCGCGAAAAGCTATTCCAGAAAATCCTCCTGCGGGATGCGCTCCGGCGCTTCGGCCCGGATTTCGACTGGGAGAAGCGGCTGTTGTTTGCCGAGCACCACCAGAGCCACGCTGCCAGCGCCTTCTTTCCCTCTCCTTTCGACGAAGCCCTGGTGCTGACCATGGATGGCGTAGGGGAGTGGGCCACCACTTCGGTAGCGCTGGGAAGCGGCAATCATCTGGAAATCATCAAGGAGATTTTTTTCCCTCACTCCCTGGGGCTGTTGTATTCGGCTTTCACTTACTACACGGGCTTCAAAGTCAATTCCGGCGAGTACAAAGTGATGGGCCTGGCGCCATACGGAGAGCCGCGCTACGCGCAGACGATCTTCGAACATCTGATCGACTTGAAGCCCGATGGCTCCTTCCGGCTGAACCTGGAGTACTTCAACTACTGCACCGGCCTGACCATGACGAACGAAAAATTCGCCGGCCTGTTCGATGGGCCGCCGCGGAGACCCGATCAGTTGCTGACTCAGCGCCACATGGACCTGGCAGCCTCCGTCCAGGTCGTATTGGAGGAAGCGGTATTGCGGATGGCAAGGTCGCTCGCTGCCGAGACAGGAATGAAAAATCTCTGTCTCGCCGGGGGGGTGGCGTTGAATTGCGTGGCCAACGGCAAAGTTTTGCGTGAAGGCATCTTCGAACAGATGTGGGTACAGCCGGCTTCCGGAGACGCCGGCGGATCCTTGGGTGCCGCTTTGGCCGCCTATCATCTGTACCGGGAGCAAGCGCGGCAGATGACCGGCCGCGCGGACAAGATGAAGGGGTCGTTCCTGGGGCCGGACTTCCCCCAGGAAGACATCGAGCGGCGGTTGAAAGCCGTGGGCGCCAGGTTTGACGTGCTGGACGACCACGAGCTGTTAAATGCATGCGTCGACACCCTGACGGAAGAGAAAGCCCTGGGATGGTTCCAGGGAAGGATGGAGTTCGGGCCGAGGGCGCTCGGTGGCAGGTCGATTCTGGGCGATGCCCGCTCGCCCACGATGCAGTCGCTGCTGAATCTCAAAGTGAAATACCGGGAATCGTTCCGGCCGTTTGCGCCATCGGTCCTCCGCGAACACGTGGGCGAGTGGTTTGAACTGGACGGGGATAGCCCCTACATGCTGCTGGTGGCCGATGTCGTAGCGCATCGGCGAAAAGCCATGACGCCGGAGCAGCAGAAGTTGTTCGGCATCGAAAAACTGAATGTGCCCCGGAGCGAGATCCCCGCGGTCACCCACATCGACTATTCCGCCCGGGTCCAGACCGTGCATCGTGAAACCCATCCGCGCTATCACGCCTTACTTTCGCGCTTTCGAGAGCGCACCGGCTGTCCCGTCATTGTGAATACCAGCTTCAATGTCCGCGGGGAGCCGATCGTGTGCACCCCGGAGGATGCTTTCCGTTGCTTCATGGGAACCCAGATAGAAGCGCTTGCCGTAGGAAACTGTCTCTTACGAAAAGAGTGCCAGGATTCTGCGCTGAGCAAAAATTACGAAAATACCTTCGCTCTCGATTAAGGAGCTTGGCTTGAGGAGTGTTCTTTAATCACCCTGTATTTGATTGCTGGTACTGGTACGATTGAAATTCGATGATGAACAGTGCCAAAACGAGTTTCGGTGCGAAGTTGCAAAGCAGCCGTATAACGACCTTGGTTGGTCCAGCCGCCATAACCCTGTCCCTGTGGCTCACCAGCCCGAATCCGGTTACTTTCACCCAAGGGATTGCGGCTTTCGTGTTGCTGCTGGCGCCATGGTGGTCGTATGGGCAATGGCAGAAGTCCGGAAACCGTGGGTTACCCTTGTTCGCCGGAGTCGCCATCATGTATTGGCTGTACTTTGACATGCAGTTGTTCTGGGGAGATCGCTCGGTCCTGGACTGGAGGCACCCCGGGCGACAGGTCGGGGATACGGCGATCACAGAGACGATGCTGCTGGTTGTGGCGGGAGTAATCAGCCTGTGGTTCGGGATGGCCAGTAAACTCGGACGGCAGATGGCGCCGAAACGATTTCCGGAGTGTTCCGCAAATGCTTCGGGGATTGTGTATCTACAGGTGGTTGTGGCAGTGGCAACTGTCGCCGGAATGTCCAATATCCCTATGTTGATCGCCGGCGAGGGGTTCCGGCAGATTGTCGAGATACTGGAGGGGACCGTCTCGATGGCGGCCTTTGTGATCCTCCTCTGTCGGGTGTTGGAGGGAAAAAGCGCCCTGTTCGATAGACTCTTTGTAGTGGGTGTTGTGGTCTTCCGCCTTGTGTTGGGCGTCTCCTCAGGTTGGATGGGATCGGCCGTGGTACTCGCTATGGTCTGCTCACTGGTTTACTTGCACAAAAGGCGCAAACTCCCCGTCATCGCCCTGGCAGTCGTCATACCTTATGTCCTGTTCTTCCAGGTCGGCAAGACCCAGTTCCGCAATACGTTTTGGTACGGTCAGGTAGAGGCGGGAAGGCTGGAGAAGATCGAGTTCTGGCTGAGCGCCTCATTGGAAAAGTGGCGGCGCGCTTTCGATGACCCCAGCGGAGTGCAGCTACGCTCTTTGGCTGCTACTTCGCTTGCGAGGACTTCCCTTCTCAATCAGGCCGCCAATGTGGTGGAGCAGACCCCCAGTGTCGTCCCGTATCAGTATGGAAGCCTCTATTCCTACCTTGCGGTTGCCTTGGTTCCGCGGTTCCTCTGGCCGGACAAACCGTCGATGAATGAGGCCAATCGGTTTTACCAGGTCGCGTACGGCCTGACGCCTGAGCGCAGGTTGGACAGAATCTCTGTAGCCGTGGGAATTCTGACGGAAGGGTACATCAATTTTGGCTGGTACGGCAGCATCCTGGCGATGTTTCTGGTGGGTTTGCTGCTGGATTTTTGGAATGAGACGTTTCTTTGCGAGGGCGGCGGCCCCTCGCTGGCGGCTGGCATCGGCATTGCACTGCTGCCTCAACTATTTGTGGTGGAGTCCCAACTGGCCCAGTATGTGAGCGGTATTCTCCAGCATGTAATGCTTACCTTGCTGGTTCTCTTGCCCGTCATAAAATGGCGGGGGGGCGTTACGCTGAGGGTGATAAGGCGCGGAACTGTTGGAGCCGCGGTTATTCGATCCTGACGGCTGGAGCATGCGCCGCATACAAGACTTCCAAAATTCAGGTCCAGGAACTGAGGTGCTGGGGATCTTCCCGTCCTTGAACCCCGACGTATTCGGCGGAGTCGAGGAGAGCGCCAGGGTGGCGTGGAGGGGCATCCGGCGATCCAACGGCCTGGTCGCCAAGTCCCGCCTGCTGTGCTACGGCCGCAGCGGGATCGGGGCGGCTTCTGCTTGGGCTGGCGAGTCTGTATGCGCTCGGACCAAGGCCGGGGCGGTTTTCATGGGTCTCACCAGACGTTGGCCCGCAAAAAGGATCCTGGTCTGGCACCTGGGACTGATGCGGCTTCTTCCGTTTTTGAGGACCGGTGGCGCTAAAGTGATCCTCTTTCTGCATGGCATCGAGGCCTGGCGGCGGCAGAGCCGGCTTATGTGCGTGCTCTTGAAGCGCGTGAGCCTGTTTCTGAGCAACAGTGCCTACACCTGGGACCGCTTCATCGCCTGTAACGAGCAGTTTCGCGATTATCCCCACCATACGGTACACCTCGGAGTCGGGACTCCTCTTGCTCCTCTTGCGAGTGGCGACTCGACACCGGACCCTACCCCCGCGGTGCTCATGGTCGGACGAATGGCGAAGGGCGAGGACTACAAAGGTCATCGGGAAATGATCGCCGCCTGGCCCCAGGTGCTCCAACAAGTGCCGGACGCGGAACTCTGGATTGTGGGAAGCGGCGACCTTCGCCCGGAATTCGAGCGCCGGGTTGACTCGCTCGATCTGACCGGCCGCATCCGCTTCCTCGGTCGTGTCTCCGACGAGGAGAAACACCAACTGATCGCGCGGTGCCGCTGCCTCGCCCTGCCCAGCCGCGGTGAGGGCTTCGGGCTGGTATACCTCGAGGCAATGCGGATAGGCCGGCCGTGCCTGGTGAGCACGCTCGATGCGGGACGCGAGATCGTCGATCCGCCGGCAGCGGGACTGGCGGCTCACCCGGACAATAGACAGGAACTGGTGGACGCCACCTGCCGCCTTTTGACGCGGGGGCCGGAATGGAATCGATGGTCGGAGCGGGCTCGGCATCTTTATGAAAGCCAATTTACGGCGGTCCACTTCCAGCAGCGGTTGCTGAACGCTCTGATGAGCTGATTCCGGCGAGTTACACGTGAAAGTCCTGCACGTCATTCCTTCCGTTGGCCCGTTGCGTGGCGGCCCCAGTTTTGTGATCCGGACCATGAGCGAAGGGCTGGCGGCGTACGGTTGCCACATTGATGTAGCCACCACGGATGATAACGGCCCCGAACGGCTCCCGGTGCCCCTGGAGCACCCGGTCCTGGAGAACGGCGTCACTTACTGGTATTTCCGCCGCCAAACGCATTTCTACACGATTTCCTGGCCGCTTTCCCGCTGGCTGGGGAAGAACGTTGCGAATTATGACCTGCTCCATATTCACGCGCTGTTCTCGTTTTCCGTAGCCTCCGCCGCCTATTGGGCCAATCATTATCGCGTACCTTACGTGGTTCGCCCGTTAGGCACTTTGAATCGTTGGGGAATGGAAAACCGGCGGCCATACCTCAAACAAGCCAGCCTGCGGCTGATCGATGGCCGCGTCCTTTCAGAAGCGGCAGCCGTGCACTACACCAGCCAAGAGGAACAGGAAGAAGGCGCCGCGGTGGCGCCCGCGCTGAAGCCGGTCATCATCCCCAATCCGGTAGATTTCCGGTTCGATCGCGATCAGCTTCCCGGGGGTTGGCTGAAATCCCGTTACCCCCAAATCGCCGGAAAGAAAATCGTCCTGTTCCTGTCTCGCGTGCACCCCAAAAAGGGTATTGACCTCCTGCTGGCCTCTTTTGCCCGGCTGCGGGCTCAGGTTCCGAACGTCGCCCTGGTGTTGGGCGGTAACGGAGAGGAGGGTTTTGTACAGCAGCTCCGCCGGCAGATCCATGTATTGAAAATCGAGGCCGACGTGGTGTGGGCCGGTTTCCTGGAAGGAGACGCGAAGAAGGCAGCCATGGCTGAGGCCGATGTGTTTGTCCTGCCCTCCTATTCCGAGAACTTCGGCGTAGCTGTAGTGGAAGCTATGGCTTCCGGGCTGCCCGTAATCGTTTCCGACCAGGTGGGAATCCACCGGGAGATTTCCTCCGCCGGAGCCGGTCTGGTCGTGCCCTGCCAAGAGGAGCCCTTGGCGAACGCCATTCTCCAGGTGCTCGGCAATGACAGCCTCAGATCGACACTCGCGCAAAACGGCATCGCACTGGCAAAGACCTTTTCCGTAGAGGTTGTCACGGAGCAGTTGATTCACTTGTACCGTGAGATCGTCTCTCGCCAAACGAGGCGCAACCGTGACATCCTGGTATCACCCCGCTGACAGTCCGAACAGATGTCTATTACACCCCCGGTATCGGCTGTTATCCTGACCTGGAACGAGGAAGTGAATCTGCCCCAGTGCCTCGAAAGCCTTTCCGGGCTTCATTGCGATCTTTTTATCGTCGACTCCGGCAGCACCGACCGGACCTTGGAGATCGCCAGGGCCAGCGGCGCCAGTATCGTGGAGCACCCTTTCGAAAACTATGCCGCCCAGCGCAACTGGGCGCAGCAGAGCCTCGCGTTTCGCACCGGCTGGATTCTGCACCTCGACGCCGACGAACGCCTGACTCCCGCACTCGTCTCGGAGATCAACCGGAAGATGAAAGAACCGGACATCGAGGTAAACGGCTTCCTCCTCCGCAAACGCACGATCTTCATGGGACGTTGGATCCGCCACGGCGGTCATTACCCCTCTTACCATCTGCGGCTCTTCCGCAAAGATAAGGGGGCCTGCGAAGATCGCCTTTACGACCAACACTTTGTCGTAGACGGCCCGGTTGCCACACTCACTGGAGATTACCTGGACGTGGTGGCCTCCAACATCAATTCCTGGACCTTGCGTCACGCCCGCTGGGCCCGCCTGGAAGCCCGCGAAATGATGGCGCCCTCTATCGCCGTCCACCGGGTGAAATCCGATCCCCTGGGGAACCCCATCGAGCGCAAGCGGTGGCTGCGGGAAGGCGTCTATGCGCGTGCTCCCTTATTTGTCCGGCCCTTTCTTTACTGGCTATACCGGTATGTCCTCCGTCTCGGCTTCCTCGATGGAAAAGAGGGCCTCATTTTCCACTTTTTACAAGGCTGCTGGTACCGGTTTTTGATCGATTGTGAAATCCTGGAGCAACGCAGGCGGCAGACCTCGAACTGAGTTATCTATTGCGTTTTTGAGGAAGCGGAAAGGAAACCCGGGATTTGCATTCAAACAGTCGAATCGTGGTGACGGGAGGCGCGGGGTTCATTGGGGGCCATCTCGTAGAACGCCTGGCGGCGGCGCGGGCGGGCTCGATTTTGGTGCTGGATAACCTGCGCCGGCCTTGTGTCGGCGATCCGGGGGTGTGGCCCCCCCGCGTCACATTCGCTCCCGTCGACATCCGCCATCGCGAGGATCTCGCGCAGGCGCTGCACGGTTGCGAGGTGGTGTTCCACCTGGCGGCGCTATCCAATGTGATGGGTGCGGTTTCCGATGCCTCGTTGGCTTTCGATACGAACGTCGCCGGTACGTTCAACCTGTTGCAGGCCGCGAAGTCCGCGGGCGTCAGGCGATTCGTTTTCACGTCGTCGCGCGAAGTTTACGGCGAGCCCGATCGGCTGCCGGTGCCGGAATCCGCGCCCCTCCGTCCGAAGAATGACTATGGCGCGAGCAAGGTCGCGGGCGAGCTGTATTGCCGCCTGGCGGCTGGCGCGGGTTTGGAAACCGTGATCGTGCGGCTGGCGAATGTATATGGACCGCGCGACCGGGACCGTGTGATTCCGCTGTTTCTGCAGGCTGCCAAAGCCAATTTGCCGATCGAGATCTACGGGGGAGATCAGGTTCTCGACTTCGTTTGGGTCGACACTGTGGTCGACGCTTTGATCAAGGCGGCCTGCGGCGAGTGGCTTCACGAGCCGGTCAACGTCGCATCCGGGAAGGGCGTTACGCTGCAGGAACTGGCGCAACGGATCGTGGAGACGACCGGATCGCTGGCGCCGATCCGGATCGCCCCGAAACGCCGGGAGGAGGTGCGCCGCTTTGTGGCGGACATCACGCGAGCGAGGGAGCTTCTCGGTGTAGCTCCGCCGGCCGACCCTCTGTGGCAACTGGCCCGGCTCCTGGAACACCCGGCGATGCGTGTCTGAAACCCGATTACTTTTGTGGCGCAAAGACGATGTTGAATACCCGCTGCGGCTGCGATTGCTAATCCACTGTATCCCATTAAAATGAACATCCTAGGTCTCAACGCCTTCCACGGCGACGCTTCCGCCGCCCTCCTTTCCGATGGCCAACTCACCGCTGCCGTGGAAGAGGAGCGCTTTAACCGTATCAAGCACTGGGCCGGCTTCCCTGCCCTGGCCGCCAAAGCCTGCCTGCGCGATGTCGATCCCGCCTCTCTCGCCCATGTCGCCATTTCCCGCGACCCGCGAGCGCACTTCTGGCCGAAGCTCCGCCGTATCGCGGTCCGCCCCGGTGATTGGACGCGCCTCGCCTCCCGCACCCGCAACACCATCAAAGTGGCCAACCTCGCCGAGGCCCTCACCACATCCGGCCTGGCCCGCCCCGACCAGGTCCGCATCCACCACGTCGAGCACCATCGCGCCCATCTCGCCAGCGCTTACTTCGCCTCCCCCTTCGAAGAAGCCGCCATCGTCTCCATCGACGGCTTCGGCGATTTCAGCAGCCTCATGTGGGGCGTCGGCAAAGGCAACCATTTTGACGTTCATGGCGCGGTCCGATTCCCCCATTCCCTCGGCCTGTTCTACACCGCGTTTACCCAGTTCCTCGGCTTCCCCAAGTACGGCGATGAATACAAGATGATGGGTCTCTCCGCCTACGGCGAGCCCCGCTTTGTCTCACAGGTCCGCGACGTCGTCCGCACCGTCGACGACCAGGTCCGGCTCAACCTCGATTACTTCATCCACCACAGCGAAGGCGTCGAGATGAGCTGGAACGATTGCGAGCCCACCATCGGCCGCGTCTATTCCGCCAAGCTGCCCGAGACTTTCGGACCCCCGCGCGTGCCTCGCAGCGAGATCGAGCAGCGGCACTCGGACCTCGCCGCTTCGGTACAGGCCGTGCTCGAGGAACGGTATTTCGAGATCTTGAATTTCGTGCAGCGCAAGACCGGTCTGAAGAAGCTCTGTCTGGCCGGCGGCGTGGCTCTGAACTGCGTTGCCAACGGCATGATTTTCGAAAGAACCCCCTTCCAGGACGTCTACATTCAGGCCGCCGCGCACGACGCCGGCACATCCATCGGCGCGGCCCTGTATGTCTCCCACCAGGTTCTGAAGCACCCCCGCAGCTTCGTCATGCGGCACGTCTATTACGGCCCGGAGTACACCGAGTCCGAGATTCGCAAGGAACTCGATGACACCGGCGTCCGCTACCACCCTTTGACCGAAGAGGAACTGGTCGACCAGACCGCGCGCCAGATCGCCGATGGCAACATCGCCGGCTGGTTCCAGGGCCGTATGGAATTCGGACCGCGCGCCTTGGGCAACCGCAGCATCCTGGCCGACCCGCGCCGCCACGACATGAAGGACATCCTCAACAAGCGCATCAAGTTCCGCGAGCCGTTCCGCCCCTTCTGCCCCTCCGTGCTGGCGGAAGCCACCGGCGATTTTTTCGAGACCGGCTACCCCTCGCCCTTCATGGTCCAGGCCTACCGCATCAAGCCGCAGCAGCGCGAACGCATCCCCGCAGTCACCCATCGGGACGGCACCGGCCGTTTGCAAACCGTGGAGAAAGATGTCAATCCGCTCTACTGGAATCTCCTCCGGCGCTTCGGCGATCTTACCGGCGTACCCATACTCATCAACACCTCTTTCAACGAGAACGAGCCGATCGTCAACACCCCCCGGGAAGCCCTGGATTGTTTTCTGCGCACCAACATGGACGTCCTGGTCATCGGCCCCTTTTTCTTGCGCAAATCCGAAAATTTACAAACTCGCGCCCTGGCGAGCGGTACAGCCAGAACCGGCGGGCCTTAACCGAAGCATGAAGCCATGAAAATCCTGCTGCTCAATCAGGCCTTCCACCCTGACGTTGTCGCAACCGGTCAACACGCCACCGACCTTGCCCTGAAGCTCGTTTCCACCGGCCATCAGGTCACCGTCGTCACCAGCCGCCGCGCTTACGACGACTCGCAAAAGCAATTCGCTCCCCGTGAAATCTGGCGCGGCATCCGCATCATCCGCCTCGGCTTGCTGGGACTCGGGAAAAGTTCCCGCTGGCGCCGCGCCGCCGACTTCGCCAGTTTCTTCGCTAATTGTCTGCTGCGAACCCTGCTGCTCCCGCGTGCCGACCTGGTAATCGCCTTGACTTCCCCGCCCCTGATCTCCGCCCTCGGCGCCCTTCTCGTGCGCATCAAGGGCGGCAAGTTCGTCTTCTGGGTCATGGATCTCAATCCCGATGAAGCCATCGCCGCGGGATGGATCCGCGCCGATTCGCAAATCGGCCGCTTATTGAGCGCCATCCTGAATTTCAGCTTGCGGCACTCCGACCGTTTGATCGCCCTGGATCGCTTCATGGCGCAAAGGCTCGTCGCCAAAGGAGTGCCCGAACGGAAGATTGTGGTGATCCCTCCCTGGTCGCAGGACGAGACCGTGGTTCGCGATCCGCTGGGCCGCGAGGCCTTCCGCCGTGAGCATCGCCTGGATGGAAAATTCGTCGTCATGTATTCCGGCAACCACAGCCCCTGCCATCCGCTCGATACCGTGCTCGATGCGGCGTACCGGCTTGGGGAACGCGCCGACATCGCCTTCTGTTTCGTCGGCGGGGGGAGCGAATTCCGCAAGGTGCGCGATTTCGCCCGGGCCCGCAATCTGCAAAACATCCGCTGTATCCCCTACCAGCCGCTGGACAAGCTCTCAGCCTCGCTTTCCGCCGCCGACCTGCACCTGGTCGTCATGGGCGATCCCTTCGTTGGCATTGTGCACCCTTGCAAGGTCTACAATATCCGTCAATTATGCATCCCATTCCTGTACATTGGGCCTGAACCCAGCCACGTGACTGAGTTGGCGCCCGCCGCTTGCTTCCGCCACGGAGATGTGGATGCAGTCGTGGGCTTCCTCTCCAGCAGCGCGACTCACCCGATACCGGCATCCCCGCCTGCGAATGGCGAGTTTTCCCAGCAAGCGCTTTTAACCAGGATGGTCGAGGCCATCCATAGCACAGCCTGCGAAAAGTCATCTCCCGGCCCGATTGCAGACTGCCATCCGGTTGGCGCCGGGAAAGACCCCGTTAAGCGTTCTCAAATGTCCGGCTCCCCGAGGTGACAGATGTTATACCCGCTCTTGTTAGTTGGCCTCTGTGCGTTTCTCTTTTCCATCGTATTGACCCCCGTGTGCCGCAACCTCTTTCGGCGATTAGGGATTGTGGACCGGCCCGATCACCAACGGAAGTTGCACACCGAAGCCGTACCTCACATGGGGGGTGTGCCCATTGCCATAGCCTACGTCGCAAGCTGCCTTTTGCTGACGCTGTTTCCCAGAACCGATCTGCCTATCCACTGGTTGCACGTCTTGCGGGCGGCTCCAGCGGGCCTCATCATCTTCGCCACGGGCGTGCTGGACGACATACTGCACCTGAAGCCTTGGCAGAAACTGTGCGGCCAGTTGCTCGGCGCGTTATGGGCATACTGGGCGGGAGTCCGTATCGGAAGCATTGCCGGATACGAGGTTGGCTGGGCCAGCCTGCTGGTCACCGTCATCTGGCTCATCGGATGCACCAATGCCTTTAACCTCATCGATGGGGTTGACGGACTGGCTTCCGGCGTGGGTTTGTTTGCCACCGCCACCATGCTGATCGCCGCTTTGTTGCATGACAATACGCTCCTCGCCATGGCCACCGCTCCCCTTGCCGGAGCCCTTCTCGGATTTTTGCGCTATAACTTCAACCCGGCGTCCATCTTCCTGGGAGATTCCGGCAGCCTCATGATCGGATTCCTGCTGGGGTCCTTCGGCGTGGTCTGGGGCCAGAAGTCGGCGACCATTTTGGGAATGACCGCCCCCCTCATGGCATTGGGAATTCCGCTTCTCGATGCCGGCCTTTCCATCGTTCGGCGGTTCCTGCGGCACCAACCCATCTTCGGCGCCGACCGTGGCCATATCCACCACCGGCTGCTCGATCGCGGCTTCACTCCGCGGCGCGTTGCACTCGTGCTGTACGGCGTAGCCGGCGTAGCCGCGCTGCTCTCCTTGCTGCAAAGCGTGGTCACCAGTAATCAAATAGCCGGCGTCGTAATCGTGCTGTTCGGCGCCGCCGCCTGGATCGGGATTCAGCACCTGGGTTACACCGAGTTCGGCACGGCCCGCCGCATGCTGTTCGCGGGGACTTTTCAGCAGGCCCTGGATACCCAGTTGCGCTTGCGCAGCCTCGAACAGGAGCTTTTGGCAGCCAAGTCCATCCAGGC
>JBGPKH010000079.1:0-20303 GCA_041485845.1 Bryobacteraceae bacterium
CCGCGGCCTCGGCGCGCAGGCGGCGGCGGGTGCGCAGGGCGTCCGCGTAGACCTTCAGCGCCTGCGCCAGGCTGGTGCAGAATTTCTCGCTCTGCACGATCATGGCGGAGAGCGACTTGATGTCTTCCACTCCGGTCCGGCGCACGAACTGGGTGAAGGCCGTGCCGCACTCCTGTCCGGCGCGCACCTGCATGACGACGGTCGCGAATTCGCCGGCGAGATCGGGGTAGATGTACTCCATTTCCTCGCTCACGCGCACCATCGCCTGGTCGAGCGCCAGACCGGTGCCGAGCACGATGCCGAGCAGATCGACCGTGTCGGGCAAGGCCACCTGCAATTTCCGGCGATAGCGCTTCACCATGCGCTGCAAGATCACGTTCGGCAGCATGAATCCCAACAGGCCAGCCGCCAGAAGCAAGCTCGGAGAGCGGCCACGTAAAGCGGCAGGACCGATACTCTGCTGCGAGTTGCCAAGCGCGAGGCTCCAGTCGATAGAAATGTTCTAAGGGCATACTACGGAAAGTCATCGGGCGCAATGCACCACGAGCGCCGTACTTTGGTGGACCGCAGGATGTTTGAGGTGGCAGTCCGTAGTCAGGGTCTGAAACACTTCGGTGTCGATACGCCAACGGCTGCGGCCCAGTTGATAGATGAATAGCGGAGAAATCGAGCCGAGTTCGAAATTGGCGGCAGAGAAGTTGGTGCTCTCTTCCGTCACGTCGGTCTTGGTTTTTTTTCGATGCGCGCCATCTTGGCTGATGGTGACCTCTCGCTTGTGGTCGAGGCGAACCGTTTTGACAACCCGCACCAGGCGATCGGCGACGGGCCAGTCGACTTCCGGCAGGTGCCACAGGCGGAGTTCCCGATCTCGCTCCGATTCAACCGCCGCAGGAGGGCCGGCGGTGAAGCGCTCCGCCTCGCGCAGTAAATCGGGCTGATTCTCTTTCAGCGTGAAGGCCCAGTCGAGACCCAAATTTTCCACCTCTTTGACAAAGGGCGCTTGGAGATAGATCGCATCGCCCACCAGGAGGTCTACAAAGCGACGGCCCAACTGGCCGACCAGATCCTGCAGTAGTGCCAATGCGCAGGGCACTTCTGCCTCGCCGTCCTTCTGAAAACGAATGCCCAGCGGAATCGGAAACGGCGTGCTGACGACCGTGACCGCGACCAGGCGATGGTAATACTGAAGATCGGTCCGCATCTCGCCGCGCACCTTGTGCTGCACCTCGCGGTGCATACAGGCGTCGCAACAACGGGCGAAGGAACTGCAGATCTCGATTCCATCCACGGCGGCCACCACCAGCCCCCTGGACCAGTCCGAGCGGAGGACCCCGTTGCGTTTCAGGCGGCGGGCGACTTCACAACCGAGCGCGAAGACCGGCTCGGGAGACTGCCGTTGCAGCGCATAGCCGACGGTGTCATCACTGATCGGTCCAATCCGCTTGGCCAAAGCTCCATTGCGGCACTCGGCTTCGATCTGGAGCAGACTGGGCACCTGCATGGCCGCCCCCAAGAAGACGGCATCAAAGACTTTCTTCCAGGGATGCTGCGGCCACTGGCGCCCTTCCGGCAGAGCGCCAACCCGTTTGGAGAAGTCAAACAGCTTGTCGAGATAAGCCTCAAACTGGCGCCGGGACAAGCCTATTGGTCTTCCTTTTGTTTGAGGAATCTCCTCAGGCAGATGGTAGCTGCGGCGGCATCAAAACGATCGCGCATCTGGACCTGCTTGCGGACTTGGTCGAGCAACGTGGCAGGCACGTTGAAGGCTTTGGGCTTGCCATCGACCAGGACGGAAATCTGATACTGCGCATGCAGTTTCTTGCCGTCGGCGCAACGGCAGTTGGGGCGGCCGCAGGCGCGTTGGCGTACGACGAAGGAGCCCGGCAGCATGTCGCGCAGAGAACCAAGGCTGCGGATGAGTCTGCCGCGCAAATCGAGGTCGGGATCGCTGGGCATTGCTATGTGACACTAGTAATAGTGTCAGAACCGGCTAAAGTCAAGAGGTTTTTGAGATTTGAAAAATGACCGGAACTGAAGGCAGCACCGCAAGACGCTCAGAATGAATGGTCTTCGGCCCGGACCGATTCCGACCTTACGGAATCGCTGCGGGGGTCACGGGGGTCACCGGGGGTTACAGGGTTAGGGGGCGGGATGAGGATTGCGCCGGCGCTGGCCGCCACCGATTTCCCGCTGCCCTCGATTTCGAATGCGGTGTGAGCGCGTTATGCTGTGAAATAAGATGCCGTCCTGTATACCGCTGGCTTACGCGCTCGGCTCAGCATGCCGATTCCGACGATCCTCGCGCTTTGGCGAGCAAGCGGTTGTCAAAATCAGAGGTGAAACCATGATGATTGCGCCGCTGCTTCTTTTCTTGTTTACCAGCCAGGTACCGCAGGCTCAGGCCCAGGGCCGGGCTGCGCAACCGCAAACGCCGGCTCCTACAGCGCCCCAGACTCCCGCCGTACCAGGTGGCCGCGGACGGGGAGGCGTGGCCGGCCCCGGTCCCGCGATCGGCGGCGAGATCGATGAAACCCCGGTGGTGACGCACCACACGATGACGGTGGACGGCAGGCCCATCAACTACACCGCCACTGCCGCCCAGATGCCGCTGAAGGATGCCTCCGGCGATACCGAAGCGCACATCTTCTACATGGCGTACACGCTGGACGAAGTGGCCGACGCCTCCAAGCGTCCGCTGACGTTCTGCTTCAACGGCGGACCGGGATCGGCGTCGTTATGGGTGCACATGGGCGGCATGGGGCCGCGCAGTCCCAAGCTGATGCCCAACGGCAGCATGCCGCCGCCGCCCTACCAGTTGAAAGACAATCCGAACACGTGGCTGGATAAGACGGACCTCGTGTTTATCGATCCGGTAGGCACGGGGTACAGCCGCGCCAAGACGCTGGAAGTGGCGCGGCGGATGAACGGCGTGCAGGGCGACATCCAGTCGGTGGGCGAGTTCATGCGCCTGTACATCGTGCGCAACAACCGTCAGGTCTCGCCGCTGTTCATTGCCGGCGAGAGCTACGGAACCTTCCGCACGGCGGGCCTGGCGGGTTACCTGATCGACCGCGGGATCGCGTTCAACGGCGTGGTGCTGATCGGAACCACGCTCAACCTGGAGACCATCTGGAGCCGCAGCGACGACCTGGTATACGAGCTGGAACTGCCCACCTATGCCGCCGACGCCTGGTATCACAAGAAGGTCGCGGCCGATTTGCAGCGCAAGGACTTGAAATCGTTCCTCAAGGAAGTGGAGGGCTTCGCGCTGGGCGAATACTCGACCGCGCTGGCCAAGGGGGACGACCTGCCCGCGGTCGAGCGCAAGACCGTGACGGACAAGCTGGTGCGGTACACCGGCCTCGACGCGCGCTACATCGACGAGAGCAACCTGCGCTGGGACGTCGGCCACTTCGCGCGCCAGCTTTTGCGCGACAAGCACCTGTCCATCGGACGCTACGACGGACGCCTCACCGGGCCGGCTTCGATGAATGTCGGAGAGACCAGCGAGTTCGATCCGTCGAGCACGCTCATCACGCCGCCGTTCTCGGCGATGTTCACCAACTACATCCGCACCGAGCTGGGCTACAAGACCGACATGTTCTATTATCCCAGCGGGGGCGTGCAGCCCTGGGACTACAACGTGCAGAACGGTTTCGGCGACACCACCAGCCTGCTGCGCAGCGCCATGGCGAAGAACCCCTACATGAAGGTGATGATCGCCGCGGGCTACTACGACCTGGCGACCCCGTACTACGCGGTCGAGTACACCTTCAACCACATGGGCCTCAATCCCGAGATGCACAAGAACATCACCTGGGACTTCTACCAGTCCGGCCACATGCTCTACATCGACAGCGATTCGCACAGCAAGCTGAAGCACGATTTCAGCGAGTTTCTGTCGAGCGCGCTGCCCAAGGACGTACAATAAAGGGGAGAGCCCATGACGCCCGAAGAACGATGGGAACATATCGAACAAACCATGGCCCGCATCGCCGAGCGTCATGAAGCCCTGGCTCAAACCGTCGAAAACCTTGGCGGCATGCAGCGGGTGAGTGAAGACCGCCTCGCCCAGCTCATGGACACCATGAACCGCTTGGGCAACATCATCGTCGCCCACGAGCAACGGCTCGACAGGCTCGAGAACCGGTAGACCCACACCGGCTCCACTGTTGTTAACATACGTTTCCGCGCGCCGGGCGTCTAAATTTAGGGTTCAATAGAGATATGCGAATCGCGTGTGGGTTGCTGATTCTGTCTTTGCTTCAGGTGCTTCCCGTAAGCGCCCAGTCTTCCGGCCGCGTCTCGGGCTCGGTGGTGGACGCTTCCGGCGCCGCCGTTCCGGGCGCCGATGTGGAGCTCTACCTCGCCGGCGGCAAGAAACCGCTGCTTACGGTGAAGACCTCCCCGGAAGGGCTGTTCAATTTCATCGGCGTGCGTGCGGCCGAATACGATCTCGCGGTCAACGCCAAAGGCTTCGTCAAAACCATCATCCGCGGGCTTACGGTGGACGCCGCCCGGGAAACCGACGTGCCGGGAATCAAGCTCCAGGTGGCCACGGTCTCGACCTCGGTGGACGTCACAGCGGATGTGCAGGGCGTGGAAACCGCCAACGCGGAGATCTCCGGAACCATCAGCACGGAGGAGATCCACAATCTGCCTATTCTGGACCGCGACGTGCTCTCGGTGCTGCAGACCCAGCCGGGAGTGGTCTCGAACGGCAACTCGACCACCGTCATCAATGGCCTGCGCACATCGTATTCGAACGTGACCCTGGACGGCATCAATGTCCAGGACAATTACATCCGGGACAACGCGCTCGACTATTCACCCAACAAGCTGCTGATGGGCCAGGTGCGGCAAATGACCGTGGTGACGTCGAATGCCAACGCGGCGGCTTTCGGGGGCGCCACCGAAACGGCCATGTCGACGCCTTCCGGCACCAACCAGTTTCACGGCGAGGCGTTCTGGTACAACCGCAATAATTACTTTTCGGCCAACGACTGGTTCAGCAACCAGGCCGGCGTTCCGCGCACCTTCCTCAACCAGAACCAGTTCGGCGGTTCGCTCGGCGGACCCATCCGCAAGGACAAGCTGTTCTTCTACTTCAACTACGAATCGGTTCGCGCGCACCAGCAGATCGGCGCCGATGCCCTGATCCTGACGGCGCCGGCGCGCAGCGGTATCTTTTCCTATCGCGATACGGGCGGGACTCTGCGCCAGGTGAATGTGCTCGGGCTGCGCGGCATTACGACCATCGACCCGACGATGCAGAATCTGCTCAACCAGGTTCCCGGGCCGCAGTTCATCAATAATCTCCAGGTCGGCGACGGCTTGAATACCGGGGGCTACCGCTTCAACCAGCGCGACAACCAGACCCGCGACAACGTGACGGGCAAGCTCGATTACAACCTCTCCACCAGACATGCCATCAGCGGATCGTACCTGTGGAATCGCGACAACCTGGACCGGCCCGACGCGGAGAACGATTACTCGCTGATTCCCAAGGCTTACAATCTCAACCACGCGAATTTCGTTTCGACCTCGTGGCGCTGGACGCCCTCCGGCCGCCTGACCAACGAAGTACGGGCCGGTTTTAATCTCACCTACGGCTATTTTTTCAACTCGCAGCAGTTCGGGAAGTACTATCTGTCGGGCATGCTCTACTCGAATCCGGTGAACGAGTTTCAGCCGCAGGGCAGAACCACCAACACCTTCGCGCTCTCCGACGACGCGGCCTGGCAGCGCGGCCGCCACTACATCCAATTCGGCTTCCATGGCCAGAACATCCGGGTGCGCACTTACGATTCGGCCGGTGTGGTCCCCGCGTATTTCCTGGGGATGGGCACGGGCCAGCCGGCACTCACGCGCAACAACCTGCCGGGCATCGGCAGCACCGACCTGGGCAGCGCCAACGCGCTTCTGGCATCGCTGGGCGGCTACATCGACAGTTACAGCCAGACTCTGAACGTGACCAGCCGCACCTCGGGCTTCGTCGACGGCGCTCCCTACCTCCGCCACCTGCGCCTCAACGACTACGATTTATATGTGCAAGACAAGTGGAAGCTCTCGCCGCGCCTTACCCTGACGCTCGGGCTGCGCTGGCAGTTGCCCGGAGTGGCCGATGAGCGCGACTCGCTCGAATTGCTGCCGGTGATCAAAGGCAGTCTGGTCCAGACCCTGATGTCCGACGCCACGTTCGACTTCGCTGGGAAATCGGTGGGACGTCCCTGGTATAACCGGCGATGGAAGGACTTCGCGCCCAATGCCGGGTTTGCGTGGGATGTTTTCGGCAACGGCAAGACCGCCGTGCGCGGCGGTTACGCCATCCACTATGTCAACGACCAGGAACTGATTGCCCCGGAGAACATGGCCTTTCACAACGAGGGGCTGCAAGGCATCGCCACCGATATCGGGCTCTCCGACCGCGTGGCTACCGGCGTGCCGCAGATCTTTCGGCCGGCCTATCAGGTTCCGATCAAAGCATCCGACAACTACGTCAACGATCCCTTCAGCGGGATCACGTCGATCGACCCCAACCTGCACCGGCCCTACGTGCAGCAGTATTCGATCGGGATCCAGCACGATTTCAAAGGCACAGTGCTGGAGGCGCGCTATGTCGGCAATCACGTGGTGGGCGCCTATCGGGCATTCGATTTCAACCAGGTCCAGGTGGTGGAGAACGGGTTCCTCGCCGATTTCCTGCGCGCGCAAAACAATGGATATTTGGCGCAGGCGAAGACCGGGGTGTTCAACCCGAACTTCAACGCCAGCATCCCCGGCAGCCAGCAGCTCACGGTGTTTCCGAAGCTGGGACAGCGCGGCCTGCTGAACAACGGCACGGTGCAATTCTATCTGCAGACGGGTGAAGTGGGAGAGCTCGCCACCATCTATCAGACCAACGGCCTGCAGGGATCGGTGAACTTCTTCCGGAATCCGAACGCGCTGCTCGCCGACATGCTGACCAACTATTCCAGTTCCAGCTACAACTCGCTGCAACTCGTGGCGCGACACCGCACGCGTTCGGGGCTCAGCCTGGAGGCCAATTACACCTTCTCCAAAGTGTTGAGCGACGGCGATGGAGATTTGCAGACGCGGTTCCAGGCCTTCCTCGACTTCAATAATCCCGGGCTCGAGCGCTCGCGCGCCAATTTCGACCTCAACCACATGATCAAGGCGTTCGGATACTACCAGCTTCCGTTCGGCGCGGGCCACCGCCTGAGATACAAGCCCCTCGACCGGGTGATCGGCGGCTGGACTTTGGGCAGCACGATGGTGTGGCAATCCGGCGCGCCGTTCTCCATCACGTCGGGACGCGGCACGCTGAACCGGGCGGCGCGGTCGTACTACAACACCGCCAACACCAGCCTGACCAAGTCGCAACTCGACAACGTGGTCAAGTTCCAGATGACCGGGAACGGTCCCGTGATTGTCTCGCCTTCCGCCATCAACACCGATGGCACCGGCGTGAACGTCGATGGCGAAGCCGCTTTTCAGGGCCAGGTCTTCTACAATCCCGGCGCCGGCACCCTGGGCGTTCTGCAGCGCCGCCTATTCTCGGGGCCGTGGACCTTCGGTATCGACATGAGCCTGCTGAAGACCGTCAAGATTACCGAGCGCCACAATGTGGAGCTGCGCATGGACGCGTTCAATGCCCTGAATCACGCTACGTTCTATGCGGGCGATCAGAACATCAACTCCAGCACCTTCGGGGTGATCGGTTCGATGTTCTACCTGCCGCGCATCATGCAGTTCGGTCTGCTATACAAGTTCTGATGGACCAACTCCTCGACCTGCTTTCCAGCGCCAAGGTCTATGACCTGGCGCAGCCGTATTTCATCGGCATGCCGCACCATCCGGCGCATCCGCCGTTCCTGTTCAGCCTGGTGAAACAGCACGGCGAGTACTTGGGGCCGAACGGCAACAGTTCGGCCTCCGACGCCATCGCGATGGGCAGTCACGTCGGCACCCACATCGACGCCCTCTGTCACTTCTCCTGCGGAGGGAAACTGTATGGCGGCGAGGAGGCGGCGGCGGTGCAGTCGTACGCCGGGGGCTTGCGGAAGTATTCCATAGACACCGTTCCGCCGATCCTGCGGCGCGGCGTAATGCTGGACATCGCGGGCCTGCTCGGCACACAAGCTCTCGCTCGGGATTACGAAATTACGGCGGCGGATCTGGACGCGGCGGTTCTGGCTCAGGGTGTCGAGATCCACAAAGGCGACGTGGTGCTGCTGCGCACCGGCTGGGCGGCCTGGTTCAGAGATCCCGTGAAGTTCATCTCTTCGGTACACGGGCCCGGGCCGGCCATCGGCGGCGGGCAATGGCTCAGCCGGCGGGGAGTGTATGCGGTAGGCTCGGATACCGTGGCGTTCGAGAAGGCGCCGAATCCCTCGATGCCGGTACACGTGCATTTGCTGGTAGAGTCGGGCGTGCACATTATCGAATGCCTCAATTTGGAAGAACTGGCGGTAGCCCGCGCCTACGAGTTCGCTTTTGTAGCGCTGCCGCTGAAGATTCAGGGTGCAACCGCGTCACCGATTCGACCGGTCGCGGTGGTACGGACGTAGCCACTACTTGGGCCGCCGGTACAACCCGCCGCCCAACTGCCGCATCATCTTGCCCCACAGCGCCTGCGAGAGATCTTCGGCGTCGCTCTCCTGCACAGGCGTTACTGCAATATGTAGCCCTGCCATTTCGTCCGTGCTCCCGGGTCCCCACACCACACGCTTCGGCGGATGGTTCGGGTTGCGCGGATTCTCCTGCGAATTGTCGTACGTGAACTCCATTTCCACTCGGGTGCCTTCCGGCATCCATAGTGGCTCCGCATAGGTGTACTGCTGCTGCCAGTTGAAGTTCCAGTCGGGGATGCGAATCAGGGTGCGCCGCGTTCCGTCCGGCAGGACCGCATACGCGTACATCTCCCGGCACAAATAGTGCGCGTGAGGATTGATGCCCAGCGCGTCCACGTCCACCGGAGTGGTGAAATGATCGGTCACCTTGTAGTTACGCGTTCCCGCCGGGATGTCGATGCGGTTCGATCCCAGCGGAAGATCCATGACCCGGCGCCGCGGTTTCTGATCGGTGAAGTAGAGCGCCAGCCGCGTGCGGTCGGTTTCCGGTTTGCCAGTAGGGTGGTAGTGGACCTGGAGCACCAGGTCCGCCCCTCCGTGCAGCAGTTCGGGAATCCCATCCGGCATGCGCGCCGGGATGGAGCCCGGCGTCCACCCGCCCAGTCCGCGCGCCGGGAGGAATCCGGGAGTACCAAAGCATGAATACCCTGTACCGGTATCGCGTTTGCGCGCGGTACCGCTGATGTCCTGGAAGAGGATGGCATGATGCACCACCCTGGGGTTTCCGGGGCGCATGTCGAGCGCGCTCACCCAACGGTCGCGGCCGGGCGCGGTGGGGATCGCAAAACAGCGGTACTCGTCGGCGCCTTCGGCGGGCACCTCGAAGGCGGTGCGCATCTGCGCTTCCAGATCCGGCTTGCCCAATTGCCAGCCCTCCGGAAATTTGGGCGGCGGGGGAGTCTCGGCCGCGTTGCCTTCGGGCGCGCCGGCGTCTGCCCAGTGCGCGAGAGTGGCGATTTCCGCCGGGCTGAGCCGGCGCTCGTGCTGGAAATGCGGTTCGCTCGGCAGCCAGGGAGGCATATAGCGACGCGCCGTGACGGCGGCGATCAGCTTCGCGCGTTTGGCGGCGTCCGGGTAGGGCATCAGGCTGAACGGGCCGACTCCCGCGGGCCGGTGGCACGACACGCATTCGCGGTAGAGGATCGGAGCGACGTCATGGGAGAAGGTCGGGCCCGCGGCCATCGCCGGAGCGACCGCCAGTAACTGAGCCGCGACCGCCAGCTTGCGCCACCACAACAAATCCCGCGCCTTCAGAGGTGGGGCAGGCGCTTTCGCCTGCCGAGCCCGCCTGCGGCCGATTCTTTCGCAGCTTCGCAGGAACCCACGCTTCACGTCATTCGTTCCATGGCTTGCAGCAGCGCGCGGATGTATCCGTAGCAAAAGGCGAAGGACTGGAGTCCGCCGGGATCGCCCGGCGCCTGCGGCACGTGATCGGGCATCAGCATGTAGGGGTAGCCGACCTCGCGATAAACCTGAATGGCCTTGACGAAATCGATGTCGCCCTCGTCCGGAAAGACCTCCACGAAATCGTCGCGATGCCCGCGAATGTTACGGAAGTGAACGTTGAAGATTTTCTGGCGCGACCCGAAGTAGCGAATCACGTCGTAGATTTCCTTGCCGGGGTCGCGCAGCATTTCGGAAACGGTGCCCTGGCAGAAGTTGATGCCGTGATAGGCGCTGGCCTTGATGGTGATGAATCTCTTCAACCCTTCGACCGTGCCGAGAACCCGGTCCACGCCCTGATAGCCCTCGGGAGGGACGCCGGGATCGTGGGGGTGGCATGCCATCCGGATTTTGTACTCTTCGGCGACGGGAATGACGCGCTCCAGGAAATAGGTGATGCGCTCCCAGAAGCGGTCGGCCTTGACGACTCCGGCGCGCGTGACCGGCGGGTCTGGATGCGCGTCCTTGAGGCGCCAGGTGCTGTACGAGGCATCGCCGCGGCCGGGCGAGCGGCCGGTGCGTATGACGCCGAGGATGCTCATGTTGTACTTGATCGCCGGGATGCCCGCCGCGGCGCAGTTCTTGATCATGGTTTGCAGCGACTCGATGTCGCGGTCGCGCTCGGGGCTCTGCGCGAGCATGATGGCGGGGTGCCTCTCGCGGTCGATGTGGCTGGACGACAGGAACGGAGGTGCGAGGCAATCGATGCTGATGCCGTTCTTGTCGGCCAGGTCGCGCATCGTCTTGAGCTCGTCGACCGTGGCGTAGAGACGGCCGTCGGCGATCTGGGGGTAGCCGCAGATGTTACGCACGCCGTAGCGGGCGAAGTACTTGAGGTGCGTTTCGTTGGTGGGAGAGCTTTGGCAGCCGAGCTTCATCAGGATCGGCTTGGCCGGCGCGGCAGGCACCGCCGGCGTGGTGGCCAGCGCGGCCGCGGCGGCGCCGGAAGCAGAGAAGAATTTCCTGCGATTCATGTATGCAAGGCTATCACACGTGGCGTCAATGCGAGCAGGTGAACGGAACATTGCGGAAACCGAGGAACAGGATCTCCATCAGGCTTCCTGCAAGGTGCTGCTCGAGCGATGTCCGCGAAACCCCGGAGGGGGTTCCTGATCGGCGCTAAACTGTCACCGCCAGATCCACCAACTGCACCCACGGCGACTCTGACCGCGGCAACGCGCGGTAAGCCGTCAGCAGATCGCCGGCATGCAGGGCCGCACCGGCGAGCGCGGGGAAGATGGTGCCATCCGAGTTGTACTTCGTGATCTGCTGCTTGCGCCACGTCTCCGGATGCGCCACGAACGGCATCAGGTAACGGAACGACGTCTCGATCCCGAGGCCCTGCGGCGTGCGGTATTTCCAGAGGCTCACGCCGTTGGTCTCCGCGATGCGGCAGAGCACCGCGAACGCATCCAGGTTCATCGCCGAATAGCTCAGCGACTGCGTGCGCGCCTCCTCCCTCGGGCAACTGCCGTCGGGCTGGATTTCCGTGGGCACCAGGTAGTTCCTGTAGTGGTCCCACGCCATGGTCTTCGCGGCGGCATCTCCCACCAGCGTGGCATAGGCCGCTGCCTGCGCCGTCCACCAAGTGGCGTGATTGTTGCTCGATTTCTTCTCGTCGAGCCCCTTCTTGCTGGTGGTCATCCAGCGCAGGTAGTCGACGAACCAGCGGTGTACGCCGTCCACCACCTTGGCGTCGAGCAGGCTGTCCTGTTCGAGCAGCGCCACGCCCTGTGCGCCGTGAATCAGCGATACGGTGTCGATGATGCCGGTGCCGCGACCGGTATTGTGGCCGCGCACCGCCTGCCCAAATTCCAGATTGGGATTCATGCGCGTCTGGGGGTCCACGAACCACGTGGAGAGCACCAGCGACGCGTGTTCCGCGCAGCGCTTGTCTTTGAGCAGGTATGCCCCCATCCCCAGCGAAAGCACGGCCGAGCACATGTTGCCCAGGTCGCTGCGATTGCCCATGAAACGCGCGGGATTGCGCTCGCCATCCTTGCGGATGTAGGGGCCCTTGGGGTTCTTGGGGTCGGGCCACCAGTAAGGGCCCTCGCTGTAGTAGTCGTGGGGACCGGCGTCGACGTTTTCCGGACGATGCGTGGTCACGCTCCAGGGGCCGGCTTTCAACGCCGCATCGGCACTCTTACGGACCGCCTCCCGCGGCTTCGCGTCGCGCATGCGTTGGGCCTGCGCGGCGGTCAGCAGGATCGAGCGCTCGCCGGGCGCGGCCGTGGCGGGCGCCCCCAGGAACGCGGAGGCGGACATACAGAAGCGCCGGCGGGTTAGCATATGCAACATGGTAACGCCGGGGCGAGGGGCGCCCAGTTTTCGAACGCGTTCAGTTTTTGCTTGACTCCACCCCACTGCCGGCGCATAATTTGAACATGTTCAATCTCAGCCGTTCGCAATGGAGCCTGATCTTCCTGATCGTGGCGGTGACCGCCGGCAGCATCGCGTACCGGCTCATCGTCAGTCACCGCATGGTGCAGACCTCCCTGCTGTTCATCGGCATGCCGGCGGTGATCGCCATTTTTCTGGCAATGACGCCCAAGGCCCGGACGGCCAAGGGCGCGATCGTCAAGGGCATCACGCTGGCCCTTCTGATTTCGGGACCGGTGCTCGGCGAAGGCTTCATCTGCGTCCTGATGGCCTCGCCTATCTTCTACCTGGTCGGACTGTTGATCGGCGCGTTCGTGGACTGGGGCCGCGATAAGAGAAATGTGACGATCTCCTGTCTGGTGGCGATCCTGATTCCCCTCAGCATGGAGGGAACATCGCCGCGCCTGTCCTTCCGCCGCGACGAGACGGTCACCGCGTCGCAAGTGGTTTCCGCTTCGATGGAGCAGGTGGCACGCGCGCTGGCGCGCAGCCCGCGGGTCGACCTCCCGATTCCGTTGTTCGGGCGCATCGGATTTCCCCGTCCCACCGAAGCCAACGGAACCGGCCTCGAAGCCGGCGCCACGCGCACCATCCACTTCGCGGGCGGCGAGGGCCATGCCGGCGACCTCACTCTGCGCGCATCCGAATCGCGGCCGGGTTACGTGCGGTTTGAAAAGGTCAAGGATCGCAGCCACATCGCTCTCTGGCTCGGTTGGCAGTCTTCCGAAACTCAGTGGACCGCCCTGGATGCCGGCCACACGCGCGTCACCTGGACGCTGCACTTCGAGAGACGCCTCGACCCCGCGTGGTACTTCCGCCCATGGGAGCGCTATGCCGTACGGCTTTCGGCGGAATACCTCATCCAGGCCAATGCCGTTCCGGCCGCCGCGGAGCGCAGCGAGTAGACGCTCATGGATCGCGCTACCGCCGTGCGCTTCATGGCCCTGTACCTGCCGATCACCGCGGCTGTCCTGCTGTCGTTCGCGCGGCCGAGGGAGCCGCGGCTGTTCGCCGCCGGACTGGTTGGCTTCGCCTGGACGCTGCCGTCGTTGCTTGCCCTGCAATTGTGCAACCTGCGATTCGGCTGGTGGCGGTTCTCGGCCGAGGGCGGCCTGTTGCGCGGCATGCCCCTGGACCTGCTGCTCGGCTGGTCGGTGCTCTGGGGCGTGATCCCGATCCTGGCGTTCCGCCGCACGCGGGTTGCGCTCGTCGTGGCCGTCTTCGTTGCTCTCGATCTGGCGCTCATGCCGGCGTGCCGGCCGGTGGTGGAACTCGGCGAACGATGGTTGATCGGCGAGCTCTTCGCGGTGGCGTTGGTATTGATTCCCTCGCTGCTCTTTGCGCGCTGGACGCTCCAAGACCGCCGCCTGGGCGCGCGCGCGGTGCTGCACGTCCTGACCTCGGCGGGCGTGTTTCTGTTCCTGATCCCCGAGATAGTCTTCGCGCTGCGGCCCGGGCGCGGGTGGGACGCGCTGCTCTCCCTGCCGCCGGCCGCCGCGCAGATCGCGCTTCAGGGAGTGGCGCTGCTCGGCGTTCTCGGAATATCGGCAGTCCAGGAATTCGCCTGGCGCGGCGGGGGAACTCCCATCCCCTACGATCCACCGAAGCGCCTGGTCACCAGCGGATTTTATCGCTACCTGGCCAACCCCATGCAACTTTCCTGCTCGCTGTCGATGACCGCGTGGAGCGCTGTGCTGCGCAATCCGTGGCTGGCCATCGGCGGCGTCATGTCGTTTCTGTACAGCATGGGGCTCGCCAATTGGGACGAGGGCGAAGACTTGAAGGTCCGCTTCGGCGACGCATGGCGGCGGTATCGCGAGCACGTCCATCCATGGCGCTTGCGTTGGACCCCCTGGCACGATCCGACACTTCCGCGCGCGCGCCTCTATGTCGCGGAGACCTGCGGGCCCTGCTCCGAAGTGCGCCGCTGGTTCGATTCGCGCAAGACCGTCGCGCTCGAAATTGTGGCGGCCGAGTTGCACCCTTCGCGCGACCTGCGGCGCATCACCTACGACCCGATGGATGGCGCCGAACCCGAAGAAGGCGTCCGCGCCTTTGCCCGCGGGCTCGAGCACATTCACCTGGGATGGGCCTTCGCCGGCGCGTGCCTGCGTCTGCCGGGAGTCTCCCACTTCGTGCAACTGCTGCTGGATGCCTCGGGCCTGGGTCCGCGCCGCTTAGTACCGCCCCTGCGATAGACTGATCTTGAAATCGATGTCCATCTCCCCGGGCGATAGATTGGGCTTGTTCGAGATCGTGTCGCAGATTGGTCAAGGCGGCATGGGCGTGGTTTATCGTGCCCACGATACAAAGCTCAATCGGCCAGTGGCGGTGAAGCTTCTGGCTGAGGAACTGGGCGACGCGGCTGCCCGCCGCCGGTTTCAGCGGGAGGCGCAAACCGCTTCTTCGCTCAACCATCCCCACATCATTACCGTATTCGATGCGGGCGAATGGGAAGGCCGCCAGTACCTGGTCATGGAATTCGTCGACGGCTGCACCCTGAGTGAATGGGCGCAGCGGGAAAACCGAAATTGGCGTGCCATCTTAGACCTTGTGCTGGGAGTGGCCGACGGATTGGCTGTGGCGCATGACGCCGGCATCGTGCATCGCGATATCAAGCCTTCCAATATCCTGGTAGCCAACAATGGATATGCCAAACTGGCGGATTTCGGTCTGGCGAAGCTGACCGAGAAGAGCCAGGAGGAGGAAACCCGTACGCTCACCGCCGGCGAAACCCGTCCGGGAATGGTGGTCGGCACGATCGCCTATATGTCGCCGGAACAGGCCTCCGGCAAACCGCTCGATGCGCGCAGCGACATCTTCTCGTTCGCCGTAGTGCTCTACGAGCTGCTCGCCGGACGGCGCCCGTTTGAGGGCGCTACGGACCTGGAACTCTTGCAGACGGTCATTCATGGCGCGTCCCAGCCGCTCCCAAGCGGCCTCCCGATCGGCCTCCGCATGGCCGTGGACAAGGCGCTGGAGAAAGATCCAAGAGAGCGCTACCAGTCGATGCGCGAGTTCGTCCTGGATCTGCGCCGGCTATTGCGGCATACAGGCGAGGCGGCGACCGCGAGGCGCAAGGGGCCGTTCCGGCTCTGGGTGGCCAGCGGTGCGCTGGCCGTCGTGGCAGGCCTGGCCGCTATCTGGCAAATCAACCTTCGCCGCGCGGATACGCATCCGATTCGCTCGATCGCCGTGCTGCCGCTCCAGAATCTATCGGGGGATCCCAGCCAGGAGTATTTCTCCGACGGAACGACCGAGGCGCTGATATCGGGGCTGGCGCAGATTCACGCACTCAAGGTGATCTCGCGCACCTCGGTGATGCGCTACAAAGGAACCACCAGGCCGCTTCCCGCTATCGGCCAGGAGTTGGGCGTGGACGCGATTCTCATAGGCTCCGTCCAAAAGGCCGGCAGCCGGGTGCGCATCTCCGCGCAATTGATCCGGGCATCTTCGGACAGCCACCTGTGGGCCCAGGAATACGACCGCGAAATCTCCGATGTGTTGAAACTGGAAGGCGAGGTCGCGCGCGCCATCGCGCAGGAGATCCGCATCCAGGTCACACCCGAAGAGCGCACCCGCCTGACCGCCGCGCACAGCATCGACCCCGCGGCGCAGGAGGCCTTCCTGCTGGGGCGGTATCACGGCTGGAAGTTTAACGAGAAGGACCTGAGTGAAGCCATCGGACATTTCAATCGCGCGATCCAGCTTCAGCCGGATTTCGCCGCCTCATATGCGCTGCTTTCGCGCACGTGGATCGAGCGAGGAGTTTGGGGCGGTATGGGGTTCCGCGAAGTAGAGGCGCCGGCAAGAACTGCCGCGCTTAAGGCATTGGAATTGGATCCAAACCTGGCGGAAGCGCACACATGTCGAGCACACATCCTGTCGGATTACGACTGGGACTGGAGTGGTGCGGAGAAGGAATATCAGCGTGCCGTTGATCTGGATCCGAACAGCCTCGACGCCCACAACTTCTATTCGGTGCTGCTCATGACGCTGGGTCGTTTTCCGCAGGCGATTCAAGAGGCGGAACGGGCCGTGGCATTGGATCCAGTGTCCTCGGCGATCCATTCGACATTAGGCCGCGTCCTGTATCGAGCTCGGCGATACGACGCCGCCGTGCCGCAGTTCAAGCGAGCGATTGAACTGGATTCGCAGAACTTCGGGGCATACACGCGGCTGGCTGAAGTTTATTTACAAACGGGCAAAGCACAAGAGGCAGTGGATTTGATCGAACAATCGCTTCGGATTCGCGGCGCGGACCTGTCTAAGTCTTCCGTATTGGGCGTAGCATATGCACTCGCGGGCCGCCGCGAAGACGCGCTTGCGATTCTTCGCCGGGTGACTGCGGGTAATCCCTCCAGGGGAGAGCATGAGGACGCCCTCCTGTACTTTGCACTCGGTGACAAGAACCGGGGTTTCGAGTGGCTCACCAGGGCGTACGACCGGCGGCAACTGGTGATCTTCGACAAATTTGACCCGCGCTTCGATTCGGTCCGCTCCGATCCGCGCTTTCAGGAACTGGTGAGGCGCCTGAGAATTCCCGATTGAGGAGGTTTACGGCGCCGCACACACGAAGTTAGCAGCGTCGTCCGTGCTGCCGGAGCCTCTGTACTTCGCGATCTTGGGATACGCGCACAACGGCCGCGTACGATCCACCTTGCCGCCCGCCGAGTGCGCGGCCACGATCTGCTCCGGCGCCTTTCCGTTCTCCACCCAATTCACCATCACCGCCATGCGATCGAACTCGCTCGGACCGGGACCGCCGCCGCAATGCCCCACGCCCGGCATCATGAAGAGGCGGTAGAAATCCTGCGCGTCGCCCATTTTGGTCCGCACGCTGACGAAGTAATTCACGGTGTTCAGCGGAGAAATTGCCGGATCGCTCCACCCGTGATACTGAATGAGCTTGCCGCCGCGATCCCGAAACTTCTTGAGATCCGGGTTGATGGCGTTGACGTCGCCGCCCACCTTCTTGTCCGCCAGCGCCACGCCTTTGTCGAAGTCGAAAGTCTTCCAATCCCAATTCGGGTCGTCGAACACGAAGTACTTGAAGAAGGGCGCCTGGATGCCGTGCTGCGCATTGCGCGGAGGCACGTCCGTGCCCACGATCCACGATCCCCATCCCAGCTCTCCACCGCGCATATAGCCGGGAAATACCGGCTCGCCGGTGCGCGGATTCTTCGCCCCGTCGTAGACCTTCTTGAGTCCCTGGATCTGCGCCGCCGTGAGACAGTCCGCGGAATCCCCATCCTTGCACGCGAGCGCCGCGGGATCGAAGCGGCACGTGCGCGGATCTTCGAGAACGCCGTCGCTGACCCCATCGGCGGCATCGCAGGCGGCCATCACCGCGCCCGCGATCGCCGGGAGCTTGTTCGCCGGAATCATAGTGGCGGGATCGGAATGGATGGCTTGCGCGATCCAGTTGCCCCCGGCCTGCAAATGCGTCATGTAGTTGGCCGGAGCGCCGGCCAGGATGCCGTCGTAGTCGGCGGGATAGCGCTGCGCTTCCGAGAGAGCCTGATTGCCGCCCGTCGAGCAGCCGTTCCAGTACGACCGCCGCGCGCCCGCCCCGTAAAACGCGGCCAGAATGGCTTTCGACTTCACCGTCATTTCGTGGACGGAGCGATTCCCGTAGTCCTTGATCTTCTCCGGGTGGCCGAGAGCCCAGCGCGCTTCGCCTCCCGGTTCCTGTGTGTGGCCGGTATCGGTGCTGCCAGCGGCATATCCGTCGCGCAGCGCGGCGGCCAATGCGGGATAGCTGATGCTGCCCGCGAGCCCTCCGTTCCCCACGCCTTCGAAGCGCCCGTTCCAGCCTTCCGGCGGCATCCACACTTCGAATCGGATGTCCGAATCGGCTGTCGGATGAATGGCGCCGGTGACGCGGCAGAACGCCGGCAGGGTGGCGAACGCGCCGCCGCGTCCGGCCTGAGTGCCGCGTCCCGGCGGAGTGAAAGCTCCGGCGGCCACCGGCTGCGCCAGCGTAACAGCGGTTTGTTCGATCTTCACAGTGGCAAGGCTCTCGCAGGATACGGCAGGCGGTTCCGCGAGACAGACGGCGGGCAGCATCAGGGCGGCCAGGGCAGCGCGCTTCATAGTGGTACAGCTTATCAAAAGGAGCGGAGTAAGATAGGGATCGATGTCCTGGAGAAACCAGCCGCCATTCCGCGCCGATCACGTGGGCAGCCTGCTGCGCCCGCGTTCGGTGCTGCAGACCCGCGAGGATTACGCGCACGGCCGCATTTCGGCTGCCGAGCGCCGCGCCATCGAGGATGTGGCGATTCGCGAAGTCGTCCGCTTGCAGGAGGGTATCGGCCTCCAGGGCGTGACCGATGGCGAGTTCCGCCGCGCCTCCTGGCACATGGATTTTCTCTACCGGATCGGCGGGGCGAGCAAGGTGCAGGACAACCTGAAGGTGCAGTTCCACAACGAAGCGGGCGATCTCGAGTTCACCCCGCCGGCCCTCCACGTGACCGGGAAACTGGCCTTACGCGAGTGCATTTTCGGTGCCGATTTCGAGTATCTGAAGTCGGTCGCCAAGGCCACCCCGAAGCTGACGATTCCTTCGCCCAGCATGATGCACTATCGCGGCGGGCGTGCGGCGATCGATGCCGCCGTCTACCCCGATCTCGAAGAATTCTGGAACGACCTCGGCCAGGTCTATGCCGCCGAAATCGAGGCCCTGGCAAAGCTCGGCTGCTCCTATCTGCAACTCGACGACACCAGCCTGGCTTACCTGAACGATCCGGCGCAGCGGGAGTATGTCGCGCGAATCGGCGGCGATCGAGATCGCCAGCACCTGGTCTACATCCGGCTGATCAATCGGGCGCTGCGGAACAAACCCGCCGGGATGACCGTGTGTACGCACATGTGCCGCGGCAACTTCCGGTCGTCCTGGGTGGCGTCCGGCAGCTACGACCACGTGGCCGAAGCGCTGTTCAACGAGCTTCAGGTGGACGGGTACTTCCTGGAATACGACGACGCGCGCTCGGGCGGGTTTGAGCCGCTGCGATTCGTCCCCAGGAACAAGATCGTAGTGCTCGGGCTGGTCACGACGAAGAAAGGCGCGCTCGAGAAGAAGGACGAGCTGAAGCGACGCCTCGAACAGGCGGCGCAGTTCGTGCCCCTGGAACAGATCTGCCTGAGCCCGCAGTGCGGATTCTCCTCCACCGTGGAGGGCAACGCTCTCACCATCGAGGAACAGGTCGCCAAGCTGCGCCTGATTGTCGAGACGGCGCGGGAAGTCTGGGGCTGAGGTTACTGTTTCAGCACGGCGATGCCGCGCTCCAGAACCTCATCGCGCCCGGCGGCCACGCCCGCCTGCGTGCGGCTGACCGGGATGGTCGGCCGGATACCGACTCCGTGATGCTGGCTGCCATCCTGCTTCAGGACCTTCATGCCGGTCCATGTGATGCTGTAGCCGCCGGGCAGCGCGAACGGATTCACGTTGCCGTTGGTGCCCGCCGTCGTTTCGCCCAGGATCTCGCCGAGCTTGTAGTTCTCCACGATCCCCATGGTCGATTCGGCATAGCTGATGGCGCCTCCGTTGGTCAGGAAGACTTTCTTTGCGCCGAGATACGGCTCCTTCGGTTGCAGGTTCCACTCGCCGCCGCGCTCGAACGTCATTTCGCCCGGCCGGTCCACCAGCGGCACGAGCCATTGCGCACTGCGCAGCGGCGTCCTGCTCACATGCGAGAACCATGCCGCGGTGACACGGGGATAGCCGCGGATGTCGAACACGATGCCTTTCGCGGAGGCCAGATCCGGCAGCGCGTCGTCGAACTCCTTGTCTTGGGCCCGCGTCAGGTCCACGTACCAGATGCCCTTCTCCAGTTCCGTGAGCAC
>JBGPKH010000080.1:0-20254 GCA_041485845.1 Bryobacteraceae bacterium
ACCGAAGCGGAGCATCAGCAGGTTCTGGATCAGCGAGCGAAACAGGATCTCTTCGGGCAGAGCGGTGCCGGCGAAAATCTGCCCGCCGGTGGCGGCCATCTTGCCGCCCGTCTGAACGGGGAAGTGGGGAGGCGGAATGAAACCGATCGCGACTCCGAGGCCCGCCAGCACCGGAGCGACGATCGCAAACGCCGCCAGCGGCAGCCAGTAGTCCCGCTTCGCACGCGGGAGGCTGTACTTCATCCCAGGTATCGCCCGGAAGCCCAGGAACAGCACCAGGGCTAACAGGATGGCAATGCCGTACGCCACGCTGTGGAGAAAGCCTTGGGCCGGGCGCGGAACCATCGCCTGTCCCGCGGCGAATTCCAACGGCAGCCAGAGCAGCAGGATCGCCAGGAAGTCCAGGGCATGCGGCGTCTTCCCAGCCGGGCCCAGGGGAAAGACGCAGACGATCGGGACCGCGGTGTAGACCAGGACGAGGAGTGACAGGGTTGCGCTGAAGGCGCCCGCCTGCGCGGAGGCCGCGCTGAAGATGGCCGTCAACACAAACGGCAAGGCCCAGATCCGCGCGGGTTGGGCGTGAAGCACGCTCCGCAGCCGACTCTGGGCCGAAGGAACGAAGAGACCGAATACCGCCGCCAGCAGCAGCGCAAGAAACAGCGTTTGCATCAGGGGCGAGACGCTCCGTGTTTCCAGTGTACTGCGCCTCCGGCGGTCTTAACGATTCCTCCCCAGGAGCACAGCATGAACTGTCCGGCAGAATCCCGTACAATGTAATGGTATAGGAGAATACGGCGATGCCCCAAAAAGCCAAACGAACCGCGCGGATCGAAGCCCGTATCGCGCCCGAGGCCCTGCGCGTCGTCAAGCGGGCGGCGCAACTTCGGGGCCGCAGCATCAGCGATTTCGTGGTTGCCGCCGCGCAGGAGGTGGCACACCGAACCATAGAGGAATCCCAAGTGATTCGCTTGTCGGTAGAAGATCAACAGCGATTCATCGAGCTCTTGCTGAATCCGCCGGCTCCCGCGCCTGCGCTGAAGCGCGCGAAGCGTGCCCATGCCCGCCTGATCGCATCTTCGCGATGACGTTCATCATTGAGCCGCTTTCGTCAAGCCACGATCGAACGGAGTTTGCCTGCGGGGTTGAAGCGCTGGATCGATACTTTCGTCAGCAGGTTGGGCAGGATGTGCGCCGGCGCGCCACCGCCTGCTTTGTAGCGCGCGAGACCTCCACCGGCAGAATCGCGGGATTCTACACGCTCGCCGCGGGGGGCATCCCACTCGTGGAAATGCCGGCATCGCTGGCGAAACGTCTCCCGCGTTATCCTTCAGTTCCTGTTGCGCGTCTGGGACGATTGGCAGCCGCAATAGCCTATCAGGGTCTCCAGCTCGGAGCCGCTTTGCTGTGGGACGCCATCGATCGCGCCAATCGCTCGGAACTTGCGGTTTACGCGCTGGTCGTCGATGCCCAGGACGAACAAGCCGAGCAATTCTACCGGCATCACGGCTTCATCGCATTCCCGAGCCGCCCGAGAACGCCGATACTGCCGTTGAAGAAGAGTTAACTCAAGCGCGGGCTGGGTGACAGACGACAAAAGGCGATCGTCTGTCCTACTTCACGACGATGCCGCGCTCGTCGAGCAGCTCGCCGGTCTGCGTCAGCAGATTCAACAAGCTCACGCGCACGCCGATCTGGTTGTTCACCACCGCCAGGTCGGCCTGCGCGAAGGCCTGTTGCGCGAAGATCACGTTCTGGTTGATCTCCGTGCCCAGCTTGTACTTCAGGAGCTCCGCGTCCACGTTCTTTTGCGCGAAATCCCTCTGCGTCAGGGCCAGCTTCAACTGTTCCTTGGCGCCTTCCAGCGAGGTGACGGCCTTGAGCACGCTCAACCGGAGATTCTGCTGCTGGTTGCGCAGCACGAGCGAATCGTTCTTCTTCTGCACCAGCGCATTGGCCATCGACGCGGAGGCCGCACGATTCCGGATCGGCAGGGTCAGGGTGAGGCCCGCCTGGTAGGTCGGATATCCGAATCCGAACATCTGGCCGAGCGCGTCGGCGAGCCCGCCGGGAATCGGCTCGACCACGGCGCCGCCGCCGAGCAGGCTGGAACTGCTGGGATAGTATACGCCGCCGCGGCCGTTGGCCGTATATGCAGCGTTCAGGGTCAGGTTCGGGAGCAGACCGTTCCTGGCGGTCTGGATACTCAGGTCGTCGACATCCAGCCTCTGGGTCGCCGACTTGATCACCGGGTTGGTGGCCAGCGCTTTGGCGACTTCCTGCTCCGAATCCACAGCCATGGACTCGGCCGGACCGAGGTCTACGGTTTCGGTGAGCACGATCGGGAGTTTGCGGACATCGGGGTCGAGATCGACTGCGAGCTGGTGGCGCAGCGTGTCTTCGGCGGACCGAAGATTGAATCGCGCCTGAGACACTTGCAAGTCGGCGGCCGCCAGGCTCTGCTGCGGGTTATAGATGTCGAGAGGCGAGATCGCGCCCAGGTCCAACTGCTGCTGCATGTACTTCAGGTACTCGTTGGCGGTGTCGCGGGCCTTCTCCTGCACCCGGAGATTTTCACGGGCCGAAATCAGGCTCCAGTAGGCGCCCTCGGCGGTGTTGAGCAGGTTCAGGAGCTGCGTCCGCAAGCCGAATTCCGATACTTTGAAATTGCTCTGCGCGCTCATCAGCGGGATGCGGTTCACGTAGGCGCCGCGGTTGCGCAGCAGCGGCTGGTTGACATTGAAATTCAGGTTCGAGGTCAGCGAAGGATTGTAGAAGTTGAAGCCGTTGCTTTGCGAGGATTTGGCTCCCGAGAACTGCACCGTATATTGCGTCCCCGTCTCCAGCGTTTGCGAATAGGCCAGGCTGTACGGCTGGTTCAGCGACTTGCTCGGGCCCGCCGTATTCCGGACGTCCAACGCGCTGGTAGGCAGACTCGTGGTTCGCGTGGTGGAGAAACGCGTGGTCGCCGTGGGATCCCACGCGCCGTACGCCGCCATGATCTGGTTCTTGGGGACTTCGAGCGTGAGCAACTGGATCTGGATGTCCGTGTTGTTGGCCATCACCAGTTCCAGGTAATGTTTGAGCGACAGCTCGAGCTTGCCGTCGACCACAAAATCCTTCAGCCGCACGGGGTCCCTCAGCTCGACTTTGGTCTGCGCGTTCTGAAAGGCCTCGCGGAAATAATCCGGCTTGGGGAAAGACGACTTCTGCGCAAACGCGCCGGCCGCCAGGAAAATGCCTGCAATCAATGTTCGACACAGCATAGTTCTACTCGTAACGAATGGCCTCGATGGGATCCAGTTTTGCGGCCTGCACGGCCGGATAAATACCAAACAACAGTCCGATGAACACGGAAACGCCGAACGCGATACCGATCGACGAACCGGTCACCAGCGTCGACCAGCCCGCGGCCGACGCAATGATCTTCGACAACGTAACACCGAACGCGATTCCGATCAGACCGCCGGCGATGGAGATCAGCACGGCCTCCGTCAGGAATTGACGCACGATGTCCTTCTGCCGTGCACCGATGGCGCGGCGGATACCGATTTCCCGCGTCCGCTCCAGCACCGTGGCGAGCATGATGTTCATGATCCCGATACCGCCTACCAGCAGCGAGATGCCGGCGATGCAGATCATGACGATGTTGAAGATCATCTGCGTCTGCTTGCGCTGTTCGAGCAGCCCGGCGGGCACGATCACGGTGAAGTCCCCGGCATCCTTGTGGGTCGCGGTGAGGATCGCGCGCACCACGTTGGACGTCTCGATGGAATCGATGTTAGGACCGACCTTCATGTAGATGCCGTCGATCTCGTCCTTCAGATAGCTGGTGTTATCTTCGAAGCGGCGCATCACCGTGTTGAGCGGGGCGATCACCAGGTTGTTGCGGTTGGCGGCCTGCGCGCCTTCCACGTCGGCATCGCCGGAGGCCTGCGGGGTGAGCACGCCGATCACCTGCATCCAGGTGTCGTTGACCTTGATGTACTTGCCGACCGCCGGGTCATACCCCAGCAGGTTAACCTTGGTGGATTCGCCCAGGACGCACACCGGCGCGGAGCTCTTGTTTTCCTCCTCGGTGAAGAAGCGGCCCTCGGTCATTTTGAGGCTGTTGATCTCCACGTAGTTGGGCAGCACGCCGATGAGCTGCGGCGGATCGTTGGCGGTCTTGGGCAGCAGCTTCTGCGGCTTGAACCGTTTGCGCGGAGTGATCGCCACCAGGCCGGAAACATTCTCGGAAATCGCGCGGAAATCGCGGAAGCTCAGCCCCGGCGAGATGGAGCGAACGGTTTGCAGCTCGTTGCGGTCCAGGGCTTCGTGCGCTTCCACGATGATGTTGTTGACGCCCAGTTGATCGATGAAGCTCATCATCTCTTTCTGCGCGCCGGCGGTGATGGAGAGCATGGCGACCACCGCGCCCACGCCGAAGATCATGCCGAGCATGGTCAGCAAGCTGCGCAGTTTGTGGGCGAAAAGGCTGGCCAGCCCCATCTTGAGCTCGGGCAGTATGTGGGAGCCGATCACTTATTTGCCTCCCCCCATACCGGGCATGGGGCCGGCGGCGCCCCCGGTCTTCTTCTCGGCGTTCTTGCTTTTCTTGTCGGCGGTGGGGTCGGCCAGGGCGAGCATCTCGCCTGGCTTCACGCCCGACGACAACACCATGGTGGATTCGCTGCGTTTCATCAACTGTACTTCACGAGGCTCGAATTTGCCGTTCTTCTGCTGCACGTATACGGTGGGTTTGCCATTGCGGTCGAAAACCGCCTGCGTGGGAATGTGCAGCGCGTCGGGAATCCTCTCCACCACGATTTCGACATCGGCCAGCAGACCGGGCCGCAGCAGCGCCTGCACCTGCGAGTCCTGCTCCGGAGGAAGCGGGAGCTTGGCGTTCTTGCGCTCCTCTTCGGTAAACGGCGAGGCACTGCGCCGGAACATATCGAGAGGGCCGCCGGCGGCCATGCCGCCACCGCGGCCGCCGCGGCCACCGCCGCCGCCGACGTCGCCGCCGCCACCTCCACGATTACCGCCGCCGGCGAGGTCGCCGCCCCCACCTCCACGATTACCGCTCGCCGCGCCGTCCCCGCGGCCACCGAACCCGCCGCGGCCGCCGGCTCCCGGAGTAATACCGGCCTTCGCCATCAGGTCCGACAGTTCCTTTTGCAGCTTCTCCTGCTCTGCGGGGCTCGCAGACTGCATCTTCTGCCGCAAATCCCGCAGCTTCTGGCGATCTTCGTCGGAGAGGTTGGCCATCGCGCCACGGCCGCCGCCGCCCTGTGCGCGGTCTCCACGACCACCTTGCGCAACGCGATCGCCGCCCTGTCCGCCGGCGATGTCGCCGCCGCCGCCGCGGCTACCGCCGCCGCGATTTCCGCGCTGGCGTCCGCCGCCCTGTTCGTCTCCACCGCCCTGCATCCCCTGCGCTCCACCAGGAATTGCACCCGCTGCGCCGGGCATGCCCGGTACACCCGCTGCACCCGCCTGTCCGGGAAGCCCGCCCTGCAGGGACGCGAAGAATGTCGAGGCGGTGTTCACCACGTTCTTTTTGGCGTTGGCTTCGGCCGTCGCCATAATGCGCTCCACCTCAGCAGGCTTCATGCCCAACCCGGTGAGCAACTGGCGCATATCGATCGAGAAGATCACGTCGAACTTCTTGGAGGGATCGCCGGAAAACACGTCGCTGGCCGCGGTGCCGCTCATGGCCTTGATCTTGCCGTGGAATTGCTTGTCCGGGATGGCGTCCAACTGGAGCAACGCGTCCTGGCCTTCCTTCAGATTCGCGCGATCCAGCTCGCCGACCTTGGTCCACACGTCCAGTTCGGAAAGGTCCAGCAGGTCCGCCACCGGCATGCCGGGCTGCAAAGTGTCGCCTTCCCGGATGTCGGGCATCTGCTGTCCGAAGTTGAAGAAGCCGGCGCGGTTCTGCCGGACCGCCACCAGGCCCGTGATCTGGGCCAGGGACCGGGTCTGCGCAATGCGCTGCAATTCCCGCTGGACCTCCAGGAGGCTGCGGTTGCGTTGCTCGTTATATACCGCAAGCTGCGAATCGGCCTGCTCCTGGCGGGCCTGAACATCGGTCTCGAACTGTTGCAGCGCCCGCTTGCTCTGGTCGAGCCCGAGGATGTTCTTTTTCGCGTCGATGACGTCGATGATGGGATTGCGCTGGACTTCCAGCTCCGCCCGCCGCACGTCGTAACGCGTCTTGAGCAGGTTCACCGCGTCCTGGCTCTGTTGAATCGCCAGGTCGGCCTTGGCCTTCTTGATCTGTTCGTCCACGGACTGCACGGAGAGCTGCTGCTCTTCCAGGGCGGCAAGGCGCTCGGAATCGTCGTACTCGATGATGAGGTCCTTCTCATGAGCCAGGGAGCCCACGGGAGCCAGTTGCGTCACCTGTACCGTGCCGTTCAGGTTGGGAGCGGTGAGGGAGACGGAGCGGACGGCGTGCAGCTCACCGCGGGTGAAGGCGCGGATGACCACGTCGCCGCGCTGGACCTTGGTGGTGGGGATGGAATCCTGGCGTGCCGGCAACTGCTTGTAATACTGGTAACCGTACCAGCCTCCAGCCGCCAGGATGGCCAGCCCAATCAATCGAAAAATGACCTTTTTCATGGGGACGTCTCAAAACACCGCACAGGCGAATGCCCGTGAGCTTACAGTTTCTTCTTGGCCCTTTTTGCCGCTTCCTCAGGGCTCTCCAGCGTGACGATCTCGCCTTCCTTCAGACCGCCCGTCACGATAATGTCCTCGTCGTTGCGCCTGCCCAACTGAATGTAGCGCACCACGAAATTCTTGCCGATCTGCACGTACACCGCCGGCTTGCCGTCTTTATCGAAGCTGGAGCGGGCCGGGATCAGCAGCATGTTGGGTTGCCGCTCGATGATGATTTCGGCCGACGAGCTCATACCGGGGCGCAAGCGGTCGTCCATGTTCTTGAGCGTGGCGCGTGCGGGGAAAGTCTTCTCGGGAGTCGATCCGCCTTTGAATACCAGGCTCGCGATCGGGCTGATGAAGTCGATCACTCCCATGAACTCTTTGTCGGGAATGGCATCCACCCGCACCTGCACGGTCTGGCCCATCTGGAGCTTGCCGCGATCCACCTCCTCGAGGCTGAGGTTAATGTACATTTGCGAGAGGTCGGGGATTTCCGCGATCTCCATGCCGTTACGCGCCATGTCACCCTCTTTGAACGGCGGCGTGGACTGCCCGAAATTACCCTGGGACGTGCTGAAGTTCGGCAGCACGTTGACCAAGCCGTCGGTAGGCGCGCGAAGCTGCATCAACCCCAGATACTCCTGCGCCTGATCGAGGTCCTTCGTTGCCTTGTCGCGGCGTTGGCCGAGGCGGCCCAGGTCCGCTTCATTGCCTACCTGGTGCGCGTTGATCGAGGCCTTCACCTGCTGCAGGCTGCCTTCCGCCACGCCCACCTGGATGCGGTTCTTTTCGCCTTCGATGGCGGAGAGAACCTCCGCCTTGCTGGCATCCAGCTTGGCCCGCTCCAGCGCGTACTCCGAGGTCATCTTGTTCATCGCATCGGCTTCTTCGCTCATCTTCTGAGTCGCCTTGGTCTGCACGATGTCGCCCTCGGCCACGCGAACGTTGGTGTTGCGCGCGATGACGGTCTGCTCCTGCTGCACACCATCGAACTCCACTACTACTTCGCCCTTTTTGATGGGACGTCCGTTGGTGGCCAGGTGGACAATGCGCAGGCCGGGCACCCGCGGCGCTTTCAAAATGGTGGAATGGGCGCTCTTGATGTCCCCTCGGGTGCGCACGCTGATCACGAAATCGGCGCGTCTCACACGCGCCACCGGCACCTCCACCTCCGTGGTCCCGGTGTAGCGATATGCGGCAAATACGCCCCCGCCGCACAACGTCAGTCCGATCATCCAGGTGATGATCTTGACCCTTCGCGGGTTCGATTTCCCCAGACGAGTCTTCGGCCTTTGATCCTTAGATGACATAATACTTCCCTGTAGTTAGGGGGCCAGACTCGGCGCCCGGCCCCTACGAAGCGGTCAATGATTACATGGGACGTTGCAGTGCTACTACGTCCCCCTTCTGCAGACCGGAGCGGACGGATACCGCGGTGAAACTGCTCAGACCGAGGTCTACCTTCTTCTTGGTCCAGCCTTCCGGACCCTGAACAAAAACATACGAACCGTCGTTTTCCGCAAAAACCGCGGTACGCGGCGCTACCAGCGTGTCGGTTTCCACATTCATGACGATTTCCGCGCTCCCCGTGAGATCGGGGATCAGGCGGGGATCGGTCTTGTCGATCCTGATGCGGACGGGGATCTCGCCCACATAGCTGGCGCGGAACGTGCTGGTTTTCGACATGGCCCCAATCCCCATCAGCGATCCGGGCAATTCTACTTCCGGATAGGCATCCAGCCGGATGGTGGCCTTCATCCCCAACCGCAACCGCTCGGCATCCACTTGGTTTACCGTGGCGTTCAGCACCATCGAACGCGGATCCACGATGGTAAGGAAGGGCTGCCCGGCATTGACCTGATCGCCCTCGCGGACCTGGCCGAACTCGCCGTTGCGGACGATGCTGGCCATCACCACGATTCCATCCATGGGCGACTTGATGGTCATCCGCTGGACGTTGATCTCGGCGCGCGACAATTCGATCTTGGACTGGTCGCGATTCAACTCCGAGCTGCGGATGGCCGCCCGTTGGGATTCTTCCACCAGGGCGGATTCGGCCACTAGCTGTTGGTAAGTTTTCTCGGCTTCCTCCACCCGGAGCTTGAATTTCTCCTGGTCGATCTGGGAACGGATAGGCGCGGTTTGCAGGTCGAGCAGGGCCTTGTCCCAATCGGCCTTGGAACTGCGGACCGTCTGGTCGTGTGCTTCCTTGAAAGCGGCCAGGTTGGCCATCATCTTGCGAATGCTGTTTTCGGACTGGATTACGGAGTCTTTGTAGTCGTCCAGGCGCTGCTGTTGGTTCTGGGGATCGAATTCGGCCACCACGTCGCCGGTCTTCACGTGCGTCCCGGCTTTGGCGAGGCGCAGCAGGACCAAGTTGAAGTCACCGCCCGGACCACCGGGGCCGCCACCCATATCGCCGCCACCGCCGCCACCACGACCGCCGCCGCCGCTAAAACCCGAATCGCCGCCGCGGTTCATTCCCGTCCGGCTGCCCATGACCCGGGGGGCCAGGAGTGGGGCGAAATTCTGTGCAGCGACGGTGCCGTTGACCCTCACCGCTGCGGTCACATGTCCTAATGACACCGCGATGGTGGGCACGGACACGACGGGGCCGCCGCCGGCGGTCTTGTTCGCCGACTGGTTCTTCATATAGAAGGCTGCACCGCCGGCCAGAAGAGCGACAACCACTAGAGTCCCCCAAAGACCGGTCCGGCGAGGTTTTGCCGGATGGTGCTTGGGAGGCACTGCCGTGGGCCGCGGCGCTGGTGTTACCGGTGCAATCTTTACTCCGTCATCGGGCGACGGACTACTCGAAGTTGCCATTTTCACCCTTCCAAGGCCAAATTGGCCCCTTCACAGATCTTAGCAGTTCAACGAAAAGACGCCAGTGAAGCCGCAAAGGTTATCCCGGTCACCAGCGGAGTGGAACTTTTTGGGGGGGACCGGAAAAACATTTGGCCACAAATGAACACGAATGAACACAAAAAAGAACGGAGAAAGAGAGTAAGTGCTTTATTTTCTTATTCGTGTTCATTCGTGTTCATTCGTGGCCCAAATGGTTTTCGCTCAGATTCACCAGGTCGCTGAACACCCCGTAGGCCGTCTGCTCGACCCCCGGCTCTATGGTGACGATGCCGAAGGTCCCCATCAGGTCCGTGTGGAAGAGAATCAGGTTGGACGTTCCGGGGGTGGCGGCCAGGATGTCGGCGCGATCCAGCACCTCCGCGCGCACGCGCAACGAAACGCCCGACCCGGTGCGCCGGCCGCGGCTGACCAGCCGCACGGTCTTGCCCTGGCGCATGATCTCGTGTAGTTTCTTGGGGGTGAGGCGGGTGATACCGCGGGTCGAGACCTGCTGTGGGGTGGTGCGCGCGTCCATCAGGACATTAGCTATGGCGGCGGTCTTGGCGGCCGAGTCCCAGCCCTCCACGTCGAAGGCGCCATCGGCTTCCGTGATCCCCATCTGGCGGGCGGCGGCCAGGCCGAATTCGAACGATCCGCCCTGCTCCATGGTTTCGATGACTACTTTTGTAGTGGAATTCAACACCCCGGCGAAGCCCAGCACTTTCAGGCCTGGCAGGCTGTGATGCCACAGGTTGAACACGGGGGCGCCATCCATCACGGCCGATTCGAAGCGGAAGCCCAGGTTTAAGGCGGCGGCCTCGTCACGGAGTGCGGCGTAGGCGTGGGCGATGGGACCCTTGTTCGCGGTGACCACGTGCATGCCTTGGGCGAACGCGGCGCGGATGTGGGAGATGGCCGGCTCGCCGGTAGAGGGTTCGAGGGTGGTCAGTTCGACTGCTGTATCGGCGTGGGCCGCGTCGAGGAAGGCTTCGATGGAAGGCTGGCGCGGGCCGAGGGGGGGATCGTCCGGGAGGCCGTTGAGGTCGATGGCCGTGCCGTGACGGAGCGTGTGGATGCCGGTGATGGTGAACGGGAAGTCGGCGCGTTTTTGGCGCAGGAGGCGGGCCAAGGCGCGGCCGACATTGCCGTATCCGATCAGCGCGAGTTTCAAGAGTCGATTGTAGCGTGCGATGGCACGCCGCGGAGGCGCGGTCCGGCGCGGAGGGTTCTTGGATCGCCCCAGGACTGCGCCCCGAACGAGTGGCCTGCGGGGCCTCAGAAAGTCCTGTCTGCTGACTCCTCAACATCGAGGACTTTCTTTGTCGATGTTGGCGCTGCAAGGCGCCTAACCAAGCGCACCGGCGGCGGACACGTCCGACAACTTCCGTTGAGGCCTCCGGGAGTTCATCACCGCTGACCGGCGGATTGCCCACGCCCGCCCGTGCCAAAACTTTCAAGGCCTTCGGCACATCCGCATGGGCCGCCATCCGACGAAAACACTCGTCGGTGCGAAGGCCGGAAAGCTTCTCGGCCACCGCCACGTTGATCAGTTGATTGAGCGCCACTCCTTCGCTCCGGGCTACTTTCCCAGCCTCTTCCAGCAGGGACGGCTGAAGACCCAGCCGCAACATTACGCCCTCGGCGAACTGGCGCAGGCGGAGGACGGGCATGAGCTATATAATAGCGGCATATGGAAAGCTCCAAGGCGACCAGCTTCATCCCTTATCTGGAGGGCAGTCAGAAAGAGCGCGAGTTGCGCGATCGCCCAGCCCCGGCTTCCGGAGGCACTGCATTCTCCGTGCTGGCAGCACTGGCCGATGCGCAACAGGGCGTAATGGCGCTCGGCGATTTGCAGCAAGCCAGCGGCATGAGCTTCCTGGATTTTTCGCAAGCGCTCCAGCGCCTGGCGGATTCGGGGTACCTGACGGTGAGCGGTCAACCCGGCAAAGAGAACGCACAGCTCACCACCCTCGGCGCGGACGTGGCGGCTCTTGCCCGCCCAGCCTGAGGGCATGGAACCCGGCTACCGGGCTTTGGGAGTTGTCCGGATTCACTCGAATGGCCGGCGCGGCGGCTACACCGGCCGGGGGAATCGCGAAGAGCGCAGGCCCCACCCGATCGGGTCGAGGGTCTTCTGGACGTCCTGGCCGCCCGTATTCACGCGCGCCCAGGAGATGCAACGCCATGATTGTTCAGAAAGCGTACTTTGCCGCAAACTGCAATATACGCGGGTCCAGTGAGCTCTGGATCCGTCCGAAATTGGCGGAGTTCAAACTTGACGACGGCCCGTTAAAGTTTGTGTGGTTCAGTACATTAAAGAATTCAAAGCGCAATTCCACCCGCTGGCTCTCGCGGATCTTGAAGGACCGTGTCAGACCGCTGTCCATGTTGAAGTAACTTGGCGCCAGTAGAGAATTGTATCCGGCATTTCCAAACGCGCCGGGTGCGTTCGGAACAAACGCCTTCGGATCGATCCACCTCAAGGTATTCAGATCCTTGATATAAGGTGAGCCGGCCACATTGGGACGGTCCAGGCCATTCCCGGAGAGGGAGGCGTCCACCCCGGTCCTGGGACTGAACGGGAATCCGGTGTGAGTGGAGATCAGGAAAGACAACTGCCAACCCGAGAAAGCCGTGTCCATGGCCCGGTTCGCGAATCGCGGGCTCTCATATACAAATGTAGTCACGAAGTTGTTGCGTAAATCGTGGTCGCAAGGGCCGTAATCCGCGTTGCGGTTGAACGGGTTCTGGTACTGGTTGCCGGTAAGCCTGTTGCCGACCGGCTGCGCGTCCTGCAAGCAGTGAGACCAGGTGTACGAAGTGAGCAAGGTGAAGTGATTGGCAAAGCGGCGCTGCAAGGACAGCTTGAGACCGTTGTAGTTTGTGTTGACGCCATCATCCATCTGCGTAATCGCCGAGTAGAACGCTCCCGCCGCCGGGTTCAGCAGATACAATACGCGACGCTGATTCAGGTTGCCGAGTGTCGCTCCGGGCACGTTCAGGGCGGGGTTGCCCTCAATCGAGGAGCGGTAGTGGGTCCCTTTGTCCCCGATATACGTGGCGCTAGCCAGCCAGTCCTTTCCCATCTGGCGTTGCAGACTCAAGTTCCACTTTTGAGTGTACGGGTGGTGGAGGTCCAACGGAAAGTTGATATAGGCGCCTTGCTGGGGGAACGGAGCATCTTTAGTGGGCGGATACGGGAAAGGAAATGGGTTACCTCCGGGATAACCGGCGAAAGGATCGGCGAAACCTCCGGCGGGAGCATTCAAGTTGATCTGGTTGCCCCAGGGCGAAGCGTTCGCCCAATCCCTGGCGGTGAAAGACTCCGGTGTATCGAAGAATATGCTGTAGGACGCGCGAATGCTCATCTTTCCGCTTCCGGTCGGATCCCACGCCAGGCCGAACCGGGGCGCGAAATCGAGGTACCTGGAGTTCGCGTAGGCCCGGGGAACGCCCGGGTCGCCGTAGAAGAGCAATCCGGGAGGCGCGTTGTTGTAGAGGCTGGTCTTCTTTCCCGCGGTGAAAGCGTCCATTGAGAAAGTGTTGCCGCGCCCGGCGACATCGTGTTCCGGAAGCGACGGCTCCCAGCGCACTCCCAGGTGCAGATTCAGCCTGCTGCCGACCTTGATGTCGTCCTGAAAGTAGAGGCCGACATATTTCTGGCGCAGTCCTATCTCCGCCAGGCTTTGTTGGATCACGGAATTCGGCCGGCCCAACAGGTAGTCCGCCAGGGCTTCACCGGAGATCGATCCATTGAAGGCGAATGTCCCATTGCCGCGTTGTACGTTTCGCTCATTCATTTGAACCGGGATCGCCGAAAACCCAAAGCTATAGTGGTGGCTGTTGCGGATCCAGTCCATGTCGTCGGCGAACTGGAACTGATTGCGATGGAAAATCGAGGGAGCATTGGATCCGCCGCCCATCGAAAAGTGGTTCGACACGGACAGGTCGATGTAGCCCGGGTCAATATTAGCCATCTTTACACCCACCGAAACGGGGTTGGGAATACCGTCCGCAACCCCACGATTGACGGCCAGGCGCGAATAGCCGAGGTGAAAGGCATTGGTGACGGTGGGTGAAACGGTCCACTGGCTGCCCAAAACAGCGGCCTGCGCGCGCATTTTGAGACCAGCCCGGGTGGTGTTGAGAAGGTTTCCGTCAAAGATCGGCGGGTTACTGAAGTCGGCAACGAAATAGCGGCCGAAGATGGAGTGCTTGGAGCTCTGCTGCCAGTCCCCACGAGTTACGAACTGGTTCTCGTCATTGGGATTCGGAATGGAGTAAGTCAGCCTGCCACAGGGATCGATGGACGTGGGAACGTACTTCAGCAGCGCCACCGCGGGCGCGCTAAAACGGTTGGGGTCAATGAAACTGTTGGGGAACGGCGCACGGGTATTTGGGTCGAGAATGGTACGCGCCACCCCGCTCGACTGGCACGCCGCCGAGGCGAGGGCGCTGAAATCTCCTTTGAGCGTGGCCGCTGTTGGCACAAAAGAAAGAGATTGCGGCGGGGCGGTCCGTTCCCGCGTTCCCTGGTAACCGCCGAAGACGAAGATCTTATCCCGCTTGACCGGCCCGCCAATCGTGCCTCCGAACTGATTACGACGCAGGCTGTCTTGCGTCGCCGCAAAAAAGTTCCGCGCGTTAAAGTTGCCGTTGCGGACAAATTCGAAGAGGTTGCCGTGAAAGTGGTTGGTGCCGGACTTCGTGACAACGTTGACCAACGCTCCGGCCTGTAATCCGTTGCGCGCGGAAAGACCGCCCGTCTGCACGTTGAATTCCTGCAGCGCATCGGGAAAAGGATACGGTAGATTGACGTTCGAGTGGGTGTCGCGATGGTCCGCGCCATCGAGCAGGTAATTATTGGCATTCGCCTGGCCGCCGGCAACGGAAACGCCGACCGATGTCGGGTAATCATGAGTGGTGATGAATCTGCCGGCCGCGCTTGGCGCCACGGCGGCGCCTCCGGCCACAAGTATCAGGTCGGTCGCCTGCCGTCCGTTCAGGGGAAGCGAGATAATACGCCGCTGATCGATCACCTCCGATACGGAAGTATCCTGCGTCTCGACCATCGCCGCGTTCGCAGAGACGGAAACCTCCTGGGTGACCGCGCCCACCTGAAGCGCGACGTTGATCTGGACGTTGTTGCCCACTTGGAGGATGATTCCCGATTGCACGTAGCTGACGAAGGCCGGAGCGCTCACTTCGAGCTTGCAGGGTCCCACGGTGAGGTCCGGCAGCACATAGGATCCGTCATTGCCGCTGACAGTAGTCCGAATCCGGCCCGTGTCAGTCTGCGTGGCTTTGATCTGAACGCCGGGGACTACGGCTCCGCTGGCGTCGGTTACGATCCCATGAATCTGGGCGTTGGCGACTGACTGAGCACGGACTGAGCGAGGGCACAAAACAAGGGCCAATATCCATATCGCGATGGTGAAGCGTTGCATGATTCATCCTCTCCCTTTACGCCGGCGGTTTCGCGAAGATCTCGCGCAGCGTCTCTCCGGCGGCCGACAGGTTCGCGAGCCACATTTCGACGTACTCCCGTGACAGCACCACGCCGTCGGCTCCGGCGCCAAGTGCCGCCCGCACCGATTTGCGGACGTCGTCCGGCGTAGTCCTCTTGTCCGTGCGCCGGGTGGGCACATCGATGTCGATTCCCGGATAAATCTTCACCTGGCCTCCGGTCCCGGCGATGGCGCGTTTGGTTTCGCGAGCGACATAGTCGGCCGAAAGTCCCGACGTGTGCAGTTGCTCGTATGGGCCCTCCTGGTAGTTCATGATTTTGTAGTAGAAGGGCAGAAAATCCTTGGGCGTGGCATCGTGAAAGATCGTGCCGCTCAGGCGATCGAGATACGAAGCCATCCGCGGCCCGGCGGCATTGTTATAGGTTGCGATTTTCAAATAATCCGTATAATCCCTGGTCTTCGAGTAGTCCTCTTCCGCCTGATAGAACGGGCTGAAGCTCATGTTCTGCATGATGTGGAATCCGAACGGCTTCCCGGGCGCAATCGACTTGCCGATTCCAAACATCTCGGAGCGGACCTCGTGGTAGCTGTCGGTCCACAGCTTCTCCCAGCCCAGAATCTCGGGGTACTCGAGCAGCAGGCGCCAGAAGGTCACGAAGTAACCGTCGACCGGACGGCGGTCCTGCGCGGCGGCGCGGAACAACTGGTCGAGTTGGCGGTATCCCTGTTGTGCCCGCTCGGTCGAGATATCCCGGCCGCGCGCCTTCGTCCGGCAATGCTCGCAAAAGCAGGAGATGCCAGCCGTGCTCCACGTGCCGCCGATCATGTTCTGAAATGGCCCCATGCGCTCGCAGCCCCAGGCGATGCCGTCGACTTCGCTCGAGTATCCGTTGAGCAAACTCTCGATTTTCCCGCTCAGGTGCGCGCGGTAATCCGGATGGTTGAAACACGGGCTCGTGGTGCGCCGGCCGTAGACATCGATCTCCGTGACCTTGGAGAAATTCGGAATGTTGCGGTTCATCATGGGGACAGCGTTGTTGTAATCCCACGCGAAAAAGTCCATGCCGCGAGCCTTGACCTTCGGCGCGACCTCCGCAATCACGTTGAACTTCCCGTAGTCCGGCGACCGGAAGTCCGTCAGGATGGTGTTGCGGAAATATTTCGGGTCGTAATCGTAGAATGCGCCTCCCACAAAACTGGGGCTTCCGGACTTGCCGTGGTCCGGCAGCGGGATCGTCCCGTCACGCGTCATCCGCGCTTCGGAAAAATCATAGGTGTAAGCCCAGACGGTGTTGACCGCTCCCTTTTGCTGAATATTGTCCAGGAGCTGATCGATGCCCTCGTCGACCCAGGCGTACGGCTTCACCTGGATGGCCACGAAGTTCTTCCGGTTCTTGACCGGGGGCCGGTTGGCTTGAGGAACCGCGCGGGCGCGGCGGTTTGTGGCGGGCATCAGAAACGCCGCGCACGCGGTGCACAACCGGAAAAACGCTCTGCGCTCCAGAAATGGCGATTTCATTGAGAAGGCCTCGCTCCTTTGTCCTTCATGGATCTTATCAGTAGTGCAGCTTGAGCGAAAACTGAAGAATGCGCGGGTCCCCCGCACTCGTCAGTCTTCCAAACGTCGCCGACGTCAATGTGGCGCTCGGATCGTTGAAGTTTGCGTGATTGAGAACGTTGAAAAACTCGGCGCGCACTTCGATATTGGCGCGCTCGGAGGCCCCACCGGCAGTTGCGTTCACATACCTCCCGTCGGCGGTGCCGGAGACCGGAACGGTTGAGACCGCCTGGCTGAAGCCTGGGACGACCATCAGCAGCGCAGCCACGGCGCTCACCACGATGCCACCAATCACCCGTCTCGTTTTCATTTCGGTTCCTCCCCGATTCCGATTTTCAAGTTCTGGTAACCGTCATAGCCCGGCTCGCTTCCGTTGTCAAGCGAATTGGGAGGAGTAATTTGTAAACGCTCACATGGGGCTCTTACCTGCGCCGCCGATTGGCTTGGGATTGCGGCGAGAAGAAAGGTTTGAGGAGCGTTTTCAGCCGGTCGCGCGAGAACGCCTACTTGCGGAACCAGTACAGCATAATGCCGTATCCGACGCCCGCGGGATCCGTGGTTCTGGCGGTCTGAAACGCCATGAATCTGCCGTCGGTCGAAACCACCGGATTGGATGACTTGCCGCTCTCGTAGTCGTTAAAGTGGGTGAGGCGGACGAAATCTCTACCCGTGCCGTCGAGTTTCAATTTCCAAATGTCGATGTTCGCCGATCCGCGATTTCCGCCGAGTTGCTCCACCTGCCGGTCGGACTCGACGCACGTATACTGGCCGTCCGGGAAGATCCCCTCGACCTCGTTGTACGTCCCCGGAGCTTTGGAAAAATTGGTCACTTGCCCGCTCTTCAAATCGAGGCCCATCACGGACGCAAGACCCTTCGGCTCGTAGCAGGTGAAGGTCATCTTGTTGTCGCTGTCGTAAAAATCCTGGGCTTCCAGCACGCAGTTGCGGTCCTTGCTCTCATATACCGTTTTCTTGTTGACCAGCTTCGGCTCACGTTGCGAAAGATCCACATCTGCAACGATCAGCCGGGATGCGCCGGGTTGCAGGTCGGGAGCCTGTTCGTTGGTTTGAGAAAACGCGATCTTCAGACTCTTCTTCGAAATCGCGGCCCCTTCGCTCATCTTCTGGTCCAGCCGCACGGGCTTCGAGCCGCGCTCTTTGCTCAGGAACCAGAGCTCGTTCTCGCGCGCGCGGCTGGCGCGAATGTCCTGAAAATGCTCCGGCCCGATCAGGATGTAGTCGCCGGTGGCGAGGTGCATGACGCGCAGGAACGCGGCCGCGGGCACGTTGCACGTCAGGCAGCGGATCGCGCGCGTCTCCAGATCGACTACCATGGCGTCGCCAAAACTCTTGGCCATAAACGCGATGCGGCGGTTGTCGGGCGAAATGTCGGCGCGTTCGCCGAAGTGGGTCAGCACTTCCATGTTCGGCGGAAGCTTGTCCAGTTGGCTGCCGGGCTTACGCTGCGCCAGAAGAGGAAGCGTCAAAAGCGCCAATGCGACTGCGGTTCTCATGTCAAAGAATTGTATACCTATCACGCACGGTTTTTCACGATCGTTTGCATCGCGCGTCCCACGGCCTTCAGGTTCGGCACGCGCATCTCCTCGTATTCCCGCGAGACGACAATTCCATCCGCGCCGGCTTCGAAAGCTTTCACGACGCATTCATAGACCTTCTCGGGGTCCGCGGGCACGTGGTTCGAGCCCCAGGGCACGTCGAAGCCGATTCCGGGATAAATCTTCGTGCGGCCGGCTGCCGAGGCGATGCTCCGCTTGGTCTCACGGTACACGTAATCGGGCGAGAGGCCGGTCTGGTCCAGCCGATCGACGGCCGGCTCGCGGTTCTTGTCGTAGCCGAACAGGTCATAGTAGACGCTGAGAGAGTCTTCGAGCGGCGCCTCACTGAGGACGCTGTTGTGCAGACGGTCCAGATACCACCAGCGGATGCGCGGCCCGAGAATGTCGTGATAGGCGATGAACTTGATGAAATCCGAGTAGGGCGCCATATCCGCATAGCTCAGCTCGGCGCGATAGATGAGGTCGTAGCTCGATTGCTGGTGCGAAATGTGCCAGCCCACCTGCGCCTCCGGCTGGATGTTCTTGATGGCGCCGAACATCGCCTGCTCGGTTTCTTCTCTGGACTGGCGGTACTGATACTCCCACGCCAGGATCTCGGGGTAACGCAGCAGGACGCGAAGCGCGCCGGCGAACACGCCATCGACGTGCTTCGCCTTCCCTGCCAGCAGCGCCTGAACATACGTGTACAACTCCTCGAACCCGCGCCTCGCGCGCTCCACGTCGATGCCACGCGCGCGGCCGCGGGCGCGGCAGTGCTCGCAAAAACAGAACGGGACGCGCGCCGTGAGCAGCACGTTCATCAACGGCCCGTGACGCTCCGCCCCCCACTGAAAGCCATCCAGGTTGTAGGTCCGAAACAGGTCTTCCACGGTGGCGATCCAGAAACGCCGGTAATCCGGATGGTTCCAGCAGGCGGGCGCGGACGGCCGTCCATAGACGTCGCGCGTCAGCACTTGGGAAAACCCGCCGATGCCTTGGGCCGCCACCCTCCCGCCGTCCTCCAGAATCCGCGCATACAACTTCATGCCGCGCTTCCGGCAGGGCTCGACCAGTTCGGCCAGCAGGTCGCGGCCGGCGTATTCGAAGCTCCCGTCCACCGTCTGATGCCGCAGAACCGTGCCCTTGAACGCTTCCTCGCGATGCCTGACCCACACCGACGGCAGCTTGCGGCTGCGCATATCGCGCGGCGGCACGCCGTGATCCGCCGCCAGCACCTGCGGCGGCTTCTTCAGGTCATCGTGATAGGTGTGGCTGTAAACCAGCAGCGCATTAATCGCCGCGGTGTCCTGAATCAGGTCGAGGCAGCGCTCGATGCCTTCGTCGAGGATCGTGTGCGGACCGATCTGAATGCCGTTGAATGGCGTCATGGTTACGCCTTCTTCGCGTTCACCTGGCGCATCGCGCGCCCCACCGCCTTCAGGTTGGGCAACCGCATCTCCTCGTATTCGCGCGACACGACGATGCCGTCCGCGCCGGCCTCGAACGCCCGCAACACGGCCGCGTACACCTTCTCGGGATCGCCCACGAAGGTCTGCGAACCCCACGGGACGTCGAAACCGATCCCGGGGTAGATCTTCGTCTTGCCCGCCGCGGATGCCACGCTGCGCTTCGTCTCGCGGAACACGTAGTCCGGCGAGAATCCCGTCTTGTCCAACTGTTCGAGCTTCGGCTCGGTTTTCTTGTCGTACCCGAACAGGTCGTAGTACAGGTCCAGGGACTCTTCCAGCGAAAGCTCGCTCAGCACCGTCCTCTGCAACCGTGCCAGGTACCACCAGCGGATGCGCGGCCCCAGAATATCGTGATACGCGATGAATTTGATGAAGTCGGAGTACGGCGCCATCTCTTCATAGCTCAGTTCGGCGCGGTAAACCAGGTCCCAGCTCGATGGCTGGTGATCGACGTGCCATCCGACCTGCGCGTCTGGACGGATGCCCTTCACCGTGCCGTACATCCCTTGCAGCACTTCCTCCCGCGACAGGCGGTACTGATACTCCCACGCCAGCACTTCGGGATAGCGAAGCAGAACCCGCAGGAAGCCGGTGAACACGCCATCGGCCGGCTTCAGCTTACCCGCCATGAGCGCGCGGACATAGACGTACAGGTCTTCAAACCCCTGGCGCGCGCGCTCCACGTCGATCCCCTGCGCTCGCCCGCGTGCG
>JBGPKH010000081.1:0-20194 GCA_041485845.1 Bryobacteraceae bacterium
CCCCACATGCCGGCCAGTGGCAAGGCCGAGCTTTTCAAGAGAGACCTGCGGGAGACGGAGTTCATCGAAGGGGCCTCCTTAGAAAGTGTACTTCAATGCCATCTGCAACTGCCGCGGAAAAGCACCGCTCCCGGAGAATGGAGGCCGCACGATCATGCCCCGCATTGGTCTTGCGATCCGCACCCGCCCCGGACTCACACCCAGCTACCAGGTCAAGCGGGCGGTATACTGCAACACCCGGGCGCCCTGCGCCGAGTTCCGAAGGCTGATGATGCCCTCCGTACTTGGTGTGCCAATGCCCGGCTGGTTGAGCAGGTTGAAGGCGTCCAGGTTCAGCCGCAGACTCACGCGCTCGGTAATCGCCACGCGCTTATAGACGCTACCGGTGAGATTCGTGATCCAGGGCCCGTTCACATATTGGTTGCGCAACGGATTCAGACCGGTGTCGTACGCTACCAACTGGTTGGTTCCGTCCTTCAGCTTCACGATAACGTTGTTCGTGTTGTTGAAGTTCGCATCCACGGAGCCGTTAGCCACCGCGGGGTTGATGTTGTTCACCACGGGCGCGTAGTTTTGGGGGAGTCCCTTGACGCACGCCGTCGCGCTGGCGATGCAACTTCCGTTGCCGTTGGCGATCACCGTGGCCGGAAGGTAACCGTTGTAGTACATGTAGCCCTTGAAGCACGCGCCGCCGCGGCAGTCTTCAATCGGGTACTGCTTGCCGTACACCTCGAGTTTTCCGACCGCGCCCCAGTTGCCTGAAGGCAGGGCGAAGTAGCGGCTGTTCGAGGCGCCGTAACCGGCGATCTGCCAGCCGCCCACCAGGCGGTCCAGCTTGGAGCCGATGTTGCCGGCGAACTTCTTTCCCCGGCCGATCGGCAGGTCGTACAGGTAGTTAAAGCGAATGCGGTGTTTGGGGATGTCGGCGTCCCTCGCGTAGCGATAGAAGCGGGTACGGTCTTCCACGCTGGCCGGGTAGGCGCCCGGCAGGAAGCGGTCGGGCTGGTCGATCGCATTCTGCGTGAAGTCACCGCCCTGAGACGGCGTTGCTCCAGTGGACATGGAGTTGCTCAGCACGTAAGTGAGCTGGAAGGCCAGTCCCTTGCTGAAGCGCCGCTCGGCTTCGAGTTGGATGCCCGAGAAGTTCGAATAGCCGAACTTGCTGTAGACGCGGATATCGCCAAGAACCGTCTGGTCGTAAACGCGGCGGGCAGTGTTCGCATACTTGCCCTGCGGAATCGCGAGGCCGGTGGTGGTATACCAGACGTAGCCGCTCACGGGGTTCCTGTTGAACAGCTCCATCATTTCCAGATTCCGGCCCGCGGTGCCGATGAAGCCGGCACGCACCACCGTGTCCTTCACGATCTCGTGCTCGATCGTGAAATTCCATTCGTGCGCTCGGGCCGTAGGCAGGTCGGGATTGAGAGCGGTCATCTGCACGCCGGGAGCCGGCGGGGCGATGCGGATGGCGTTCGTGGAATTCACCCCGGTGATCACATCCGGAGCGTGACGCAACAGCGCATTCGGCAGGCCGTCCACGGTGTACGCGGAATCGTTCCAGCTCAACCGGTAGGTTCCCGTCATCGGCGGATTGAACCGCAGTTCGCTGAAGGTGCGGGCCGGAATGGGGAAGTAGTACATGCCATAACCGCCGCGGATCACAAGGTTGCGTCTGCCGAAGTGCGGGTTGTAGGAAAAACCCAAGCGCGGGGTGAAATCGTGCTTGCTGGCTTTTATCAGGTCGTGCGGCAGCCCGGCCTGTTCGGGCGTCATGTACTTCACGCCGATGTCCGCATAACCATCGGCAATCGGTTTGGTGGTATAACCGCTGTCGATCAGTTGCTGGATGGACACCGACCTCACCAGGCTCTTGCCGGGGAAATTCCACGCCGCAGTCATGCCGCGGCTGTCGAGATACGGTCCCAGGTACTGCCAGCGCAAGCCTGCATTGATGGTAAGGTCGCGCCGGACCTTCCAGTTATCCTGGATATACGCAGCCTCGTCTTTGCCCTTCATGTTGAAATTCTGCGGCCGCCGCTGCTGCACGTACGAGTCGGCGATACCCAGGAAGAAATTGGCGCCGTTGTCGCCCGTCTGCGGCTGCGTTCCGAAAGCCGTGCCGGTCGACGGATTGTAGATTGCCGTGGCATTGCTGGCATACGATAAGATCGATTGCTCGGGGGCATCGGGCAGCGTATCGAGAATCTCCTGGCGGTACCGCCAGCCGAATTCCAACTGGTGATTCCCGCGGTTCCAGGAGTAGTTCTGTTCGCCGCTGTAAACCTTGGTGTACTGGCTGCGCGGGACGATGCCGTTCAAACTCACGCCCTGGTAGAGCGCATTATTGATGTAGGGGGCGCCGTTGGCATTGAACGGGTTCGGCGTGCCGAACATCGCGGAGACGTTCTGGGCGGAGCTGGCTTGATTCAAGCTGTACTGCCAGTTGATCAGCGACACCGTGACCACGTTCTCCACGAATAACGCAGGCGTGAAAGTGTGGGTCCACGAGCCCATGGCCGTGTGCGACAGCTCAAGATAGGTCTCGCGGTTGTAGAGCTTGTCGGAGGTAATGGGGAATCCACCTGTCGAGAACGCCCGGCGATTCATCTGATCGTTGGCGCCTCGGGAGTAACGGCCGAACACGAGGTCCCTTTCGCTGAGGCGGTGGTCGCCACGGAAGGTCAGGGTCCGTTGGTCGATGACCGTCGGCTGCAGCGCGGTGAGATTGCTCCCAACCAGCGGGCTAAGGCTATTCGTCGGCAGCGGCGTCACGCCGAACATATATTTGGCGATGGGGGACAGACGGGAGATGGGGATCTGGTTGTTGATATACGGAGTCTTCGTGTAGTTGGGCCCGGCGGCGACAGACCACGGGTCGTAAAGCGTGATCCTGCGGTTTTGGCCGTCAATCAGGCCGCTGAAGTCGCCCTCGCGCATGGCCCCGGTCCATACGGCTGAGGTGGTGGTGCTCGCCTGCCGGTTACGCGATTCTTCCCAGGCGGCGAAGAAGAACGTCCGATTTTTGCCATTGTAGAGTTTGGGCAGAAATACGGGACCGCCGAGAGACGCTCCGAACTCGTTGCGCACCAGGTGCGGGGCCTTGGTAAACGTGTCCTGCCGCTGGCGCGCCACGCCGAACCCGCTGTTCCGTCCAGTGAGGAACATCGAGCCGTGCATATCGTTGGTTCCGCCGCGCGTGATCATGATCGCGCTCGCGGGACGGTTCAGCTTGGCGCTGGATACGGCGGTCTCCACGCGGAACTCCTGAATCGTGTCGAGTCCGGGAGGCCGGGATTGAATGGCGCCCGTGTTGCGGTCCTGAAGGTTCACGCCATCCTGCACGAGATCCATGGCGGAGTCTCGCAACCCATAAACCTTGGGCTGGCTCGAGCTTCCCTCCAGACCGGGCACGGCGATTTGCAACAAGGTCTGAATGCTGCGGCCATTGAGCGGAAGCTGCTCGATGCGGGCACGCTCCACGATGATAGCCACGGTTGGACTGGTGGTTGAAAGCAGCGGGGTTACGTCACCGGCAACCGTGATCTGCTCGGTGGACCGCGCCACCTCCAGGGTTGTGTCGATCACCGCCCGCTGGCCGGCCGCCAAAATCGCTTTTCCTGCCCATTTTTGCATTCCGGGGACCGTAACCGTCAGGTTATACTCCCCCGTTTGCAGGGACGGGAACACATAAAATCCCGCGCCGTTGGCTGTGGTCTGGTACTTATTCTCCGTCTGCAGGTGCTCGAGCGCGACAATAGCGTTCGGGATCACAGCGCCGCTGGAATCGCTTATGGTGCCCTGAATCTGGCCAACGCCAGTCTGGGCGCACAGCGCGGAAGCCAAAACAAACAACGCAGATATGGAAAGCAGAACGCGTTTGAACAACATGGATGCCACCTCCGGGATCATCCTGGATCGGATTCTTCGTTTGGCCCTGGGGAATAGAGGACGCAGCAGCTATCCCACCACTGGAATTAATTTCTGGGTCAAACTATATATCGTTTGGGCGCCCATGTCAACGGCTTGGGCGGGGCGCGGCGGGCCGCGGCGGGGCGACGCGGGGCGGGGCGCTTCAGGAGCGGTACTTCAGCGCCATGTGCAAACTGCCGCATCGAAAGGGCGGCGCCGGTGATCGTTCCGAACCACGTTCGAGAGAACGTGGGGCAAGCGCGACGGGATTAGTTAGCGGGACATCCAATTCTGTTTGCCGTCCGGCAGCGCCAAGCCTGCGCCACCACTCAGTGTGCCGTCACGCGTAAGAGAGACAATGAGCCCAAGAGCGCGACCAGGGGGGCGCGCGCGGGCGAGGGCGTCCGCCCCACTTCGTCCCGGCTACACCGCGGCCGGAATCCCGATCGCCTGTTTCTCCGCGGGCACGTGCCGGACGTCGGTGCCCGTGTAAACCTGGCGCGGGCGAGAGATCTTCTGCTCGGGATCGCGGATCAGCTCGTCCCACTGCGCCAGCCAGCCCACCGTGCGCGGAATGGCGAACAGCACCGTGAACATGTCGGGCTTGAAGCCCATCGCCTGGTAGATGATGCCCGAGTAGAAATCCACGTTGGGATAGAGCTTGCGTTTGATGAAGTACTCGTCTTCGAGCGCGATCTTCTCGAGCTCGAGCGCGATATCCAGCTTGGGGTTGCGGCCCGTCACCTGGAAGACCTGCTCCGCCGTCCACTTGATGACCCGTGCGCGCGGATCGTAGTTTTTGTACACCCGATGGCCGAAGCCCATGAGCTTATACTTGCCGGCCTTGACCGCTTCGATGTATTCGGGAATTCGCGCTACGCTGCCGATCTCGTCCAGCATGCGCAGCACCTGCTCGTTGGCGCCGCCGTGCAAGGGGCCGGACAAGGCAGCGGCCGCCGCGGCCGTCGCCAGGTACGGGTCGGCCTGCGAGCTGCCCACCGCCCGCATGGCGTTGGTGCTGCAATTCTGCTCGTGGTCGGCATGCAGAATAAAGAGGATGGAGAGTGCCCGCGACAGCACCGGATTGGCCAGGTACTTAGGCTCCAACATCTTCCAAAGCATGTTCATGAAATTGGCGGTATAGCCCAGGTCGTTGTCCGGATACACGTAGGGCAGGCCGAGGCTATGGCGGTAGGTATACGCCGCGATGGTCGGCATCTTGGCGATCAGGCGCACGGTCTCGATCCGCCGATTCTGCGGGTCCAGGACATTCCGCGCCTCCGGATACACCGTGGAGAGCGCCGCCACCGTGCTGACCAGCATCCCCATGGGATGCGCGTCATAGCGGAAACCTTCCAGGAATTTCTTGGTGGTTTCGTGGAGCATCGTGTGATGCTTCACCAGATGGATCCACTCCTTCAACTCGGGTTCCGTGGGTAATTCGCCGTTGAGGAGCAGATAGGCCACCTCCAGAAAGGTGCACTTTTCCGCCAGTTCCTCGATCGGATATCCCCGGTATCGCAGAATGCCCCGATCGCCATCGATGAATGTGATACTGCTGCGGCAGGAAGCGGTATTCATGAAAGCGGGATCGTAGGTCATGATCCCAAAATCTTCCGCACCCTCCTTGATCTGACGAAGGTCCATCGCGCGGATGGTGCCGTCGGTAATGGGGGCGCTGTACGATTTCCCATTGCGCCCGTCGGTTATGGTAAGAACCTGCTCACCCATGAGGCCACCCCTTATTGGAGTTTCGTCACCCGGGCTGGCCGGCGTGCCGAATGGTTGGTCGGGCGCAAATCTCCGCTTGCCGCCTGACGATTCAAGTATGCGACAAGTCCGCTTCTGCCACAAGAGCTTTCGTTAGGTTGTTGAAGTATGCCGCAGTGCTGGAGGGTGTAATCCGAGCAAATCGAGGGTTATAGGAACCGGCCGGGTATGCGGATTGGGGCGTCGCTCTTTGGGGGCCATCGCGCTGTGGGACGGGGTGGGACGGGGTCTCCATACTTGCGTTTGACTGTCATGAAAAATACAATAAGTTCCGATGCTCTGTTCGCGTGAGGCACTGCTCATACTCCTATTCAGCGGCGCCGCTGCCTGGGCGCAGCCGGCTGACGTTAGGGCGGCGGTCGATTCTCTGAATCGAGACCTGCGCGCCACCATCCGCTCCCACGTGGATGCCGGCCGGCAGGATCCCCGCTTCGTCGAACTGCTTTCCCGGCGAGCGTCTCTGGTCCGGGACGCGATTCGGCAGTCGCCTCGGTCGGCGCGCGGCATGATTCTTCGGCCTGAAGAACTCGCCGCCTCGAAGGAACTCTTCGCCATCCGCGACAACCTTCTCGAAACGCCTGCTTCTTACCTCAGCGGCGAGGAAGTACGGGTTGTCGACTCGAGCGACTGGCAGTTTTCCTACTATGTCTACCGGCTGCGGACCGGCGACGGCGAGGTAACCGCCTACCAGGATGCGGACGTGGGCGATCGGCCGGCGTGCGGCAAGAGGCTGCGCCTGGATGGCTATCGCCTCGCCGACACCATGCTCGTCACCCGTGCCACGCTGGAGCCCGGCGCCATAACCCCCGATACCGCTTGCCCGATCCTCGGCGATCAAAGAACGGCCGTCGTGTTGGTGAGCTTTCCCAGCCGCCCCATCAAGAACCTCACCGTGCAGCAGTACCGCGACACGTTCTTTTCACCCGCCGCTCCGTCGGTGAATGATTTCTATCGGGAGCAGTCCTACGGTAAGACGAGCGTGAGCGGAGACGTCTTCGGTCCCTTCGCACTCGATCGCGACTACGATAGCTGCACCGATTCGTCCACCGTGGAGACCCTGGCCTTCCAGGCTGCCGACGCGGTTGCCGACCTGTCTCAGTACAAGCGCATTGTCGTGATAGCGCCCGCGCCTGTGACCTGCGGCTTTGGAGGCTATGCAAGCGTTGGCTGCTACAACTATAAGTCGGCGGCGCACGGCGCCATACGGGTGTCCAAGGTGTATGAATTCGACGCCGCGGCCGCCGAGATCCTGCGCGTCGCGCCGCACGAGTTGGGGCACAACCTCGGGCTCTCCCATTCCCGTTCCGACGCTTTCCACGGCGAGCCCCTGGGACCCGATCGCAGCCGCTCCACCTACTCGGAGTACGGCGACGCCTACTCTTCCATGGGAGGCGGCGGTCCGTACCACTTTGCCGCGCCGCACAAGCTGATGCTGAACTGGCTGGCGGATGGCGCCGGGGTAAAGACCATCGCCAACGACCAGGTCGTCGATCTTCTGCCCACGTCCTCGCCCACCGAGGGCGTACACGGTGTGCGCGTCCTCCGCAACCTCAACACCAACGAATACGTTTGGATCGAGTACCGTACGCCGGCTGGCTACGATGCGGCGTTGGCCACGCGCCTGCGCGGCGGCGCGCTCATCCACTACGAGGACCCGTCCACCGGCGGTTATGCCGAACTGCTGAACTTCGGTTCGTCGTTCAGCTCGGCGGAGTTGCTCGCGGGGAGCGCGTGGCGCGACCCCTACAGCAATCTGACGGTAGAAGCGCTGCAGGCGGCGCCCGATCGCCTGCGCATGTCGATTCGATACGAAACGCCGTGTGCCACGGTCGCCTGGCGGTCACCGGCTCACTATCTGTTTCCCGCGTTTAACGTTTCTGCCGATGTGACCGTGCAGGCGCCGTGCCAGTGGAGCGGCCGCGCTAATAATTTCTGGCTGGACACAATTTCCCCGGCCGGCGGGACCACCAGCGCCACCGCAAGCTTCGCCGGCTTTGAGAACACCGATGCCACTGCGCGCCGCGGCTCCATCACCGTGGAACGCCAGACGCTCTTCCTGGACCAGGATCCGCCCTTCCTTCCCCTGAAACTCCGCTACTTTGGGCCGCGGCAGGCGGCCGCTACCCAGAATGCCTGGGTCTACTTCGCGGCCGGTGTGGACGCGCCGAACGGGTTCAGTTCCCTGGGCGCCCTGGACGTCCTGGTGAACCCCTCTGCGTCGTTTCCCGGCGGCTGCGCCATCACGTACGATTTCGCCTCGGGTGCCGCACGCCTTCTGGACGGCTCCGGACTGCCGGGTACCGCGAAACTGACAGTGGGACAAGGGGGTTCGTTCAATAATTCCATCTGCTCCTTTGCCGGCTTGTCCGATTACCGCCCCGAAGCCGGTTTTGCCCAGGTGTCTTTCAGCCTGTTACCGCTGGTCCAGTTCGATGCCGGCAGAAAGGTGTTCTACCGGCTGCGGCACCAGGCGGAAGCGGTTCCCGGAAACTGGATCGAGATCGGCGCGCTCAGCGTCGTGGGCGCGGGGGATTGCGGAGTGTCGGTCTCCCCGCCGGTTTCCCAGGTGTACGGAGACGGGCAAACCTCTTCTGCCTTTCTCTCCGCCGCTTCTTCGTGCGCGTGGCAGGCCACAACCGGCGCCGATTGGGTGCGCGTCCAGCCCATAAGCGGCTCGGGTAGCGTCAACGTGACCATCACCGTCGCGGCGAATCCGACAACCGCCCTCCGCGAAACCACCATCCGCTTCAACCAGTTCTCCTACCAGTTGCGCCAGTACCCCAAAGGCGATTTCACCTCGCCCTACCTCCGCTTCACACAATCGGAGTTGGACGTCGACCGCACCGCATCCAAAACCACCCTGCAATTCCAGACCAACTGGCCCGAAGATCCCATCCAGTGGCTCATCGACGCGCCGTGGCTGCGCGTTACGGGCTACCGGCTGGCGGTTGCGGGCTGCCCTTGCGTGGACATCGCCTGGGACGGCAATCTGACGCAGTATCGGCGCCGCGGCGCCATTACCGCCCCATCCGGCGCCACGCTGCACGTCGTGCAGGACCCCGGCGGACTCCAGCCGGGCGACTACAACTTGACCACCTTCGCGGGCAGTGACACGGCGCCCGAGGGGCAGAACCCATTGACCGCCGTGATCAAGCGGCCCGTGGCGCTGGCCGTCGATAGTGCCGGCAGCGTGTTCTTTGCCGAAGAGATGGCGGGACGCGTCCGCAAGGTCACCCCCGATGGCCACGTCGTCACGGTCGCCGGCCTGGGCTACAACTCCTACGCTAACTCGACCGGGCAGGCGTTGCAGGCGGGGATCAGTTCTCCCCAGGGGATCGCCGTCGATGGCAAGCATAACCTATATATCGCCGACTACAATATGCTGGTCCGCGTGGTAGCTCCCGACGGGCTGGTGAAGATCCTGGCCGGTAACGGCCAGTATGGTTATGCCGGCGATGGCGGCCCGGCCACCAGCGCCCAGTTCCGCGTGCCTTCGGGTATCGCGGTGGCCAATGACGGAACCGTCTACGTCAGCGACTCCTTCAACCACTGTATCCGCAAGATTACGCCGGATGGTAAGATCGCGACCGTGGCCGGCAACGGCAGTTCCGGCTTCGCGGGCGATAACGGCCCCGCCAACAAGGCACAGCTCAACGAGCCTCGCGGTCTGGCCTTCGATCTACAAGGCGCCCTGCTGATCGCCGACGCCGGCAACCACCGCGTGCGGCGCTTGTCCCCGGACGGCAACATCGCGACCATCGCGGGAACCGGAACGCCTGGTTCTGCCGGCGATGGGGCGCTGGCCACCAGCGCGATGTTGTACCGGCCTTGCGACCTCTCGGTGGATGCCGCGGGTAACATCTACGTTGCCGAGCAGTACAACTACAGGATTCGCAGGATCGCCCCGGACGGCAAGATCGCCACCGTCGTGGGCGGCGCCTACGGAGACTCAGGCGATGGAGGACCGCCAGCCGCGGCACTGCTTTCGGGAGTGCGCGCCGTCGCCGCGCTGCCCAACGGCGACCTGTACATCGCCGATAGCGACAACTACCGGGTTCGTTTCGTGCAGGGCGGCCGGATCGCGACGTTTGCGGGTCTTGGCACGCGCGCCGCGCTGGGCGATGGGGGAACCGCCCTCTCGGCCACATTCTTCGGGCCGGGCGGCCTGACGGTGGACGCCGCCGGCAATGTCTATGTCGCCGATACGGAGAACCATCGCGTGCGCAAGATCGTCACTGACGGAAAGGTCTCCACCTTTGTGGGAACCGGTCAGGCAGGCATCGGCATCGATGGAAAGCCGGCTGCATCGACGCCCATCTATCGGCCGATCGGGCTGGCATTCGACAAGAGCGGAGCGCTCTATTTGACCACCTCGTGCATCATTCGCAAAGTGGGTCTCGATGGAGTGTTGACTGCCTTCGCGGGGTCCTCCTGCGGGTACGACGGCGATGGCGGCCCGGCGGCGAAGGCGCGCTTCTCCTCGCTGGGAGGCTTGGCTTTCGATCCCCAGGGAAACCTATATGTCGCCGACCAGGGCAACCAACGCGTACGCAAGATTGCGCCCGATGGAACCGTGACCTTAGTCGCCGGCACCGGAGAGTACGGCTCCTCCGGCGATGGCGGACCCGCCAAAGCCGCCCAGTTCAGGAACCCGCGGGATGTGGCCGTGGACGCATCCGGCAACCTGTACATCGCCGATACGTACAACTACCGCATCCGCAGAATCGATACGCAGGGCAACATCAGCACCGCCGTGGGCAGCAGTTATGGATACAGCGGCGATCGCGGACCGGCCGCGGGCGCGCAGATCGGCTTGCCCCAGGCGGTGAAGATCGATGCCGGCGGCAACATCTGGATCGCCGATGCGGGCTTCCATGTGGTCCGCCGCATTGCCAGTGCGGACGGCTCCATCACCACCGTTGCCGGTACCGGGTCGCAAGGCTTTTCCGGCGAGCAGGCCCCCGGCTGGACTGCCCTGCTGAACGGACCTTCGGCCGTTGCGCCGGCAGGCAACGACGTTCTGATCGCCGATACGGGCAATGACCGGATCCGCAGACTGACTCCCGCCGGCGCCTCGACCGTCCCGGCCCCCGGCTCGCCCTCGTGGACCATTACCAAGACTCACTCCGGCGCCTTCAGCCAGGGACAGAACGGCGCCACTTACACCATCGCGGTGGTCAATACGGGCACGGCCGCGACCAACGGGCAAGTCACCGTGACGGAGAATCCTCCCGGCGGTCTTACGCTGGTTTCCATGAGCGGTCAGAACTGGACCTGTCCGGCCAACACCAACACCTGCTCACGCAACGATGCGCTGGGCGCCGGAGCGAACTATTCCAGCATCACGGTCACGGTGAATGTCTCGGCGAGCGCCCCGGGCAGCGTGAACAACCAGGCCACGGTGTCCGGCGGCGGCGCAGCGCTGCAAACGACTATCGACCCCACTACCATCTCGCCGATCGCGGGAAGCATGCCGGGTGTGGTCTCGCTCAATCCGGCGGTGAGTATGGGGTCGAGCCAGACTTTCACTTTCCAGTTCTCCCACACCGCGGGCTGGCAGGCGCTGGGCGTGGTGAACGTGCTCATCAACACCGCCCTCGACGGCCTCCAGTCCTGCTACCTCGCCTACTCCGTTCCCGACAAGGTACTGTACCTGGTGCCGGACAGTGGCGCGCGTCTGCTGCCAGGCCTCGCGCTGAACGGCGCGGGCGGAACCGGTAACAGCCAGTGCGCCATCGCGGGAGCGGGTTCCTCGGCGTCGGGCTCCGGCAACGTCCTGACCCTGACGCTTAGCGTGACCTTTAACGGCAGTTTCGGGGGCAACAAGGTGGTGTACATGGCGGCACGCGATCCGCAGGGCAACAATACGGGCTGGAACTTAATCGGAGTGCATGCAGTACCACCGCTGCCTTCGACATTCCCGACCCCCGTAGGAATGAGCCCGTCTTCCGGCAACACGTTGACCCAGACCATCGCGTTCACCTGGCGGGACCAGTCCGCCGCGGCCAACCTGCAAACCGTCTGGGCGCTGATCAACACCGCCCTCGACGCCCGCACGGCCTGCTACGTCGCCTACTACCGCCCGGGGAACCAGGTGTTCCTGTTTCCCGATAACGGCGATGGCGCGCAAGCCACCAACATCGTGCTCACCGGCAACAACACCATCGGCAACAGCCAGTGCACGGTCTCGGCGCAAGGAGCCAGCGTGCAGACCAGCGGCAACACCCTGACGGTGTCGCTGCCCATCACCTTTAAGACCGCCTTTGCCGGATTCAAGGGTGTCTGGATGGCGGCGTATACCCTGGGTGGCGCCAGCAGCCCCTGGCAGGCGCTCGGGGCGGTGACCGTGCCGGCGCAATAAGGGAGCTTGAATACGGCCAATCTCGGGTTAACTTGACCCGAGTCCGGCCAACACGCAAACTGAACGTCTCCGGCACGAAAACGACGAAGAATCTACGAGTGCGCCGCCGCGGCCAAAGCCGGCTACATCGTCACCGGCTTCCGGAAGCACCCAAAGAGAATTGGTGGAGCCTTGCGCCGATTGAGGGGTGTGCGCCATTATTCCCTATGATCGTGGAGCCCGAAAGAGCTTTAGGGACATCCTGTTCGCCTTCGGCGAGTCGCCACCCACCACCAACCCTTCAGCCGTGACGGCGTCCGAGACCGCCGATCATCGAAAGGCCGTAAAACGGCCAGTCCACCGATTTCCTGCGGAGAGCCATATAATTAACGTAGGTCGAGGTTGGTATGCGTAGCCTGTTTTATCCGGTGGTCACATTGATTGCGATTCTCCTCGTGGGAGTCACTGTGTTGCTCGTCCGGCCTAAGACCTTGTGGCCGGAGGGGCCCCGGAGCCTATCCGCCCTCCTGCAGCAATCCGCTGCCGCGAAGCCGGCACCAGCGCCATCCCAGCCGTTGAAAGCCAAGAGCGAGATTGGCGGGAAGGGTCTCGCCAAGCCCAGGCAGCCGCAGCCGATTGGAATGGAGGCGCCGGCAACCACGATCTCCGTCCCCGCACCGCCTCCTGCAGAGAAGCGATATGCTTTCCCAGTCGCAGAACAGATCGCCCTGGGAACGCCCCAGGCGACGATCCTGGCGACCTTTGGCTGGCCGGAAGCAAAGGTGATGGGAGCCGATACCGGCGCACTCCACGAGCGGTATGTTTACGTGGATCGCGCAACCGGCAGGAGGACTTTCATCGCCATGGTCAACGCCGTTGTGACTAATGCTCAAACCTTGACTCAGTGACGCCGGGCAGAGCCAAGGAGCCAATCGGATAACCTCTTGGTGGAAAGACAAAATACCCGGCAGGGCCGGAGCGCGGCAACCTATCGGCGAACCGGGCCGCAGCCCCTTCAGCCTTTCTGCGCCGCTGGATACCATTCGCTCCCCTTTTGCGCGATGTCCGCTTTCTCCCCGAAAGGGAAGAGCCGCCGCCGGAAGGGGTTGGCGCTTGTCGCCCTGCAGGAGCGAAATGACCGCCTGAAGTGCGGCCACGCCTTCATCCGGCAAACGGGTAGCATTAAGAAAACACCCATGTCGCCGGCAAACTATGAGCAACTCGCGCGGGCTCTGCGCAAGTGGAATCGCGTGTGCGGCACGGCGCGCGATGCGGACGAGGCACTCGAAGCGCTGGCCGCGGCCATGGGGCAAGCGCCTCCGCAGGACGTCGAGGAGTGGCTCGGGTTTCCCTCGCGGCGGCTCGCCGTCTACGGCACACTCGCGCCGGGGAAAAGCAACCACGGGCAGCTCGCGGGCCTGGCTGGTACGTGGGGCAGAGGCGTGGTCCGGGGCACTCTTCGGCCGGCTGGTTGGGGACAGGCGCACGGATTCCCGGGACTGATCTGGAATCCGGCGGGCGAGCGCGTGGCCGTGCAGTTGTTCGAGTCGAAGGATCTGGAACACCACTGGGATCGCCTCGACGCCTTCGAGGGAAAAGACTATCAGCGGCTGCCGATCCCGGTGGAGCAGCAAGGCAGGCTGCTGGTGGCGAACATTTACGCGCTGTCGGATGCCCTGTCCCTCGAATTCGGCGAGCGCGAGATTCACCTGTGGCGCGGCTCGCTCGACGTGGATGCGGAATCGCTGGCTTCCCTGTCCGCGACCCTCTGCGAAGAAGAGCGCGCACGGGCGGAACGCTTCCACTTCGACCGCGACCGCGAGCGATTCATCGCGGGCCGCGGATGGCTGCGCGTCCTCCTGGGCCGCTATCGGCGAATCGCACCCGAGGCGATCCGCATCGCCTACGGCCCCAAGGGCAAGCCGCACCTGGACGGCGGGCCGCACTTCAATGTCTCGCATTCCGGCGGGCTCGCGCTGTTGGCCTTCTGCGCGGATGAGGAGGCCGGCGTGGACATCGAGGCCGTCCGCGAGATGGATGACGCCGAGGCGATCGCGCACCGCTACTTTGATCCCGCCGGGATCGCGCGGTGGCTGGCCGCGCCACACCGCACGCGGGCCTTTTTCGACTGCTGGACGCGCAAGGAAGCAGTTGTCAAGGCGCTCGGTGAGGGACTTTCGCTACCGGCGCCGCCCCCCAGCGAAGCGTGGTCGCTGTTCGATGTGAGTCCCGGGCCTGCGTACGCCGCAACGCTGGCGGTCCGCGGCGAAGGGTGGCGGGTCCGCTCCATGGGACAATGCTCACGTGGAGACCCCGACTCTGAGGACCGTCCAGGCTAACGGCCTGGATCTCGCCGTTTGGGAGTGGGCCGGCGCGGATCCTGCGCTGCTGTTTGCTCACGCCACCGGGTTTCACGGCCGCTGCTGGGACCGGATCGTGCGCGAGTTTCCCGGGAGGCGCTGCCTGGCGGTGGATTTCCGCGGCCACGGACGCAGCGGCAAGCCCGATCCTCCGTACCATTGGCCGCCGTTCGGCCGCGACCTCGCAGCGGTGGTGGAACGGCTGAACGTGCGCGACGCCATCGGAATCGGCCACTCGATGGGCGGCCACTCGGTGGTTGCGGCGGCTCTGCAGCGGCCGGAAACTTTCCGCGCGCTGCTGTTGGTCGATCCAACGATTTTTCGCCGCGAATATTACGGACAGCCGCCGCTGGACGCCGCATTCATCCTGCGCCGCCGCAACACGTGGAGCTCGCCCGGCGAAATGTTCGAACGTTTCCGCAGCCGGCCGCCGTTCGCGCTATGGCAGCCGGAAGTTCTCAGAGACTACTGCGATTACGGACTGCTGGCGAGCGGTAACGAGTTCGTACTGGCGTGCCCTCCGCCAGTGGAAGCGTCCATCTACGGCCACTCGAACGCTCCCGAATCCAACCTCTATCCCGGGATTCCGTCCATCACGCAGCCGGTCGTCGTGATGCGCGCGGGGATCGTGCTGACCTCGGCGATATTCGATCCCCGCGCGTCGCCCACGGCGCCCGGCCTCGCCGCCCGGTTTCCACGAGGGCGCGACGTGCTACTGAAAGAACGGAACCACTTCATCCCGATGGAGGTTCCGGAAATAGTGGTGGACGAGATCCGCAGTCTACTTCTCGAATAGTCCGGCGCGGCGGATCCGCTCGCCCTTGAAGACCACCAGGGAGATACGTTCGGTGGCCGAGATGTCCTCCAGCGGATTGCCATCCACCAGCAGCAGGTCGGCCTCCATCCCCTTGCGGATGGAGCCAAAGCGGTCCTGGGCGCGCAGCAACTTCGCGCCGTTGGCGGTGGCTGCCATGAGCGCGGCGGGCGCCGGAATCCCGGCCTGGACCCAGAGCTGCAATTCGCGGTGCAGCGAGGGGCCGGGGAATACCAGCGGATTCCCGGAGTCGCTTCCCATCACCAGCGGAACACCGGCCTTCCAGGCGCGCAGCAGGTTGGAGCGGCCCCGTTCCAGCGCCGCCCGGAAGAGCGCCGCTTTGCCCGCGTCCGCGCCTTTGCCCGACGTCACGAAATCGCGCGTCCCCTGCAGCACGGTTCCGAGAACCACCTGCTGCACCAGCGAATTGTTGAGCGTGTCGGCCTTGCCCGCAAAGAACTGCGCGTAGGCCTCCGCCACGGCCATGGTGGGATCGAGATACACGCCCTGACGCACCATGCGCTCGAGCAGCGTATCGGGGAGCTCGTCGCGCCACGACCCGTGCTCGATCGAGGTGGAGCCCACTTCCACGGCGTCGGTGACATCGCGCGCGTCGCCGGTGTGCGTGGCCAGCGGCAGTTTCTGCGCGCGCGCCTCTTCCGCCACGGAGCGCACCAGCAGCAGGTCCAGGCGGTCGTACAGCATGCCGGCGCCCCATCCCGCTTCGAGGATGGCCTTGATTCCATCGACCCCCGCGGCCTGCAGCTCGCGCACCTGGCGGCGGGCCTCTTCGGGCGTCTTGGGAGTGCGGACAATCTGCGCCTTCACCATCTCCCGCACGCCGGCCGGCACGTTCTGGATGAACTCGGCGCCGTGCCCTCCTTCGGCCGTGAACATGGGGCCGCAGATGAAAAGCTGCGCGCCGAGCTTGCTGCCGTTGGCGATCTGGTCGCGCACGGTGCGCGAGTCGTCCAGTCCGTCGCCGGTGCTGCGCGCCGCAATCACGCCGCTATACAGCAGCGCGGCGGCGGAGTGGGGGATGGATTTCTTCACGTCGTAGTCGCCGGTGGAGGTGGAGATGCCGCCGGGCGACGAAAGGTGCACGTGCACGTCGACCAGGCCCGGCAGCAGGGTCTTACCCGCGCCTTCCACCACTTCCGCGCGAATCCGGTCGGGATCGGGTCCGGCGCCCTGGAAGATCTCGTCGATCTTGCCATCCCGCACCAGGACGGAACCGTTTTCGATCACGCTGCCGTCGCCCACGAAGATGCGCGTATTGCGAATGAGAAACGTGCCGGAGCGTTGCAGGTCGCGGAACAGGGCTTCGTTCTGGCCGATGTGCTCCTTGCTGTAGGCGCGGTAACAGCCCATCGCCAGAAACGGGCCGAGGACCGCCAGCACCCACAGCTTTTTCCGTGGCTGAATCTTCTCTTCCTTCTCCCAGCGGAACAGTTGCATCGCCAGGAACATCCCCAGCACGATCGAGAGAACCAGCGCGCCCACCGCCGGACCGCTGTCGAGAATCGTCTGATCGCGGAAGAAGATTCCCTGAAACCCGCTCACCAGGTACGCGGCCGGCATGAACTCGGCGACGGTCTGCGCCCACTTGGGCAGGATCGCCGAGGGGATGGTGGCGCCGCTCAGGAAGAGCATCATCATGTACAGCACCTGGATGGCGATCATGGCCTCCTGCATGGTGTTGGTAACGGCCGCCAGAATCAGGCCGAGGGCTCGCAGCGCGCACACCCCGAGCGTCACCATCACGAACAACGAGATCCAGTTGTGCGGAAGCGGCATGGCGTACTGGAAATGCGCGATGGCGATCAGAACGGCGGGAACTGGAAGATACAGCAGCCATCCGCTGACCATGGCCGCCACCAGGATGGGCAGCGGCGAGATGGGGGTCACCTTGAAACGCCGCAGAATGTTGGCCTCGCGATCCTGCACCGAACGCATCCCCGCGCCAAACAGCCCGTTGCCCAGGATGCCCATGGTCAGAACGGTGCCCACGAAGTAAGCGATCCCGGCGCCCGTGCCGGCGTGGAACAGTTCCGCAAATGCGAAGAAGAAAATAAACGGAAACAGGTAATTGAAGAAGAGGACGGAGCGGTCGCGCAACGTGAGTTGCATGTTGCTCCGGAACAGTGCGATATAAGCTCTCATTCGCGAAGACTCTTTCCCGTGAGCTCGATGAAGGCCTCCTCCAGGGTCGGCCGTTTGATGTGGATGTCCACCAGCTCCATGCCGTTCGCGCGCATCCATTCCACCATGTCGACAATCGTTCGCGCGGGCCGCCGCGACGTCACCGCAATCCGGCTGCGGCTCGCATCCACGACAATCTTCTCCGCCTCGGCCCAGGCCGGCGCCTGGTCCGCGGCCAGCGGCGGCGCGCATTCGATTTCGATGGTCGAGGTGGCCAGCGTGCGCTCCTGAATCTCGCGCGGCGTGCCCATGGCGATGATGCGGCCTTCGTCGATGATGGCCACGCGGTCGCAGAGCTTCTCGGCCTCCTCGATGTAGTGCGTGGTGAGCAGGGTGGTGCGCTGCTCCCGCCGGAGGTCTTGCACCAGTTCGTGGATTTCGAGCCGCGCCTGGGGGTCGAGGCCCGCGGAGGGCTCGTCGAGGAACAGCACCTGCGGATCGTTGAGCAGCGCCAGGGCCAGCGCCAGCCGCTGCTTCTGTCCGCCCGAAAGCTGCGAATACAGCGACTCGCGTTTTTCCCAGAGCTGCAACCGCTTAAGGAGCTCGGGGCTGTCGATGGTGCGCGTGTAGAAGCTGGAGAAGAGCGCCATGGCTTCGCGGACCTTCATTTTCTCCGGAAGCCGCGTCGATTGGAGGCACACGCCGACGCGGTCTTTGACCTCGCTCGGCTGCGCCTCGGGATCGAACCCCAGCACCGACACCCGGCCGCCGGTGCGCGCCCGCAGTCCCTCCAGAATCTCCACCGTCGTGGTCTTGCCTGCGCCATTGGGGCCCAGCAGTCCAAACACCTCGCCGGCGCGCACTTCGAAGTCGATGCCCTTCACCGCGGGAAAGGCGGCGTAGTTCTTGCGGAGTGCCTCGACCTGTATGGGATGGTCCACGCGATTGGGCCCCGTGACGGATCAGGCGGGCTGTTTCAAGAAGCCGGTTGTTTCAAAAAGAACGTGTATTGATCGAAGGCCCGGTCGCCGGCGTCCACCAACTGCTGATGGTTGACCGAGACCAGCTCCCACCCATCCTGGCCCAGTGAATCCAGGGTTCCCTGGATCGAGTCCAAATCTTCATCGGACCGGAATATGGTGTAAATCCATTTCATGTCGTATTTCATGATGCCTGAACGGGTAGTAGAATACAATACGAGATCGGAGCGAGACTGCGGGAACCTGGAAACCGGCTCCGGCGTCCGATACACTAGACTCTGTGCTGTCTTCCGACCCCGATCGGAGCGCGACCGGCCGGCTGCTGGCCGAACCATCCGCATCCCCCCTGCGGAAAGGTCTCGGACTGTTCGTACAGATCGCGGGTCTGCTCGCCACCGCCTGGATGGTCTGGATCACCACCGTAGCGCCGCGGCTGCATCGCTATTCCTGGGCCAGCCTGGCCGGCACTGCGCTGGGGTACGCCGTATTCGCGTGGGGCTGGAGCCTGGCCATCACGTTCGGTCTCTACCTGGCGATCCCGCGTCCGGAGCGGCGCGACGTCTTGACCGGCACTCTGCGCACCTCGGCGACCGCGGTCTGGTTCGCTCCGGCAATCATTCTGCTGACCAACATGTCGCCGGCGGCCCTGGCAGCCGCACTGGTCCTGGTGGTCAGCGCCACCCGCCTGCTCTATTCGCAATGGCGGCTTCTGTATCCGCCGGAAGAACCGGCTCCCCTGTACGCGCCCTTGGACTTCCTCTTTAACGAGGGCGAACCGCCGCCCTTCCTGATCCGGCAACTGATGCCGGCGTTGGCCGTCGCACTCTGCCTGCAATTGGGCATCACCGCGGTCCTGGCTCACATTCCCCTGCTGGCCGGAGCGCTGCTCGCCATGAGCGCCTCCATGCTGACGGTCTTCGCGATCTCCTCCGGCGCCAGCGACGCGGATCGCCCACGCGATCTGCCACGCTCGATCCTGGGTGTCCTGCTCACCGTGCTGCTGGCGGCCGGCATGACCATGGGCGGTATGAGCGGCCGCGTGATGGGCCGTGGGCTGGCGGGCGCCAATTCCGATTCGGGCCACAAGCCGGATCCGCTGGAGGCCACGCGCGCCCTTCTGCGCGAGCTCTTTTACGGCAAGCAGCCTCCCGACGAGAAGGCGCAGGAAATTCCCGCGTCCAGGGACGACAAAGAACACGTGCCGCTTCCGCCCGAAGCTCCGCCCACCCCGGACGGAAGCTACCCCGGTGTGATCCTCTTGCCCGAAGTGAAAGCGGTGACCCGCCTGGTGGCGCCTGTGCCGGTGGACCGCGGTCTGGCGGGAGCCACACCCCGCCCGTACAGTATCCTCTTCGGCGGCGAGTATTGGATGTACCGCTGGTTGTATCGGCGTCCGCCGCCCAACTCATACTTCCGCAAAGGCACTCCCGCGGCGCTCTCTTTCAGCACCACCGACCATTGGCCTCTGGTGATGGAGGCCCACCAGAAACTGGATCAGCCCATCGACCTGGCCTGCTGTGTCAAAGTGCAAGTCGAAATCTGGAACGCCGACCGGCATCCGGGCACGGTGTGGCTGGAGCTGTTTGCCGTAGCCGGCGATTCACCGGGCGCACCTTCGAAGAGCCTGGGAAGCGCGCCGGTGCAATCCGTTCCGAACCTCAAGAACGAGCCGGTCAGCGCCGTCGCGGAAACGCTGCAGTTCACGATTCCGGCCGACGAGCCCCTGGAGGCGTGCAACGAATTCAAAGTCGTATTCCGGCGCGATCGCAGCCGCAGCGACAAGAGCGCCCGCGTAGCCATCGAGCGCTTTGTGGTGGGGCCGAAATAAGGGGCCGGGGGCCAGGGGCGGGGGGCCAGGGGCCAGGGGCCGGGGCCAGGG
>JBGPKH010000082.1:0-20170 GCA_041485845.1 Bryobacteraceae bacterium
CTGCCTCGCCCGTTTGCCCGTACTACCTGACAAACGGCACGTATGCCCGCACCTGCTTCCGATACTTCTGGAAGTCTTCGCCGAATCGCGACTCCAGCAGTTGGTCCTCGCAGCGGACACGAATTTCCGTCCCCACGATGAAGATCGCCAGCGAGACCAGCGCCCATTCCCAGGGCGTCAGGATCAGCAGCGAACACAGCAGCATGGCCAGCAGGGATGCATAGATCGGATGCCGCACGATGGAGTATGCGCCCGATTGGACCAGTTCGTGGTCCACATACAGGCCTGCGTGTACGCGAAACTGTTTGCCGAGGTTGGCCACGGCGCTCCACGACAGGAACGCCGCGCCCACTCCCAACGCCAGGGCGGGCGCCACGCGGAACAACCCGGGGGGACCCGGGATGCGAAAGACGAATGCCAGGAAGATGGCCATGCCCTCGAGCAGCAGCCCGGCACGTGTGGGCCCGGCCACCGTAATCGACTCCCGCTTCTGGTTGTGGGGCGCGCGGAAGATGAACGGATATCCCCACGCGAACCAGCAGACCACCAGGGCACTCCAGGCGAATAATTGCATCGGTGTTGTTCTACCATACATTAGCTCGCCAACGTGGTAGAGCATGCTCTGGTTACTTCCGGCGCAAGAATGCCACGCGCTGATGCTCGTGGCTCTGAAACGACTGTTGCAGCAACAGGACTGGTTCCCGAGCCGCGACCGTCAGAGAGCGGTTTCAATGCCGGAAACCGAGTTTTGCGCCGCACCCAGCCCGCCCCGCATCCGGCAAAAAGGCTACAATCGGTACAACTCGCGAAAAGGCATAATGGCATCGGCCAGGTCAGGCGCACGCCGGGCCTGACGTAGACACCATTGGCCTTCGCAGAAAGAGGACATACACGTAATGCCACGTCCAATTGCGTCTCCCGCCCGGACCGCCCTGCTGCCGGCGCTGCTGGTTCTGCTCGCGGCCCACGGACTGCTGTCCCAGATTCAAACCGGCCGCATCGTCGGAACGATTTACGATCCGAACAAGGCGGTAGTCCCGTCCGCCACCATCACCGTCACCAACAAGGACACCAACGTGGCCCGAAAAGTACAGGCGAATGAGACCGGCGGATATGTAGTACCGGCGTTGAACCCCGGCCGCTATGATGTCAGCGTGGTGGCCGCCGGCTTCCGCACCGCCGTCCGGAGCGGCATCGAGATGCAGGTGGGAAACGACCTTTTGCTGGATATGGACCTGGTGCTGGGCGAGACCAGTTCCGTGATCGAGGTCACCGCCGATGCGCCGCTGCTGACTTCGGAATCGGGCAGCCTCGGACACGTCATGACCAATAACCAGATCGTGGACCTGCCGCTGAACGGCCGCGGGTTCAACGAGCTTGCCCGGCTGACTCCGGGTGTGGTGCTGCTGCCTGGCACCGGCAACGTCACCCGCATTCGTCCGGAGTTCGTCAATGGCACCACCATCAGCGGAGTTCGCGGCAGACAGGTGTCGTATTACCTCGATGGAACCGACACCAGCGAGCAGCACCAGGGGGGAAGCTGGATTCAGACCTCGGTGGACGCGCTCCAGGAATTCAGCGTGCAGCAGAACGCCTATTCGGCGGAACACAGCCGGTCGGGCAGCTTCTTCAACGCCACCACGAAAGCCGGAACAAACAGCATCCGGGGGACGCTCTATGAGTTTCTGCGCAATGAGAAGCTCGACGCGCGCAATTTTTTTGGCGCCAGCCGCGACCTCCTGAAGCGCAATCAATTCGGCCTGTCGGCCGGTGGTCCCATCTGGATTCCGCGAGTCTACAACGGTAAGAACCGCACCTTCTTCTTCGCCAATTACGAGGGCATGCGCGAACGCCAGGGCAACACCGTCAGCCGCACCAGCCCCACCGCGAGTATGCTGGCCGGCGATTTCAGCGCGCTCACCAATGTCATCTACGATCCGCGAACCACGGCGCCCAATCCCTCCGGCAGCGGCGCCGTGCGCACTCCCTTTCCCGGGAACCGCATCCCTGCCGACCGGCTGTCTCCGCAAGCCGCTTTCTTCAACCCGTATTTAACGACGGCCGCCGTGCCCGCGGGCATATTCGGGTTTTCTCCCTCCACTTCCGTCAATGAGGACCAGTTGACCGCGCGCTTCGATCACAGCCTGAAGGATCGTCACAAGCTGTTCTTCCGCTACAGCCTCAACAACAACCGTCTGAGTGAGCCGGGCAGCACGCCGGCGCTCGGCTCGGCCAATTCGGAGACGCGCGGCCAGAACTATACCACCAGTATCGGCAGCAATTTGCGCTCGACCCTGCTCAACGAGTTCCGCTTCAATACGCTCTATGGCCTGATTCAACTCTCGCCCTATCTTCCCGGGAGGGACTTCAACAAAGACGCGGGTATCAAGGGAATGGAGGAGACCAAGCGTTCCTTCGATATCGGCTCGTTCCCGGATTTCGGATGGACGGGCTACTCGGGCGTATCGGGATCGTCCTTCGATCAGAGGCCTAAAACGCAGGACCGCTACACCCTGGAGTTTACCGACAACGTGACCTGGATCAAGGGCAGGCACGTGGTGAAATTCGGGGCCAAGATCCGCCACTATCAGTGGCTCGGCACGGACAGCAAAAACTACATGGGGAACTGGTCGTTCAACGGCCAGAACACCCAGAATCCGGCCGGCCCGACGCGTACCGGCGATGCCTTCGCCGATTGGGCGTTGGGGCTGCCCTCCAGTGCGGGACGCGGTTACCCGTCGGACACCTTCGGCGGCGCCTACACCGCCTGGCACGTGTTCGTGCAGGATGATGTCAAGATCTCCCCCCGGTTGACGCTGAACATCGGCTTGCGTTACGAGTACACGCCGTGGGCCACTGCCTATCGCGGCCAGACCGGCACCTTCGATGGAACATTGGCCCGCCCGATCATCGTCGCCGGCAAAACCAACCAGGTGGATCTGGGCGCCCAGCCCGCGGCGCCTACGGCGTACGCGTATCTGAAAAGTTTGATTCAGACCAGCAGCGAAGCGGGCCTTCCGTACTCCATTACGTACCCCGACAAGAACCAATGGGCGCCCCGTTTCGGACTCGCATGGCGGCCATTCGGCGAGACCACCGTGGTTCGCGGCGGATACGGCATCTTCTATGAAGGCGAGTACACCGACGGCCGCGTGAATCTCTTCATGCCTCCGTTCCTGCTGCAGGACAGTGCGCTCAACGACCAGGGTGTCAACCCCAACCGCACCCTTGCAGATTTCTACCTGGGCGCGGCGCTTGGCTCGCCCAACTCCACCATCGGACTGACTCCCGAGTACACCCACATGCGCATGGGGTATGACCAGCACTGGAACTTCGGAGTCCAGCAGCAGGTAGCCAAGACCATGGTGTTCGACGTGGAATACGTGGGGAACAAGGGATCGAGAATCCAGGGCAGCGACGGCTTCAATATTCCCACCCCGGCATTGGGCGGCGTGCAGGCGCGGCGCCCGTTCCCGCGCTTCGGCAGCTTCGGGTACATCTCGACCGACGTCTCCACCAGTTACCACGCCTTGCAAGCCAAGTTCGAGAAACGACTCTCCGCCGGCCTCTGGGTCCTCACCTCTTACACCTGGTCGAAGAGCCTCTGGCGCGCCAACACCCCGGCGGTGGGGGGGCAGTATGCCATCGAGAAGGGGCCCTCCGAGTTCCACGTTCCGCACACCTTCACGTTCAGCTACGGCTACGAGCTGCCGTTCGGGAAAGGCAAGCGCCTGATGGGGAATGCCAACCGATTCTTAAACGGGGCCATCGGGGGCTGGCAAATGCAGGGGATTCTGATCTTCCGCAGTGGTGTCCCCTTCACCGTGGGTATGTCGCGCGATGTCGCCAATACGGGGGTCGGTGGGCAGCGGCCCAATCGCCTCGCTTCCGGGAAGCTGGACCACCCCACGCTGGCGCTCTGGTTCGACCCCACGGCGTTCGTGGCCGCGCCCAACCTCACCTACGGCAATTCCGGCCTCCGCATCCTGTCGCCGGACATTATTCGCACCATCGACTTCTCCCTGTTCAAGCAGTTCCCGGTAACCGAACGGTCGAAAGTGCAATTCCGGCTCGAGGTGTTCAATCTGCCGAACACCCCCAGTTTCTCGTCGCCGAACGCCACTCTGGACACCAATACCGTGGGGAGAGTAACCAGCACTTCAACTGCGCCTCGCCAGATGCAGGTGGCCCTGAAATACAACTTCTAATAATGGCTTGCGCGATGACGTTTACCGGCGCCAATTCCGGTTCAATGGCCAACGTATTCAGGAAAGCTCGCAGACCGGCAACCAGGACGAAGCGCGCCAAATCGAGGCTGCGCGGGGACATTCGAGCGTGACGGTTTCTCAGGAGTACGTGCACCCCTCTCCAGAGACCATGGAACGGGCCGTACAGCGGCTCCAGGCCATGAGTCAGGGGGAACAGTCTCCGAAAGCCCCTCAGGTCCCTGCAATTTTCACTACAGTGAAACGGTCACGCCATAGTAAAGTTAAGTAACCAGGCAAGGGCTGCGGTAGAGTCTCACCATGCCCGGGTGGCGAAACTGGCAGACGCAAAGGACTTAAAATCCTTTTCTCGGAAACGAGAGTGCGGGTTCGATTCCCGCCCCGGGCACTTATGCAAAGATGGACATCCGTAGGCCTTGGTTGGCGTATCGGTGGACTGTTTTCTCCCCCACTTGCGGTGGCAACGGGCAGTGACCATAACGGGTGTCCACCGGCAGTCCAGAGGTTACGCCTTGGTCTGCCGACCAACTTGAGGCCCGTTCCCGCAAGCGGCCCGCCGTGCCGCTTTTTGAACATCGATTCTGAGAAAACGCGGCAGGCGCAAGCGCACTGAGCCTCATCCTCCGGTTGCTCGCGCGCCTCACACCGGCCTGCGGCGTTGGATTGCGGATTCGCCTGCCGGCCGCGCTCCGCACATAATAGCCATCATGTTTCCCTACGGCGCGGTCCTCCTCGCCGCCGCGGAAGCGTCGCCGCCGGCCATTCCGGAGTGCTCGCGACCCGCTGGCGGCATTCACCACCCATCCGGGAGTGATCCCTGGTTGTGCCAGTGCAACGCCACAAGACAGCACCAGCAGGAGTGGCGCTCTTCGCATGCTACAGAATCGCACACCAACGCGCGCCGCGGATCCAGAAGACTGCGGTTAACAGGGTCCTACGTGGTGGCCCGGCGCGGCGCGCAAATCTCTTGTACAATTCAGGCATTGCGCCCTATGTTCGACGGCCTTCACGAATCGCCCAAAGGTGTCGACCTGAAGAAGACCTACGACGCCATCGTGGTGGGATCCGGCGCCGCCGGCGGCATGGCGGCGCACGTGCTCACCTCGCACGGCCTGAAGGTGCTGCTGCTGGAGGCCGGCCGGAAGCTGCCGATCGAACAGGAGCTGCGCTCCATGCAATGGCCCTACGATCACCCGCGGCGCGGCGAGATGCCTCCTTCCAGCCACGGCCTGACGCGCAACGAGTACACCATCCGCCAGCCGCCCTATGCCCAGGGATCGCGCTACCAGCACGTCTACTCCTACGTCCAGACCTGGGGCGGGTCGGACTACTCGAAGAACATCGTGGTCGATGAAAAGGACCATCCTTACACCGGCTCCAACTACGCATGGGTGCGCGCGCGCCTGCTGGGCGGGAAGACCGCCATCTGGGGGCGTCTCGCGCTGCGCCTGTCCGATTACGATTTCAAAGCTGCCGATCGCGACGGCTACGGAGAGAACTGGCCGATCTCCTACCGCGACATCGAGCCTTACTACGACCGCGTGGACGAGTACCTCGGCATCTCGGGGTTGAAGGAAGGACTGCCGCATCTTCCCGACAGCCTCTTCCAGCGGCCCAACAAATTCACCACGGCCGAATTGCGATTTCGCGAATCGCTGCAGAAGATGGGGCGGCTCATCACGCCTTATCGCGCCGGGGTGACCACCGACGGCCTGAAGCACAACAAATACCGAAGCAAATGTTTCGGCAGGGGCGCCTGCGGCCGGCGCGCCGGGGGCTGCGACATCCATGCCGCCTTCGATTCGCCCACCGGCCTGATCTACCCGGCGGGCGATACCGGCAACCTCACGGTGTGCACCAACGCTACGGTGTACGAGGTCACCGTCGACCGGAGCACCGGCAAGGCCAGCGGGGTTTCGTTTCTCGATACCGCATCGCGCAAGCACTACCAGGCGAAAGCCAAGGCCGTGGTGCTGGGCGCGTCGACCTTGGAATCCGCGCGCTTGCTTCTGCTCTCCAAATCGCCGCAGCACCCCAACGGGATCGGCAACTCCAGCAATCACGTGGGCCACAACTTCTGCGAGCATCTCATGGGTCCGAGCGTTACGGGCCTGGTCAAGGACCTGGTGGGCAAGCCCCGCACGCTCGACGATGGCAAGCCCGGCAGCTTCTACCTGCCGCGTTTCCGCAACCTCGCGGACAAGCGATCCGACTACATTCGCGGCTATGGCTTCGAGGGTTCCAGCGGCACGCAGATCTTTCCCGGCCACGCCTACGACACCCCCGGCTTTGGCGCCGCGTTCAAGAAGCAGGTCCGCGACCATGCCGGGGCCTTCATCGAGATGGGCGGGTTCGGCGAGGTTCTCGCGCGCTACGAAAACTACGTGGACCTCGATCCCGAGGTCAAGGACCGGTGGGGCGTCCCGGTGCTGCGCTTCCACTACCGGTTCGGCGACAACGAGCGCAAGATGGCCGCCGACATGGCCGACACCGCGCGCGAAATGTTCGAAGCCGCGGGCTTCGAGATCGTCAGCGTGCAACGGGGGTTGCGCACCGAGGGCTGGTCCATCCACGAGCTCGGCACCGCGCGCATGGGAACCGACCCGAAGAAGTCGGTGGTCAGCCAGTTCCAGCAATCGCACGATGTGAAGAATCTGTTCGTGGTGGATGGCAGCACGCACGTCAGCGCCGCCAACCAGAACCCCACCTGGACCATCATGGCGCTGTGCTGGCGCTCCTGCGATTACCTGGCCGATCGGATGCGGAAGGGAGAACTCTGATGTCCGGCGAAATCGGCCGGCGCGACCTGATCAAGCTGGGGGCCGGCGCCGCCCTGGCATCCGCGGCGCAGGCAGCCGGCAAGCCGAAATTCTTCACTCCCGAAGAGTATGCGCTGGCGGATGAGCTCACCGAACTGATCATTCCCGCGGATGAGAAATCCGGCGGTGCCCGGGCCGCCCGGGTCGCCGGGTTCATCGATTCCACGCTGGCCGAAGCTTTCGAACAGCCGGAGCGCGACCGCTGGCGCCAGGGCCTCAAGCTCGTGAACTCGATGGCGATGGAGGCGCACGGCGGACCGTTTCTGACATGTACCCACGAGCAGCGGGTGGCGGTCCTCACGCGAATGGCGGACACGAAGGGGTCGTTCTTCGAGGAGTTGAAGGCGCGCACCATTCGCGGGTACTACACTTCCAAGGTCGGCATTCGCGACGATCTGGAGTATCGCGGCAACAGCTACCAGCGCGAGGAATATGCGGGCTATTTGCCGGGAGATTCGCCAGGAAGCATCAAAGAACAGCTCTGAATTACTGTGGTGATCGGCGGCCGTGGGCAGTCTTTAGGCTGCGGACCGATTTCCAGCGGGTCCAATCGGCCGAAAGGCCAGGGGGCCCTCTTTCATTGGCGCAAACTGTTTTGGAGGATGGCGTCCTCGCTCTCATCGATTGGAGTCGATGAACCCAACTGCCGGGCGGAGCACATTTTCATGGAAGGGCGTGTGAGAGGAGTGCCCCGGGCGCACCTATGCGATCCGGACGGACACGGGAGTCACGGAGCAGTCCTCGCCGAAGATACCGCACGCGCCGCTTTTCTCACTGATCCAAAACGCTGTGCTGTTTGAGTTGCTGCAAGGCGAGCGCACCATACTTGCCGTCGCGGTCCGCCTCGTGTACGGCGCGGAAATGCTCGATGGCTTTCTCCGGCTGATCCATCGCCAGCAGCGCCATGCCAGCGTTGAGCCGCGTGTTGGCGAACAAAGCCGCGTGAGTATCGCGGCGCACCCGTGTGGCCCGCTCGATGGCTTCGTCAGCTTCCTGCCGGCGCCCCAGCAATGCCAGCGCCCAGGCACGGGTGGCCGAGTACAGGGGCTCCACTTTTGCCGCGACTCGTCCCTTTGCGACGCGCATGGCTTCATCGGTCAATTCGAGAGCCTTTGCCGGCTCGCTCTCCCGCTCCAACAGCAACTGCGCCAGATCGACCCGCGAGGACGCCTCGTCGTCGTCCCCCATCTCGATACCGCCTTGCAGACACTTCTTTGCCTCCTCATAACGGCCTTGAGCCTGTAAAGCATCGCCGAGACAATCCGCCAAAGCTGCGCGGCTGGAACGCGAACTGAAGATATTGGAGTAGCTTTTGGTCAGCGCCTGGCGGTAGCACAACTCGGCCTCGGCGGGACGGTTCGCGAGGGCATGGATGCGCCCCTCCGTTACGATGAGTCGCGCGCTTGGCCTGCCGAAGCTCAGGCGCCTGACCCAGCGCATCGCGCGCTCATAATCGCCGGCGAACAAAGCTGGTCTGACCAGAAGAATCGCCGCGAGGTCCCGTCCTAAGATGATCAGCACAACCGGGAGCGTGGCCAGAACGGCCCTGACGTGCCTTGCCAAAGCGGCAATGGGAATCAGACGATTCACCCAGCCAAAGGGCGCCAGGCACCCGAAAAGAAGAATGGCGATGCACAGCAACCATTTCGCCGCCTCCCATATGGCCACGCGGACGCGGGAGGGTTGGGTCCTTTTAACGCACATGTTAAGATCTGCCCATGGCGAGGCTCCCGTTACGCAGGAACGGATGGCCCCACGTGCGCCTCCCAATTTTGAAGTGTGTCTGCAACCTATAGCAAACAAGCAAGTTGGTCAGCATGAGTTAATGACATTCACCCCGCCTGCTTTTTGCGCCTCTGGCGCCTCCCGACAGCCGGGTGGGCGCCTTCATGCTCATCGGGCACGCGATCTGGAAATCGCCGGAAGCCCATCGTGTGACGCAAGCTGCCAAAAAACTCTCCAATTTGCGTCACAAAATCTTGCTCCACATCGGCAAGCAAACATTTGCGTCACCCGGCGGGCCCCGCCCCCGCCCTTACCCGCCCTTTCCGCGAAAAATCCCCTGAACCGGGTATTCTGGCGGGACCGCCCGCTTTCCTATGATCGGGCGAGAGCTCTTTCTGAAATGCAAATCCCGACACCCCCTATACTCCTGCTCGCCCTCGGCGCCATCCTGACATCCTCCTGCTCGCGCAGCAATGCCGAGCCCGGCAAGCCCGAGATTGCGGTTCCGACCGTGGCGGTCGCGCGGGCGGCTCCGGCCGACCTGTCGCGCGCGCTTGTGCTCACGGCCGAGTTCAAGCCGAATCAAGAAGTGGACGTCATGGCCAAAGTCGCCGGCTACATCAAGGAGATTCGCGTCGATGTCGGCGACCGCGTGAACCAGGGAGATCTGCTGGCCACGCTGGAGATTCCCGAAATGGCCGACGACCTGCGGCGCGCCAATGCCGCGGTCGTGCGGAGCGAGGCCGATGTGCGCAGGGCCAACGACGAGCTGAGCCGGGCCGAGGCCGCGCACGAGATCGCCGACCTCTCCTACAAGAGGTTGGCGGCCGTGTTGGAGAAGCGGCCGGGCCTGATCGCGCAGCAGGAGATCGACGACGCCCACAGCCGGGACATGGTGGCCGAGGCCCAGATCGCTGCCGCCAGATCGTCGCTGGCCGTGGCCGACGAGCAGGTCCGCGTCAACCAGGCCGACACCGCCAAGATCCAGACACTGCTCGATTACACGCGCGTGTCAGCTCCGTTCACCGGCGTGGTGACCAAGCGCTACGCCGATACCGGCGCAATGATCCAGGCGGCCCTGCCGGTGGTGCGAATCTCGGAGAACAACGTACTGCGGCTGATCCTTCCAGTGCCGGAATCCGCGGTGCCGACGGTACACATCGGCCAGGGGGTGGAAGTCCGGGTTTCCAGCCTCAAGCGCAGTTTCCCGGGCAAGGTGGCCCGCTTTTCGGGTAAGCTCTCGCTCCAGACCCGCACTATGGACACCGAAGTAGACGTTCCGAACCCCGGCCTGGTGCTGTACCCCGGCATGTACGCGGAAGTGGATCTCACGCTGGCCCGCCGCAATCGCGCGCTTGCGGTTCCCTTGACCGCGGTGGACGCCGATGGCAAGGTCATGGTGGTCACGCCCAACAACCGCGTGGAAGTGCGCAAGATCGCCCTTGGCCTCGAGACTGCAAGCCAGGTTGAAGTGCGGTCCGGCCTCAACGAAGGCGACCTCGTGGTGATTGGAAGCCTATCCTCACTCGATCCCGGCCAGGAGGTTCGTCCCAAAGTCACAACCATGGAAACGGAGAAACCGTAAACTGCCATGTCCGGTTTTGCCGTTCGCAATCCGTATTTCATTGTCGTGATCTGTCTGATCGTCGCCGTGGTCGGCGCGTCCAGTCTCGTGCGCATGCCGGTGGACATGTTCCCCGACATGAATATCCCGGTGGTGGTGGTCGCCACGTTCTACTCGGGGATGCCGCCGGAGCAGATCGAGACCGACATCACCGGTAGGTTCGAGCGCTTCTTCACTCTGGGGAGCGGCATCGAGCATATCGAATCGCGGTCGCTGCCGGGCGTCAGCGTGATCAAAGTGTATTTCCAGCCCGGCTCCAATCCGGATTCTGCGGTCACCACGATTTCCAATCTGGCGATGGCGCAGTTGCGCCGCCTTCCTCCCGGGACGCTGCCGCCGGTGGTTCTCAAATTCGATGCTTCGAGCCTGCCGGTGTGCCTGCTGACATTCAAGGGCGAGGGGCTGAACGAGACTCAGTTGCGCGACCTGGCGCAGTTCCAGGTGCGCAACCAGATCGCCAGTGTCCCGGGCGCCAGCGTGCCCCAGCCTTTCGGCGGCCGCTACCGCCAGATCATGGTCTACACCGATCCCTACAAGCTCGAGGCGTACCAGTTGAGCCCCATGGACGTGGTGCGGTCGATCAACAATGCCAACCTCATCCTGCCGGCCGGCGACGTGCAACTGGGGACGCTCGACTACAGCATCTACACCAACAGCCAGTTGCGCACCATCGACGAGATCGACCAGATTCCGATCAAGACGGTGGGGCAGTCTCCCGTACGCGTAGCCGACATCGGATATGCGAGGGATGCCCAGCAGATTCAAATGAACGTGGTGCGCGTGGACGGCCAGCGATCGGTTTACACGCCGATTCTGAAACAGGGAGGCAACACCAACACGATTGAGGTAGTGGACGGCGTCAGAAAGGCGGTAAAGCATCTCTTCGACATTCCGGCAGAGCTGGTCACCAGCGTGGTCTTCGATCAATCCGCTTTTGTCAAGACCGCTATCGAAACGCTGCTGCATGAAGGCGCGCTGGGGCTGCTGCTGACCTCGATCATGATCCTGGTCTTCCTGGGCAGCATGCGCGCCACCGTGGCGGTGTTCTTCTCGATTCCGCTGTCGGCATTGGCGGCGTTCATCGCTCTTTCGCTGGGTGGCAGTTCGATCAACAGCATGGTGCTGGGCGGCCTGGCGCTGGCGTTTTCGCGCCTCATCGACAACTCGGTGGTGGTGCTGGAGAACATCTACCGGCACCTGGAACTGGGCGAGGCGCCGCGCGATGCGGCCATGAACGGCGGGCGCGAAGTGGCGCTGCCCGTGCTCGCAGCGACGCTGACGACCGCGGTGGTCTTCTTCCCCGTCACGTTCCTCTATGGCGTAAGCAAATTCCTGTTTTCGGCGCTGGCCCTGGCGGTGGTGTTGTCGCTGTTCGCCTCGTTTGCCGTCGCCATGACCGTAGTGCCGCTGTTCTGCGCACGATTCATCAAGGCGCCCGGACACCACGGCACGCCATCGGACGAGCAGCCCGTCACGGTCGATCATCCGCGACGTCGATGGACGCTGGGCGATCGGTTCAACATGTGGTTCAACAACCGCTTCGAGGCGTTCCTGAAGTCCTACGACCGGTTGGTGGGCGCGACGCTCCGGCGGCCGATCGTCACGCTGGCCGCGTTCACGGTGGCTTTCGCCGCAAGCCTGGCGCTCTTCCCGCTGCTGGGCGTCTCCTTTTTCCCCCGCACCGATGCCGGCCAGTTCCTGATCAACCTGAAGGCGCCCAGCGGCACGCGGCTGGCCGTCACCGAGAACGAAGTTACCAAAGTGGAAAATCTGATCCGTCAGGTCGTCCCGCCCGAGGATCTCGGCGTCATCGTTTCGAACATCGGCACCCAGCCCGGCCTGTCGTCGATCTATACCAGCAACTCCGCCATGCACACGGCCTTCGTGCAGGCGAGCCTCAAGCCGGAGCATCGCACCGGAAGCTACGAGTACATGCGGCGCCTCAAGGAAAGGATGAGCGCGGAGATGCCCGAGCTCACTACGTATTTCTCGTCGGGCGGGCTGGTGGATGCGGTGTTGAACATGGGGCTGGCCGCGCCCATCGACGTGCAGGTCGCCGGAAACAATCTGCGCAGCTCCTACGAGACGGCGTTGAAACTGGCGGCGCAAATCCGCGGCATCCCCGGCGTAGCCGACGCCTACATTCCGCAGGATATCGACTATCCGGCGTTGCAGCTCGATATCGATCGCATGCGCGCCGGCGAAATGGGATTGGACCAGCGCGAAGTGGTGAGCGACGTGATCACCGCATTGACTTCGAACCAGATGATCGCGCCGAGTTACTGGGTGGATCCCAAGAGCGGCAACGACTACATGCTGACCGTGCAGTACCCCGAACGCCAGGTGCGGACGCTGGACGATCTGCGGGCGATTCCGGTGCGGGCGTCGGGCGGCCCGCAATCCGCGCGGCTGGATGCCGTCAGCAGCCTGCGGAAGATCACCGCGCCGACGGAGGTGGATCACTATCAGCTCCGGCGCACCATCGACATCTACGTCCGCCCGCTGCACGAAGATCTCGGCAAGATCGCCGACGCGATTGACGGGATCATCGGCCGCACGCGGGTTCCCGAGGGTCTCACCGTATCGCTACGCGGCATGGTGCAGGGGATGCGCGCATCCTTCACCAGCTTCACCTTGGGATTGTGCCTGGCGGTGGTCCTGCTGTACTTGATCCTGGTGGCGCAGTTCCAGTCGTTTCTCGATCCGTTTATCATCCTGGTGGCGGTGCCGCCGGGACTTAGCGGCGTGATCCTGACGCTCTGGCTTACCGACACCACGCTCAATGTGATGTCGCTCATGGGGGTGATCACGCTGGTCGGGATCGCGGTATCGAACAGCATCCTGATTGTGGAGTTCACACGGCGCCTGCGCCACGAGGGGATGAATGTGCGCGATGCCGTCGCCCGGGCCTGCCGCGTGCGGCTGCGCCCGGTGTTGATGACTTCGCTGGCCACCATCCTCGGGCTTCTGCCCATGGCGCTGAAGCTGGGGGCCGGCAGCGAAGCGTACGCGCCGCTCGCCCGGGCCAGCCTGGGCGGCCTTGCCGTGTCGGTGGCGCTCACGGTTTTCCTGGTGCCGGCGGCCTACGTTTTGGCTCACGGCCGCGAGGAACTGAACTCATGACCTTCCTAAAACCTCTCATGCTTGTGGGGCAGGTTGTCAACCTGCGGCCGATTGCCAATCGGCCAGCCAAGCGAAGCTCGGCCCTGGAGTTAGGCCATTCTTGTCGAGTCAGACGTGGGACAGACGATCGGTTTTTGTCGTCTGTCACCCGCCGGCTTTCAGCCGGCGACGGGCCGGCATTCGGCCTGACAGCCGCCGCGCTCTGCCTCTTCTCCCTCACCCTCTCCGCCCAGCCCGCCATGCAACTGACCCTGGCGGAAGCACAGCGCCTGGCCATCCAGAACAACCCGCAGTTCTCGGCGGCGAAGTTCACGGCGGCCGCGGCGTACCAGGTGCCCAATGAGTATCGCGCGGCGTACGGGCCAATCCTCGCGGGCAACTTCACCAGCGTGGGCGCGGACAGCGGCAGCCGCCTCGCCGCCGGAGGTTTGAACAACCCGGTGGTGTATAACCGCGTCGGATCGGGCCTGGCAGTCGGACAGATGATCACCGACTTCGGCCGCACCGGCAATCTTGTGGGCATGGCCAAGCTGCATGCCGAGGCCCAGGACCAGGTGACCGAGACCACGCGGGCGAGCATCCTGCTGGCGACCAGCCAAGCCTACTTCGCACTGGAACGGGCGAAGGCGGTGCTCCACGTGGCGGACCAGACGGTAGCCGCGCGGCAACTCGACGCCGACAAGGTAGGCGCGCTCGCCGAGAGCAAGCTCAAATCGACGCTCGACGTCAGCTTCGCCAAGGTCAACCTGTCCGCAGCGAAATTGCTTCTGGCGCAGGCGCAGAGCGATCTGAAAGCCGCGGAGGCCAACCTGGCTGCGGCGATGGGGCTTCCCGGCGAGACGGCGTTCGTGCTGGCGGAAGAATCGATGCCCGCTCCCATGCCCGACCGGGTGAACGATCTCATCCGCCAGGCCATGCAGGAACGGCCGGAGCTGAAGGACCTCCGGCTCGAGGACAGCGCCGCACTGCGCTTCGTCAAAGCGGAGCACGGGCTCAACTACCCGACGATCGGGGTTGCGGGGACCGCGGGCTTCGTTCCCACGGGCGAACCGGTGATCCCCAACCGTTACGGAGCAATCGGACTCAACATCTCGATCCCGCTGTTCAACGGCGGACTGTTCAAAGCGCGCCAGGCGGAAGCGGAGTTGAAGGCCAAAGCCGCGGCGCAGAACATCGGCGACCTGGAGAACCGCGTGGCGCGCGACGTGCGGGTGGCGTACCTCAACGCCACCACCGCGCAGGACCGCCTGGGCCTGACGGCGGAGCTGCTCGAGCAGGCGCAACTCGCGCTCGACCTGGCGCAGAGCCGCTACGACTTGGGGCTGGGCTCGATCGTGGAGCTGAGCCAGGCGCAGCTCAATGTGACGTCGGCGCAGCTCGCCAGCGCCAGCGCGCGATATGACTATCAATCGCGGCGTGTGGAGTTGGAGTATCAGGTGGGGAATCTGCGGTAGGCGGGGTGTGGGTGCCGCTGAGCCCGGCGAGCGCTTGCCTGGGGGAGGATACAGGGCCCCTGGCCCACGAGTGGCTGCGCTACATCCGCTCAGCGTTTTGGCAGGCTGATCAGGTTGGCCAGAAGCTGGTAGGCGCCCTCAGTGCCGGCGGGCAATTGCCGCCACAGCCCGAGACCGAGATAGATCCAGCGGCCCTTGCCGAGTTTGCCTTCGACCATCGACCCGAGCTTCTCTCCGGGATTGTCCTTGAACGAATCGACCATCGATACGAGGTCGGTGTACCGCTTGTCCTTCTCGCCGAGAAAATAGAGGCCGCGCTCCTGCACCCATCCGGCCCAGGTGGCCGCGCCGATGGGGTTGGGGAATTGGAACACGGGATGGTCCGGCGCCAGCACCTTGACCGGGACCGTCTCGTCGGACACGCGGTTGCCGCTGACCCTGGCGGGGAAGGGGCCGTACTCCGCCTGGTTGAATTCCATCTTGTTGTACTGCACGATGACTGTTCCGCCGCTCTCCACGTAGTCCAGCAAGCGGCGATTGTAGGCGCGCAGGTCGGCGCGGCGTTCGTAGGCGCGGACGCCGGTCACGATCACGTCGTGCTTCGAGAGATCGCCCCAGGCCAGCTCGTCCTGGTCGATGAACGCCGGCTTGACGCCCAACTGCTCGAGCGCCTGCGGAACCTGGTCGCCGACACCCACGATGTAGCCGACGTTGAGGTTGGGGGTGACCTTCACGTCCACCACCTTGAGCGTGATCTCGGCGGGCTTGATCACCTGGCGCCGCTGGATGTGCGGGTACTCGATCTCCTGGTATCCGCTGCTGAATCTTTCGTTGGCGGACGCGGGCGGCGTCACTACGGCGCGCAGCGTGTACTCCCCGGTCTTCGCCTGCGCCGGAGCGGTGATCAGGAAACGCGCGGAGAGGGATTCGTCCTCGTGCGCAAAGGCCACCGGCACGCTCGCGGGAGCGGCCTTCCAGCCCGCCGGCAATTCGAGCGAGACGCTGGCCTGGGAAGCGCCCTTGATCCCGTTCGTCACGGTGACGTGAACCTCGCGCTCGATCGGTTTGGCCGCGGCCCCGGAAGGCGCGGGAATCACCGCCAGCGGCGGCGTGATCCTCACCGAAAATGCCGGCACCACGTTCAGTTCCATCCGCTTGTCGCCGGTGTAGGCGTCCCGCATGTAGCGGTATTGCACCGGAAGCTCGCGAGTGACCTCGACATCCCCCGCCTTGATCAGAAACGTGACGCGGAACGGCGTGGGGCGGAACGGAACGCCGAACGGAACGTCCGGCTCGAAGATGCTGATGGCGTGGTTCGACGGCTTCTTCCAGTAGTCGTCGGAGAAGTACGGCGTCGTCGGCCTGGCGTCCTTGGGGATGCGCGTGTCGATGACGCAGGTGAAGACCGCATCCTTCTTTACCGCCCCAGGCGCGCAATTGGGGGGTGCGTCGAAGCCGGCGATGGCGACGCCGGTAACGTTGATGTCGGTTGCGCCGCGATTCACGGCTACCATCGAAACCTTCACCGGCTGTCCGCCGATCACCAGGCCGTCGTCGGCCAACGCGTCGAAGGTCACGCCGTGGGCGGCCAGGACCGCATCCTGATAGTCGCGCTCCTTGATCTTCAGGCGGAAATCGATCTCGTAGCGCGCGGAATCGCTGAGGCCCATCGAGCCGAGCTGCGCGCGCAGCGTTCGCAAGGCCGTCAGGCCGGCCTCGACGGGCGCCGCCGTGCCGGAGTCGTTCCCCGAGGCGAAAGCGCTTTGCGCGCGTTTGGCCTGATCGAGGATCGCGGCGAGCCCGGCGGTCAGTGCCGCGGGCGGGTTGGCGCCGGCATACTGAGCCAGCGCCGATAAGCTGACGTCGATGCCCTGGAACAACGACGTCTCGTCCTTTCCCATCTGCCCTGGAATCGAAGTCTCGATGAGTTGGTAACCGCCGCCGCCGGGGGGACCGCCGCCCGGGGGCCCTCCGCCTGGGGCACCGCCGCGGCCGGCGGCACCGTCACCAGCGGACGCACCGTCTCCGCCCGCTCCGCCGCCAGCCGCACCGCCGCGGCCGGCAGTACCGTCACCAGCGGACGCACCGTCTCCGCCCGCTCCGCGGCCAGCCGCACCGCCGCGGCCGGCAGCACCGTCACCAGCGGACGCACCGTCTCCGGCCGCTCCGCGGCCGGCAGTACCGTCACCAGCGGACGCACCGTCTCCGCCCGCACCGCGGCCGCCGCGCCCGGCTGCGCCGCCGCCGCCGCGCCCGCCGCCGATTCCCGGCAGCGGGGGCGGTCCGCCCATTCCCTGGCACTTGTGATTGCTGCGGGCGTCGGAGCCGATCTCGGCGTAGGTGCGGCCGAGCATGGGATCGTAGGCCGCGGTGTTGACTCTCGCGAGCTTGACGTCCGGTGGTGGAGGCGCGGGCGTTGGGGCAGCGCCGCCGCCGGGTCCGCCGCGGCCGCCTCTTCCGCCGCCGCCGAAGCCGGCCGAGAAGTACAGCTTCTTGGGGGCCCAGGGCCGGAGACCTTCGCGAATCTGCTCCGGGTACATCGCGGGATCGCCGGCGGCACGGAAGCCTTCGCGGACCAGGATGGTGGTGGCCTCGTGAGCGCGGTCGCCGCCGCGGCCCTGGATGTTCATGGTGAGCACGACGTCCGGGCGCAGGGTGCGGATCAGGCGAACGTAATCGCCGACGATTTCTTTGCGCCCCCACTTGTCGATCACTTCCTGCGGGTCGAAGGAGTAGCCGTAGTCGATGGCGCGCGTGAAGTACTGTTCGGCGCCATCGAGCCGGTGCGCCGAGAGCAACTCAGCAGTGCGCAACACGCCCATGTCGCGAAACAGTTCGGGCCCGATTTCGTTCTGCCCGCCCTCGCCGCGGTTGTTCTGGACATCGACAGCGCGCAGGCCCATGCCGTAGGTGAACATGGCGAACAGCCCGTTGGTCTCGTCGTCGGGGTGGGCCGGGGCTTGCATGAAGGTGCCGGAGACGCTCAGCTTGCGGAGCGCCAGGCCGAGGGCGACGTGGCCGCCCTCGTCGGCCACCAGGGAGAAGCGTAAGCGGCTCTGCGCCAGGGCGATGGCGGCACAGACCGCCAGAATGAGCAGGCGTTTCATGAGTGGTTTCCTCCGCGACGCAAAGCGGGCCGGTCCCTCTTATTGGGTTCTGGGGGGTAGTATACCAGGATGTCGTGGGGCCCCGGTCTACTGGCTTCCCGTTTCGGTGGCCGCTTCGGCTTCCGCGGCGGCTTCGGGTCCGGCGGCCTCGGCCTCGTCGATCAGGCGGCGGGCCTCGTCGATTCGGGAACGCGGCACCTGGACCTGGTAGCCCAGGTTGGGACAGGCGAAGCCGCTCACCACGAACGAGGGCACACCATTGGTCTCCAGGATGCCGTGGATCACCTCCACTTCGATCTCCGCATCCGCCGTGGATGATTCATACAGCGTGACCATGTCGAGGTCGTGCGAGAGGTCTACGGCCTCCTCGTCCTGTTGTTCTTCCTCGTCCCGCTGTTCTTCATCGTCTTCGGGATCTTGCGCCATGACTCAAGGATATCGCAGAATGTGGAGGGAGCACCCATAGACCAACTCCAGCGGAGGCAAAGAATGTCCGACGACGAGGAAGATTCCCAGGATTTGACTTCGAGCAGGCTCGCATGGTTCCTGACCGGCGCCATCATCGGGGCGACGGCCGCCATCCTTTACGCGCCCAAGAGCGGTAAGGACACCCGCCGGTACATCGCCGACAAGACGCAAAAGGGCCGCGACGCGGTGGTGGAAACCAGCAAGGACGTGGTGGACGCCAGCAAGGAGATGTTCGAACGCGGCCGCAAGCTGGTGGAAGACGCAGCCGAGCTTTTCGAGCGCGGACGCAAGCTGGTCAAAGGCTGACCGCTACCGAATGCCCGCGCCGTCCGTGTCCGAAGCCAGTCTCACCCTGGGCGATTTCGAGATCGCGCGCATCCAGGCGGGCACGTACTGGTGGGACGGCGGCGCGATCTTCGGCGTGGTGCCCAAGACGCTTTGGAGCCGCAAGATCGCGGCGGACGATCTCAATCGAATTCCGCTGGCATTCAACTGCTACCTGATCCGCACCGGCGAGCACACCATTCTGGTGGAAACCGGCGGCGGGGACAAGATGGAGCCTCGCGCGCGGGAGCGCATGAAGCTGCCGCCCAACCCGGAGCCGTTGCCTGATGTCGTCGCGCGCCACGGTTTCGATCCCGAATCCATCGACATGGTCGTCAACAGCCACCTGCACTGGGACCACTGCGGCGGAAACACGATCGTCACGGGTGGGCGCGCCGCGCCGGCGTTCCCCCGCGCGCGGTACTTTGCGTCGCGCGCCGAATGGGAGCACGCGCACGAGCGCCTGCTGCGCGACGGTGTCAGCTATATCGATTCCAATTACGACCCGCTGGTGGAATCGGGCCGGATGACGCTGGTGGATGGCGATTGCGAGGTGGTCCCCGGCGTACGGATGTGCCGCGCTCCCGGACACAATCGCGACATGATGATCGTCACGGCCGAGAGCGGCGGCCAGACCTTTTGTTTTCTCTCCGACCTGGCGCCGACCGCGGCGCACCTGCAGCCCACGTGGGTGGCGTCCTTCGATCTGTATCCTCTCGAGACCATCGAGAACAAGTTCCGCTGGCTGCGCGCGGCGGTCGAGGGGAATTGGGTTTGTGGTTTCGCGCACGATGTGGACGTGGGGTTTACGAGGGTGGTCGCGGACCCGAAGGCGCACTTCGCGATGCAGCAGGGGGCCTGACGGGGTTCGCCTCCGAGGCATGCTCACAAAATGGAACCCGCCAGAGCGATTGCTGGTGGTGGACGCCAGGAATCGGGCGAAGGCCGCAGCCGTCCCGACTTCCCGATCGTACGGCTTTTCCCGAGCGAATTCCGCTTTACTGCCCATTACAGCGCGAGCACGCCTTGACGGGCAGAGCACGAGAATAGGCTCGGGATGCTGCGCCTGACACAACGACGACGCGTTTCATACTGCCCGTTACGGTGCAGTCTACGGCTGCACGCCTTCGGCTCCGCTCAAAATGGCTATAGTGAGCAGAGTTCACGGTTCTTCTCACTTGCTCGGCCAGGCCGGAACCCGCCCCGCGCATTTCGAAAAATCCCGTGACATCGGGTGTGAGCATGGTTCTCTCTTGTTGGAGCAGTCCGGCAAGGCCCGACTGCGAGCCTGCCGGATTCC
>JBGPKH010000083.1:0-20148 GCA_041485845.1 Bryobacteraceae bacterium
CCCTGGCGAGTATCGTTTCTGCGAGGCTTTCTATCATCGGGGAAGGTCTGAGCCTGAGCACCGGCCGGTTTTGTGGGCGGGTCAGTTCGCCGGGAATGAGAAACAGCTTATAGCGGAGCTTCTGTAGTGTGAGGTTTTGCCCGGATTCATCCAGATGTATGTTGAAATCAAGTGCAAAGTCACGGGGGTCGAGCGCGGGCAGGCCCGGCAAAGGCTGTGTCAAGACTGCGATTGGCTCGGACCCGGGCTTCTGTCTTGCAAAGAGTCGTCTGATGCCGGACCAAACACCCTTTCTCGGCCGTGGTTTCTCGGTACGATGGCCACACTTGTCACACGGTGTGTCCAGCGGGTACTCGGAGCCTAAGTTACACTTCGGACACTGCCACCGCCAAATCGTGCTTAAGAACGGCCACAGCCCCTGCAATGGCTCATTGGCACGTAGAACCTTTTATCAGGAAATCTGTCCGGAGAAAAGTTCACGTCTTCAGACCATAACTTGCTTTTGCACTTCGGGCAGAAACAGTTCACTGTGTCGAAATCGTTGTCCATTGGAGCAAGTTCGCTCACGCCGCCCGTAGACCTGCTCGCGGCAGGTACAGCGCTCTTGCCTGCAGATACTGACCCGGTTGTTGGCGGTGAGCGCAGGTCGAGCGGTACACCATGCTTTTCCAGGAATCCCGCGATTCGTCGAGCGCGCGCTTCGACGTCGGGAATGCCGCAGCTTGTGAGCGGCGTTGCTAACCCAATGAGCTCCTGTCGCGTTTCATCATCGAGCCGGGAAAGGCGCATGGCTGTCTCGATTGGGTCGCGACCCTCCCGGTGTGCCTTCTCGTACGCCTCCATTGACTCCTTACTACTTGAATCCGGCGCATTCGACACTCTTTGAGAGGCCTCGGCAGCCTGTTTGACGGGCGCTTGAAGCATGTTTTCGCGTTCCAGGAATTCCTAACCGTTGGTTAGGAATTCCTGGAACTGTCATAGTCGCTCAAAACATCAAGATCACCAGCAATGATGCGGGTCAGACGCATTTTGCAAGGGTCCACTCCGTTCATGACTTTCTACGAGTGCTGCGCCACTCCGCGCCATCAATAGAAGACCGTCCGAAGCGGAGACGCGATCACAGCCATTCACAGGCGTTCCGTAGCTCTTACTGCCGGAACAAACGCCACCGTGGCCTCATATTGAGTGCCTGAATGAGACGACTGCTGCATGGCTTCATCAACTGTCGCACCGTCGCTCCGAGTTGTAATTGCTCATCCAATCCCGTGTTGACGGCCCTCGCACGGCACCCACAGGCTCACGCCGCGGGCTGCTTCGGGGCGGCAATCGGTAGATTCACGCCGGATCCAGGTACTATGGAGTGCGGAGGCTTTGATCGTCTTTTCAAGATACTCCACCGATCTCTGATAGTCCGGCATGTGTCGATTCTCCGTGCGCGGAGAGTTGGTGAACGCCCCAGTATACCGCAAGGACCGCAAGGGATTGCTTCTTGCTGTCCCGAGGGTCTTGCGAAGTCTGGCTGCAAACGCAAGTCCTGCGCGCTCGATAGATCCCGATAAACGCCGGGCTTTCCCAATCGACCCAGGTCAGGCCTCAAGAAAAGTGTCAGGATCAACTGCGGCCTGCTTCAGAATCGCGCGGAGTGTGCCTTCGGGCATGTCGCCGGGATGATTTGGGACCGTCGTATAGCGCTTCGTGCCGGGGTTGTACCAGATCTCATGGCTGCCGGCAGCCTGCCGATCAAACTGGAACCCACTGGCCTTGAGCTTCCGAACGATTTCGCGATAACGAAAGCCCGCCAGGCGGCCCACCTATGCCGCCACCACGATCGTGTAGTCGCAACGACCCGCAATCGTGGGAAGCGAGATCTCACCTTCCCGTTCGCGGCGTGCTTCAATGAGCTTCCGAGCAACGTCCCGCGCGATGTCGAGGGCCTCTGCAACCGTCCGTCCCTGCGCCACTAGACCCGGCAGTTCGTCGGAAGTCGCCAGGTAAACCCCCTCCGGCAACTCCTCAATCTGGATGCGAATCGCAAGTTCCATTTTCAAAACAATTGTACCAATGCCGGCCATAGAGCGCCGGCCTGGGCGAAGATCGTGCTCATCAGCGGGCGACCGTTGCTGACGGAACAGACGGACTACGGCCGCTTTTTCAGCCTCATTTTCCCCGCCCTGGATTGTTCCTCGGCAAGTAGGGATTCGACCAAAGCGGGAGTTCGTCTCTGTCTCGTTGCACTTCTTCCAGACTCTCCTGGACACCGAGACCGTGAGACTTTAGGAGACCGCCCTCTTCGTAAGGGGTCTGAAAACCGAGCAGCCGTCGTACCGGCCCCCCGCAAGAGTCTGCCCGCGGGGAGCCGTCCAGGGCGAGTCCTCCAGCGCGCCTCGCGCTACGAATCCCGGACCTCCCCGAAGTTCCCGACGATCTCCTCGGGGGACATTGAGATTGATCCGCATGATGTGGCCTTCCTCTTAATTGTGCCCCAATGCAGGTCACGGCAGCCCTCGAAATCGGCGCCGCAGGAGCTGCACTTCGGCGCGAACCACGACGCGGGATATCGCGTGCCGCACATTGTGGCGGACGTGGTGGCGGCGCGGCCGATCCACCTGGCGATTATCGACGGAGTGGAATCGATCGCGGGCGGCGAGGGTCCGTGGATTCGCGGGGTGCGCGTCGTGAAGCTGGGGCTCTTGATCGCGGGGTTGAATCCGGTATGCACGGATGCGGTGTCGACCGCGGTGATGGGCTACAATCCGCGCGCCACGCGCGGGACCGCGCCATTCCAGACGTCCGACAACACGCTGCTGCTGGCGGAGGGGCACGGCCTGGGCACCACCGACTTGAAGCGCATCGAGGTGGTGGGAGTCCCCATCGAGCAGGCGCTCTACCGCTACGATAGTTAGCAGATGGCAGTTCGCAAGCGGGCCCGGCGGCCTTACCGCGTCTTCCGGCTGGAATCCTGGGAGGCGTTTCTCGAGCTGGTGACCAGCCCTCCATATTCGCACTGGGCGTTTCGCGGGGAGCGCGACGAGCGCTGGCCGCTCTACAGCTCGATCTCCCGCTACCTGCAGAACTTCGGCGTGTCGCCGGAGGCGTGGCCGGCGCAGGAGGAACGGATCTTGCGCATCTTCAAGCGCAAGGCGCACCAGTTTTTGGACAAGCCGCCCGACCCCGATGACGATTTTCAGTGGCTGGCGCTGATGCAGCACCATGGCGCGCCGACGCGGCTCATCGACTTCACGTGGTCGCCGTACGTGGCGGCGTTTTTTGCGCTGGAGCGGACGCTGGCCGACGGCGTCGTGTGGGCCATGAATCCGGCGCGGATCGAAAGCAGCCGCAATCCCAAGCCGGCGCGCATGGACCCGCGGGTGAAGGGGAACTTCCACCGGTTCTTTCTGAAGGGCCACCACCGGTTCATCTGGATGGGCGAGCCGCACACTATGAACCGGCGGCTGATCGCGCAGTCAAGGACGTTCGCCGTGCCGGGCGTGCTGGATCTGCCGATCGAGGACACGCTGAGCGACGCCGACCAGGAGAACATCCTGGCGAAGATCGGCTGACGAATCCGGTGCGCGAAACGGGGATGCGGGAGTTGTACCGGATGAACATCACGTTCGCGACGCTGTTCCCGGATCTGGACGGGCTGGCGCGATCGATGGGGTACGAGCTGGAGTTCCACTGGGGGTACAATCCGCGGACGATGGAACGGTACCACACGTAGCGGAAAAAGAGAGCTCACCGCGGAGACGCGGAGGCGCCGAGGAATGGCGGAGAAAACCAAAGTCAAAACCCGAGAGCGCCGAGGTAGCAGAGGGCGCAGAGAAAACCACGCCCGATTGCGCGTTACCCCGCGGTGCGGGCAAGCACCATAATGGTGAGGCTGTATCCCAGGCTGACGGTCAGCAGGATGATGCCGATGACGCGCTCCTGGTGGATCTTGAACCAGAGATAGATTCCGGTGATCCCCATCGCGATGAGGGCGACGGAAACCAGCGCCACGAAGGCGCCCCATGTGTTGATGAGCCAATAGTCGTGCCACAGGCCGTTGACGTGATGGATGCGGTTGAGCATACCGATGAAGCCCGCGTGGTTGTCGCGGAACCTGGTATCGCCGCTGGCGCGGAAGTATTCGACCTGGTAGACGGCGCCGGGCCGCGTGATGTTGAAGCTGAGCTGCGCCGGTGTCGCGCGCACCGGTCCGAGCTCGCCGCGCAGGCCGTGGCGGTCGATCAACTCGCGCGCCACGACGCGCGCGTCGGCGACTTGCGGCGCGAGCGACACGTGCACTTCGTTGACCCTGGGGCGCGCGGAGAACCACGAGTTGTGCGCCATCTGCACGGAGCTGACGCCGTACATCAACAGGAACAGGCAGCAGAACAGACCCAGATATAGGTGCGTGTTGCGCAGGTATCGGTACATGGCTACCTCGTCAGGGCGTAGAGCAGCAGGAAGACCCCGCTTCCGGCGGCGAAGGAGAATTGCGCCCAACGGTGTTTGGGGCGCGACGCCAGCCAGAGATAGACGCCGGTGAGCGACATGAAGATGAGCGACCAGATGGAGAACTCGGTGTACCAGGTCCACAGGCGGATGCGCGGGTCGGTGATGCGCGCGTTCATGGTGGTGCCGTGCAGGTTGTCGAGGAAGTGGCCGAGGTTGTTGCGGCGGGTCTCAACGCGCAGGTGGTTCTCCTTCTCGAGCAAGGTCACGGTTTGAGGGCCGTTGACCGTGTAGAAGTCGAAGGTGACGTTATTGGCGGCATCGCGGTGCACGGCGTTCTTGGGAGGCGCGGTAGTGAGTGCCGGCTTGAGGAATGCAAAGGCGGCGGTGGCGGCTTCGAAGTCGCTGGCGTTGGGCGGCGGCTGGAAGTCGAGCGTGCGGGTGGAGCTTTGGAGAGGCGAGCGGCGCGGTCCGGAATCGAAGGTAGCGGTGAGTCCGGCGATGCCGAACACCACGAGGATGCTCAGGTTCAGGAGGCCGGCATACATGTGGAGCTTCTTCAACCAATGGGACATGCTGGTCAGGATATCGCGTTCGGGGGCCAGGTTTTTCGGCTGGCGGGAGCAGTGGGCTACGCGGCGCCCGGCGGCAGGTTTTCGGCCTGTTGGGGCAGTGGGGCTCAACGGTGAGCGAGGCTGTGCGGCAAGAGGCCCGCCGGCGCAGCGTCGGGAAAGAAGGCCGGCGGCTGAACCGACGGTGTTACCGTGGCCGTCTCTCCGGTGCGGCGGATTGCGCGCAACAGGTCGAGCGCTTCGGGTAGCGCGAACTGCTCTCCGATGAATGCCGAGAGGAAACGGCCGCCGCGGATCTCGCCGCGCGATTCCATGCGGCGCAGTACGACCAGGAGGTCGCGCCATGCGGGTGCGATCGGTTCGTGCGCGGTGACGTCGCGGAACACGACTCCCCAGCGCTGCAGCAACTGGCGGGCGAACGACTCGGCATGGCCATCGGGCGTCGCGCCGGTGTGACCGAGCAGCGCCCAGCGGCCGGGGGCGTGGCGCGGGCGCGCGGTGCGGCCTTTGCCCTGGCCCGCGCGGCGCTTGGGATCGAGCAGAGCGCGCAGGTTCTCGAAACCGTCCGCGGTCACGAGGCCCGCGGCCACCAGTTCCCAGAGCGCGTCTTCGACTTCGCTCGCGAGGCGGCCGGTGGCGCGCGCGAGGTCGGCGAAGAACGACGCGCCGCGCGATTCGAGCACCGCGAGCACTTCGCGCGCGGGATGCGACAGGGAATCGTTGAGTTTCGAACCCCTTGGGGGCGAGGGCGGCGGCGTGGCCAGCAGCCAGGGGGAATCTTCGCGGAGGAAGATGGCTAGCGGCGCCACGCGGGTGGGACGGACGCGGCGGCTCTTGTTTTCGTCCTGTTCGCGCTCGAAGGCCGGGTGCGGCGACAGGCGGCCCCAGGTCACTTCGCCCGAAAGGCAGAGCTGGTCGAGGTAGTCGGGCTCGTAGTGCGCGATGCGCCGGGGGAAGACTTCGGATTCCCACGCGGCGGCGGGGAATTCGGCGCCTTGCAGTTGCTTGATAATTTGCAGGGTGCCATCCACGCCGTGCAACTGGCTGCCGGGCGCGAGGTGCTGCCAGCGGTTGAGAAAGTCATAGAACTCGGCGGTAGTGACGGGCTCGATCTCGCGGCGCAAGCGCCCGATGGTGAGGCGATGGATGCGCGCGAGCAGGCGGCGGTGGCACCATTCGAGCTCGGGACTTCCGGTGAAGTTACCGCGCAGGATCTGGCCCTCGGCTTCGAGTTGGGCGAGCGACTGGTCGACGAGGTCGCGGGGCATGGCGAGATCGCTCGCGAGTGCGGAAGCGCGCAGGGGGCCGGAGCATTCGAACCAGCCGCGCAGGATCTCGGCGGCGCAGGCCTCGGGGCTTTCGGGAATGGGGCGGGTGCCCGCGGGCGCGGCGATCGGTGGATCGATGGCGGCTTGCGGGTAGACGCGGCGCACGAGGTCGATGCGCTCGGCGGGGGACCAGAATGCGCACCCGTCGATGGCCACGGTAGTGGCGCGGCGGGCGGCGACGAGATCGGAAAACCAGGGTCCGGGGTCCAGGCTCGCCAAAGCGCGAGTGGGCCGGGGGCCGGGGAGAGGCACCGGCATCAGGGTGAGATCGCATAATGCTTCGTGGAGCTCGTCGGCATCGCGCATGGGCGGCCAGGCTTCGGCGGCCACCGTGGCGATGGCTTGGGGATCGAGCGCGGAGGCGCCATCGGCGTAATCGGCGGGCAGAGTGCGCCGCATCTGCACCATGCGGGCGCGGCGTTCTTCGAGCGGCGCGTCGTCCAGGTACGCGTAGGGATTGGCGTTGAGGATCTCGTGCGAGAAGGGCGAGGGCTCGGGCGTATCGATCGAGATGGTTTGGATTTCACCCTCGTGAATGGCCGCGAGGAGCGCCCGGAGCCCGTTGAGGTCCATGGCTTCGTAGAGACAGTTGGCGATGGTTTCCTTGACCAGCGGGTGATCGGGAATGCGGACGTCGCCTGCGAGGTTCTCGGGGCAGGCGGCCTGGTCGGGGAATACCGCGGCCATCAGGTCGTCGGCGCGCATACGCTGGATGGGCGGCGGGAGCTTGCGGCCGCCGGCGTATCGGGGGATGGCGAGGGCCCGTGAGGCATTCCAGCGCCAGCGGGCGGTGAACATGGGCGCGGGGAGCAGCGCCTGGGTGAGCACGTCCTCGACGGTGGCGGGGCGGAGAAACTCGAAGACGACGTCCAGCGGGAAGGAATGCTGTTCACCGAGCGAGATGACGATGCCGTTATCGGTGGCGGCGGCCTGCAGCTCGAAGTTGAACGAGCGGCAGAAGCGTTTGCGCAGCGCCAGTCCCCAGGCGCGGTTGATGCGCGCCCCGAACGGCGCGTGGATAACGAGCTGCATGCCGCCGCCTTCGTCGAAAAAGCGCTCGGCGACGATGCGGTTCACGGTGGGCGCGGCGCCCAGCGCGGCGCGGCCGGCCTGGGCGTATTCGATGGCCTGCCCGGCGCCGCGGCGATCCAGACCGCAGGCGGACTGCAGTGCATCAACAGTCATGGTGGGGATCTCTTCACGCAGGCGCGAGACTTCGCGCGAGAGCTCCACGGTGCGGCCCGGCGCTTCGCCGCGCCAGAACGGGATGGTGGGCGCGGCGCCGTGCGCATCCTCCACGCGCACGCGCCCCGACTCGACACGGCGGATGCGCCACGACGTGGTGCCCAGCAGGAAGACGTCGCCGGCCATGCTCTCGACAGCGAAGTCCTCGTCGAGCGTGCCCACGGTCTTCTCCTCGGGCTCGGCGGTCACCAGGTACTGCGCCGTATCGGGGATGGCGCCGCCCGAGGTGATGGCGGTAAGGCGCGCGCCGCGGCGGCCGCGCACGCGGTGGTTGACGGCGTCGCGATGCAGGTAGGCGCCGCTGCGGCCGCGGGCAGTGGCGATGCCCTCGGAGAGCACTTCGAGCACGCTATCGAAATCCTTACGTTCGAGCGTGCGGTAGGACCAGGCGCGGCGCACCAGGGCGAAGAGATCGTCTTCGGAGAAGTCCTCGGAAGCGCAGGCGGCCACCATCTGCTGCGCGAGAATATCGAGCGCGTTGCGCGGGATCTCCAGGCGGTCGAGCTCGCCCTGGCGAATGGCGCGGACCAGGGCGGCGCATTCGATGAGCTCGTCGCGCGTGGTGGCGAAGATGCGGCCCTTGGGCAGGGCGCCGACCCAGTGGCCGGCGCGGCCGATGCGCTGGAGCGCGACCGCGATGGAGCGCGGCGAACCGATCTGGCAGACCAGGTCGACGGTACCGATATCGATGCCCAATTCGAGCGAAGCGGTGGCGACCACGGCCCGGAGCTCGCCGTTCTTGAGGCGGCGTTCGGCTTCCAGGCGCAGGGCGCGCGACAGGCTCCCATGGTGCGGGAGGACGGCGTTCTCGCCCAGGCGCGCGGCGAGGTGGTGCGCCACGCGCTCGGAGAGGCGCCGCGTGTTCACGAAGACCAGGGTGGTGCGATTCTCACGGATGAGCTCGGCGGTGCGGTCGTAGATCTCGCCCCACATTTCGTTGGAGGCCACGGGACCGAGCTCGTCGCGCGGCACCTCAACGGCGAGATCCATCTCGCGCTTGTGGCCCACGTTGACCACCTGGACGTGGTCGCCCAAGAACGACGCGACTTCCTCCAGGGGCTTGACGGTGGCGGAGAGGCCGATACGCTGCGGCTGGGGGCCGCCGTGCTGCTCGACCAGCAGGTCGAGGCGCGCGAGCGTGAGGGCAAGGTGCGAACCGCGCTTGTCGCCGGCCACGGCGTGAATTTCATCCACGATGAGGGTGCGGACGCGCGCCAGCATCTCGCGCGGACGGGCGGCGGTGAGGAGGATGTAGAGGGACTCGGGGGTGGTCACCAGGATGTGGGGGCGCCGGCGGGTCATCCGCTGGCGCTCCCACTGCGGCGTGTCGCCGGTGCGCAGGGCGGTGCGGATGGGGGCGAGGCTCACGCCGCGCTTTTCCGCGAGGGCGCGGATTTCGGCGAGGGGGACGTCGAGGTTCTTGTGGACATCGTTGCTCAATGCCTTGAGGGGCGAGACATAGAGAACCTCGGTCTGGGCGGGGAGGGGTCCGAGGCGCGCGCGGCGCACCAGGCCGTCGATCGAGAGGAGGAAGGCGGCGAGCGTTTTGCCGGAGCCGGTGGGCGCGGAGATGAGGACGTCGCGGCCTTCGCGGATTTTGGGCCAGCCGAGCAGTTGGGGCCCGGTGGCGGCGGCGAAACGCGCGGAGAACCATTCGGAGACGAGAGGGTCGAAGGAGGACAGCACGATGACTCTATTTTAGCGCCGGGCCGAGGGGGCGCGCCGGGCCGCGCAGGGACGTTAGGAGATCTGAGAAATCTAAAGTTATGATTTAGGATACTCATGAGATGCGAACCTGGCCGCAACCCGGAAAATGCGGACATGGTGATTTGATAAATCTAAGATTGTAGTTTAGAATACTCATATGAGGTTTGTGGCGAGAGCGATCCAGGATACGGTGCTGGAAGCGGCCAGGAGCTTCGCCGCCGTGGTGCTGACCGGACCGCGCCGGACGGGGAAGACGACGCTGTTGCGGCGGCTGTTCCCGCGCGCGGCGTATGTGCTGCTCGAGGATCCCGACACGCGGGCCCGGGCACGTTCCGATCCACGCGGGCTGCTCGAGGAACTCCGTCCGCCGGTAATGTTCGACGAGATTCAGAACGTGCCGGAGCTGTTCGAGTATATCCGGACATGGATCGATCAGGCCCCGCGGAAGATGGGCCGATGGCTGCTCGCCGGCTCCCAGGAGGCGCCCCTGATGCAGGGAGTAAGCGAATCGATGGCGGGACGCGCCGCAGTCCTCCCGATGCTGCCGTTGAGCCTGGCCGAAACGGAGCGCGCCAGCATGCTGATGGGCGGCTACCCGGAAGTTCTGGCGCGCCCCGAAGGCCGCGCTCTGTGGTTCAGTTCTTATATTCAGACCTACCTGGAGCGCGACGTCCGGGCGATCATCAATGTCCGCGACCTGGCGACGTTGTGGCGGTTTCTGGCGCTTCTGGCAAGCCGGCACGGACAGATTTTGAACAAGACGGACCTGGCCGCGCCGCTCGGCGTTTCCGTGCCGACCGTGGGCGAGTGGCTGCACGTGCTCGAAATCACCGGGCAGATTATCCTGGTGCAGCCCTACTTCGAAAATTTCGGCAAGCGCCTGATCAAGTCGCCCAAGGTGTACCTGGGAGACCCTGGGCTGGCCTGCTATCTTCTGGGGATCGCGACACAGGCGGAGTTGGACCGGTCGCCATTTCTCGGGGCGATTTTCGAAGGATGGGTGGCGGCGGAGATTCTGAAGAGCCAGATCAACCGGGGCCGGCGCAAGGAGCTGTACTTTTTTCGCGATCAGCAGGGATTGGAGGTGGATTTTCTCTTTCCGGACGGTCACGGCGTTCTGTGGATGGTGGAATCGAAGGCGTCGAAGACGGTCCACCCGGCTATGACGGGACCGCTGTTATCGTTGCGCCGCGCACTGGACGCCCAGGCGCGGGTGCGGTTAACTGTGGTCCATCGCAAGTCCACTACCGCGCCACCGGGCCGGGCGCTGGCGCCGGGGATCGAGGCCCTCGATATTAGGGCCTTTGTGGATGCTCTCCGGGGAGCCCCGCGGCCGGCGCGGCGGCCATAGTGTGATACGCTACCGGTCGAATGGCGCAGGGCGGCGGCACCATGGTGTTTTCCGGGAAAGGAATGGCAATGGCCCCGTATTATGCGGTGGCGGCGTTGCTGTGGCTGTTGCTGGCGGTGTTGTCGTTCAGCCTGGTGACGATTGTGTTTTTCCCGGGCCGCGAGTTGACCGCGATGGAACGAGTGGCGTCGGCGGCGGTCGTGCTGCTGCTGGCCACTCCGGCGGCGATGCAGTTGTTCTCTCTCCACTCGCGGATGCGCGAGATGCGCGCGAATTTCCTGGTGGTCGATGAATCCGGCGTGCGGGTCCGGCTGGCGGGAGTGCATCGCGGTTCGAAAGTCCTGCCGGAAATTCAGGAGACGCTAGTGCGGTGGAGCGAGGTCACGTCGGTCAGCAGGGAAAGGCGCAAGTTCACGTATCGTTCGCGGATACCGTTCAGCTATCCGCTGGATGTCTACACAATGGTGACTGCCGGCGCCGCGATTCCGTTCACCAAGGAGTGTATTCCGGGCGCGAAGAGGGCGGCGCGGGAGATCGCGGCCCGGATTGGCCAGGAGGTGCGGAGGGCGGCAGGGTGAACTACGTGCGCTGCCGCAGATCTTCCGCGGTCTCGCGGAACTCCCTGGCTTCGCGACGGCAGCGCTCCGCCGCCTCGGTCCAGCGCTGCACTTCGGCGAGATCGTAGGGATCTCGGGAGCGGCCGTAGCGCTCCACTGCGTGGGCCATCGCGGCTTCGGCCTCGCGCGCCAGGCTGAGCTTGGTCTCCGCCTGGCGGAGCGCGTCGCCGGCCATGGCGCGCCAGCGGCGGACTTCCTCCTCGTTCGCTTCCCTCCCCCGCTCGCGCTGGAAAGCGCGCTCCAGCGCCGCCCAGTTCCTGATGGTGGGGTTGCGGAACTGCATCAGGGCGTCGCGCAGAACCTCCACGTGGGCGGTGGTGTCGATGGAGCGAAGCGGTTCGAAATAGGTCTCCGCGCCGGACAGCACCGCGCGCACCAGCCCCTGTGCGCGGTTGAGCGTGTTCTCGTTTTCGGCCAGCAGGAACGTGCCGGCCATTCCACATACCGAGATTCTCGCCGTCCTGGAGGCGCTGGATGTAGCGGTCGAGCACGGTCTCGCAGAACGCGGCGGTTTTGTTGAGCACTTCGCGGCTGATGCCGCGGGTACGCTGTTCGGAGGTGGTGTCGGTGCGGCCCATGGAGAAGCCGGCGCCCCCGACGATGGAACCCAGCAGCGGACCGGCAGCGCCGAGCAGCGGGCCGAACCCCATCATGCCGCCCAGCAGCGTGGCGCCGCCCATCAGCAGCCCCCCGCCGAGGGAGCCGCCCTTTTGATCGGCATGCGAAGTGGTCTGTCCGATCGAATCGCTGGCCGTGCCGCGCACATAGGCGTGGATCTCGGAGCTGACGTCGCGGCATCGCTGGATCACTTCGTCGACCGTCGCTTCGGGGATGGGTTCGGCGATCGCCATGAGGCAATACTGCTCGCCGCGGAGGCTGTTGGTGAGGCGCTCCAGGCCTATTTCCCGGTCCAGCAGGGCGCGCGCTTGCCGAGAAAGGCTCCGACGCCTTCCTGTGCGTCGGCGGCCAGGGCGTTCATCGACATGACTTCCTTGGCGTAGGCGTAGGCTTTGGGCTGGTCGAGATCGATCTGCGTGTAGAAGGCTTGTTTGCCGATCGCCACCACCAGCGAACTGGCCTCGGCGACCTTGGCGGCCAGCATACGGGTGGCGGGCTGGAGATCTGCCGCGGGCACCACCTGGTTGACGAGACCCCAATCGGCGGCGGTGCGCGCATCCAGCAACTCGCCGGTGAGCAGCATCTGGAGGGCCCGCTTGCGGCCGATCGCGCGGGTCAGGGCAACCATCGGGGTGGTACAAAAGAGCCCAATCTTCACGCCGGGTGTGGCGAAGGCCGCCTCTTCCGCGGCCACCGCGAGATCGCAGGTGGCCACCAACTGGCAGCCGGCGGCGGTGGCGATGCCCTGCACTTCGGCGATGACCGGCTGCGGGATGGCCTGGATCCTGGTCATCAATTCCGTGCAGACGTCGAAGATACGGCGGTATTCGTTGATGTCGCGGCCGGTCATCTCGCCGAGGTCGTGGCCGGAGCAGAAGACCTTACCCGCCGCGGCCAGGATCACGGCGCGGATCTCGCGGCCGCGGCCGATGTCGTCGAGGCAGCGAATGAGCTCGAGCATGAGGTCGAGCGAGAGCGCGTTGCGGCGCTGGGGGCGGTTCAAGGTGACGACGGCTATGGCGCCCTCGTGAGTCACCGAGAGGTGTTCGAAGTTCATGGTGCGCCTCGGTGGGACTGGTCAATCCAAGGCTATCACAGAGGACCCTGGGCCCTGCTCTTTGGGGCGCCGGTCACGCGGCGCGGACGGCCGCGTTCAACGGATGGTGTGCAGACCCCACGCGTTCCTGACACGCAATGCAGCAATGCGCCCAGGGAATGGCGGACAACCGTTTGGGCGAGATGGCTCGGCCGCACGAGGCACATATCCCGAAGTCTCCACTGGCCAGGCGTTCGAGGGCGGCATCGACCTGGCGGAGCGTCTGATAGTCGAGCTGCTTCACCTGCAGCGAGATGAAGTGATCATGCAGGATCGGCGCCTGATCGTCTTCGGCCACGCGCCCGAGCTCGGCGAGGCCCACGGCTTCCTCGCCCGATTCCGAGCGCAGATCGGCTCTCTTTGCCAGCAAGAGCTCCCGATATTGTTTCAGCGTCAAGGTCCCTGTTTCTTTCTTCACGACGTCTTCCTCATGCGGCTCTTTCGCGGAAATTAGCGGGTGCGGCATAGCGCAGCAGGCACCCAACTCCGCCCAGTTGCATCAACGGTCCGCTGCGTTCTACGACCTCGATTCCACATCCCAAACGCTCGGCCAGCCTCACCATCTCCTCTTTGACATCGAATTGGCGCAGTCGCGGGCGCCGGCACTCGGGACACGCCGGGGGAAGTTTCGGCTCGGGTACACTCAACCCGCACGCGGGGCAGCCCCACCCCGCGCCCGGTGCATAGTCCCGGGCCAATACCAGAACATCCACCTGTCCCGCGGTTAGCGCGGTCATGCAGGCGCCTGTTCCCGCGACCGCCAGTCCATGGGTGTGAATGTGCTTCAGCAACCGGTCCACGATGGCCAGCGACTCGCTTTCCTCATGTTCGAGGAACGACTGCAAGGTTGCCGCGACCACATCCGTGGCCCGATCGTTCCCGGTGGCCGGGACAATGTCAATCAGCTTCGCCAGCAGGTGCTTCGGCAGGGCCTGCTGGAGAGCGGCGGTCATTCGCGCCGGTCCGGCGAGAATCAGGTGCCCATATCCGCCCGTCAACATCAGTTGCTCCGCAATGCGGACCTGTTCGCGGATGAATTGTTTGGTTCGCTCGCGCCGGTGGTCCTGGAAGTGTTCCCGGGTCCATTCGTGTCCGATGCGCCGGCGCAACTCGGGCCGGTTCTTCCAGATTTCCTGGGTGATCGATCCCAGGTTCACGGCGAGGACGCGCGCGCTCTCTTCAGTCGCGAAGAGGATGACGTACCGGTCGTAGTTGTCTTTGATCTCCGCCAGGTGATAGATACTGGGCGTGGAATTCACACCGATCCGCGTGGGCAGCGGAACGCGAAACGCGAGCGGAAGGAAAAACGGATGCCGCCCGGCTCGCGAGAACAGGGCAAGGCCGGAAGCGCCGTTGGGCGCTCTCGATAGCAGATGTGTCACGATGGGAGCTAAGGCGGCATTGAATTCGCCGAGTTCAGGCTCGGCGAGAGATTTCCGCAGAGTCCGGATCCTCTCGTCGAACTCGCCATGCCAGGAGTAAGGGCCATTCTCCAGGTTCAGATAGCAACTGATTACGGGCGCGCCCGTCTCTTCCAGCGTCGCCAATGTTTCGATGTGCCGCTGAAGTGTCCTGACTTCCACGATGGTTCCTTTCCGATTGCTTCGTGCCTACTCCAAAAGAAGAATGCCGGCGTACAGCGCCCACATGGCGAGCAGGGCGCCGGCGACTGCGCTCGCGTAGAGAAGCAGCCGCGATCTGGGCGTTTCCGGTGTCCCTGTAGTCCGTTTGATCTCTTCATTCAAGCTGTTGAACATACTTTCGAAACTCCTTGCTGGGAGCTTGCGGCCTTGGCCTTCCGCACCGGCTGCGGTTGAGCCGCTCCACGTTCCCACGCCAGGCTGAGGGTTCGGGTCACTTCCCGCCTGTCGAGCGGTTTCGCCAGGACGTCGTAACCTCCCAGGTTCAGGACCTCCGCCCAGAGGTAGTCGTCGGCCAGCCGGGATGTCACGATGACGGGAGGCGGGCGAAGGAGCGATGCCGCGATATCCAAGACGTCCTTCCAGCTTCCATCCGGGAGATCGCGCTCGCAGACGACCACACGCGGCAGACTGCGACGTACGTGAAGGAGGACCTCCAGGCAATTCCGAACGCGTTCGATCGGCCACGAAAGGCGATCGAATACGGACCGTTGACCCTGGTCGTCTTCGACCGGGCCCGCGATCAGGAGCGTGCGGCCGGGCGCGGCTTCGTCGCCGAGCAGCACGTTCCGCAGAGTAAGCAGACCTTCGTTGTTCATCTCTCACCTGTTCAGGGTTGGTTTGCTTCGGACCGCCGCGCGGCCGATTGCAACGCCTGTGCAACGCGCGCCTGCAGCCTCTCCATCGGGTCGGCGGCGCCCGCTGGAAGCCGGGCATCGAAGAGCTCGGCGGGGTTGATCAAGCAAACGTGCGTCTGGCTGCCCGTGGCCGAGACCAGAATATGCAACGGGAAGAACACCGCAGCCGCGCGATCCAACGCCAGCGCCTCGAACATCAATACCGGACAATCCACGAGAAGGATCCGGGAACGCGCCGTGGTTCCCAGCGGTTGGCGATGAAGAAGCTGGGCCACGTCGAATTCTCCGGTAATCTCCAGCTCCTTGCCGGCAAGCGCGCTACGAATCGTTTTCAACGCTTTGTCGAATTGCTCCGCGATCACGTAGGATTGTTCGGCCGCCGCGGCGTTCATGGGATTGTTGGCTATGCGGATTGTGAGGCAACTACAGGGCCATCACCGCTCCACATGGATGCGCCGCCATTTCCGCTTGGCCCATTCGAGGGTCTTCTTTGCCCAGACGAAGTGGTCGCTCAACAGCACAAGGCCCAAGAGAATGAGTGGAATTCCGGGTCCTGGGACCAGCGGGAGGGAGAGCGGGATCCCCGCCGATAGCGCGAGGAAGCCAGCGCACACCCGGAGGCGCTTGAGCCATCGTGGGTGCGCGATCGCGTCCGCCTGGCCCTGTTCAGGCACCCAGCCCGGCCCTCATGCCGATCTTCTCAATGGCTTGCGAAATGGCGGTTTGAAGCTGACCCAGGGTGGCGATGGCGAGTCGATCCACCGGTCCGCTGTCCCGCGGCAAGACCCGCAAGACGTGGATCTCGGTCTGGGCGCCGCGTCCGGAAACCACGATGTGCAGCGGAGTTAGGGTTGTGGGAGAGGTGGCAGCGGGTGTCGCGGGACACGCGAAGAGCAGCAGGCAAGGAGCGGTGTCGATCAGCAATTCCCGCTGGATGCGCCCGGACAGGTTCAATTCGCCGGTCAGTTTCAGGTTCGCACCCGCAAGAGCTCTGCGCACTAACTTCACCGCCCGGTCGAAGGGTTCGGCGATCAGGTATGTGCTGGTGGCATGTTCCTCGGCCATATTCTCCCCCTTCACGTGAAAGTAAAGCACGTTCAGCACCATTCCCGAGCGCGAGCGGCAGGGGGCGTTTGCTGTTCGTTTTGAGTGCATCCGGACAGGCTGGTGTACGTTTTGGGTCAGTCGCGTCGATCCTCGGCGCCGGCTTCTGAGGATTCTCTGTGGAACCCGTACTTCTCCATGCGGTAGATCAGGGTCCGGCGGCTGATGTCGAGGAAAGCCGCGGCCTTCGTTTGATTCCAATCGAACTTCTTCAAGGCCTTCAGGATGAGCTCCTTCTCGACGGCCTCGAGGCTGATGCCCTGCGGGGGCAGGTCGAGCTGCACGGTTTCAGACGCCGGCTTCTCGCGCCGCAGGAAATCCGGCAGATCGTTCAAGGAGATCTCATCGCCGATGGCCAGGACCGTCAAGCGTTCGATCACGTTCTCGAGCTCGCGGACATTGCCCGGCCAGCGGTATCCGCAGAACCAGGGCACCAGGTGGGGCGGCAGCTTCAGGTTGGGGAGGTTGTGCTTTTGTTTGGTCTTGAGGAACAACGACTGCACCAGTTCGGGTATGTCGTCGGCGCGCTCGCGGAGCGGCGGCAGGTCCAGGGGAATCACGGCCAGCCGGTAGAAGAGATCCTCGCGGAAAGCGCCGTCCTCGATCAGGCTTTGCAGATTTCGATGGGTCGCGGCGATGATTCGCGCGTCCACGGTGACGGTGCCGGTGGCGCCCACTTTTTCGATCTCGCCCTGCTGGATGAAACGCAACACTTTGACCTGAAGATCGATCGGCAGCTCGCCGATTTCATCCAGGAACAGCGTGCCCTCGTCGGCCATTTCCACCTTGCCGCGCTTGGGCGCGACGGCTCCGGTGAACGATCCCTTGGCGTGGCCGAAGAGCTCCGACTCGAGCAGGTCCTTGGGGATGGCGCCGCAGTTGATGGTGACGAACGGCTTGCCTTTTCGGAGGCTGTTCTGGTGAATGGCGCGGGCGAGCAACTCCTTGCCCGTGCCGGTCTCTCCGCGGATGAGCACGGTGGAATCCCGCTGAGCGACCCGCGAAGCGATCTCGAGCACGCTGAGCAACGCTTTGGAGTGGCCGATGATGCTCTCGAAGCCGTATTTCCGGTCGAGACTGACGCGCAGGCTGTGCACTTCCTCGACGAGTTGCTGGTGTTCCATGGCACGGTTCACTACGAGCGCCAGCTCTTCGTAGTCGATGGGCTTGGTGATGTAGTCGTAGGCCCCGGCCTTCATGGCCTCCACGGCAGTCTGTACCGTGCCGAACGCGGTGATCATGAGGACCGTGGTTTGCGGAGAAGACTGGCGGACTTTCTTCAGCAGATCCAGTCCGGAGAGCCCCGGCATTTTCCAATCGGTGACGACCAGGGCGGGCGATTCCGACTCCACCAGCTTGAGCGCCTCTTCGCCGTTCGGGGCGGTGAGCACGTCATAGCCGGCTTCCTCGAGCTGTAGCTGCGTGATGCGGCGCAGGCTTTCGTCGTCGTCGACCACCAGGATGGTTCTATGCGTCATGCCGTTCTCTCGCGGCGGAGCGGCAGGAGCACGGAAAACGTCATGCCCTTCACGGGGTTGGCTTCCGCCGTAAGAATTCCCCCGTGCTGCTCCACGATCTGGTGGGCCACCGACAGCCCCAGTCCGGTGCCGCCCTCCTTCGTCGTGAAAAACGGGTCGAAGATCCGGTCGCGATCCGCCGCGCCGATCCCGCAACCTTCATCCTTCACCTCGATCAGCGCCCGCCCATCCCGCATCGCCGCCGACACCCATACTTTACCCCCGTCGGGCGTCGCATGGATGGCGTTGAGGAGCAGGTTCAGGATGACCTGCTTGAGCAGCTCGGGGTCGCACTCGACGGCGGGCATTTGCGGCAGGACCTCTTTGCGCAACGCGAGGGTCTTCCCGGCGACGGCGTGGCCGGCCAGTTCCAGGACGGAATCGAGCACTGCCTCGACGTCGGTAGTTTGATACTTGGGGGCGCGGGGCCGGGCGAAATCCAGGAAGTGCGTCAACAGGTGGTTCAGCCGCTGGCATTCCTTGGCGATGATGGCGAGGCACTCGGCGTCCTTTGGCTCGAGGCGGAGGTTTCTTTGTAGAATACCGGCGGCGCCCGCGATGCTGGCCAGCGGATTCCGCACCTCGTGCGCCAGGCCGGCGGACAACTGTCCCAAAGCGAACAGCCTCTCGGCGCGCTTCATGCGCTCGAAGTTCTCCTGCAGTTGCTGGTAGACCTCGGTGAGCCTCCCGGTGGTGCGCTCCAGGTCGGCCCGCTGCTTTCGGCCGCGTTGCGCCATGACGCCGGTGAGGACGCCGGCGGCACAGAACAGGGGGACATCCAGGACCTGGTCAATGGCGTAGTTCGGCAATAGCTGGATGGTGAGGAAGTTATGCGGGGCATTGCAGATGCCGGCGAGGAGAGCGGCAGCCAGTCCGCCGCGCCAGCCAAAGCTCAGCCCCGCGAAGACGATCGGCAGATAGTACAGGTGCTGAAAGACGTTGTGCCAGTGCAGCACGGATAGCGGCGCGAGCAGGTGCAGGAGACTGACCAGGAGAATCCCCGCCACCACCGCGGCAACGCGCGTCCCGACTGCACTTTGGCGCTTCACTCGAAGATTTTCGTACCTCTTTTGCCGCTACATCGCCAGTGTATCGGTCTGGCATCGCACATGCAAAGGCTATGTGACGCAAAACGCATGGAGGCTCACGAATGAAATGGAAGGCGGCATTTCTGGCGGTGGTCCTGTCGATTGCTTTCCTGGCTGCGGTCGCGGCCGGTGACCAATCCAAGAGCTATCGCATTACCATCAGCAGCGCGTCGAAGATAGGGACAACGGAGTTCAAGCCCGGGGATTACGAACTGGTTGTCAATCAGCCCAAGGTGCGGTTCACCGAGATCAGGACGGGCAAATCGGTGGAACTCGAGGCGAAGGTCGACAACCTGGAGGAGAAAGTCGAAAGCACCACGATTCACTCGGAGACGGTCGATGGGGTCAGCATGATCCGTCAGATCCGCATCGGCGGCAGCAAGACCAGGATTGCGTTCGATTAGACTCCCCCGACCAGGCCGGCCTCACCGGTTTCGCGGCAAAGGGGTGCCAGTCGTTGACGAGCATCCCAGCCGCGAGTTCCGGTGTTTGGGCTTGTGCCTCTGAAACCGCGGCTCCACGCTCGGCAGCCAGTGGTAAAGACCGGCTCCCTTACGGTCGCTGTAGCTGTAGGATGCCAGAGTAAATGACAAGGCCAGCATTGATAACAAAGGGCCAATGCCCGTCAAATGTCATCACTCGCGACAATTCTTGCCACAATTCTTGGGAATATCCTACTCTTGTGCCACAGGAGTTGGCAAAAACCTACTGAAAGGGTGCGACCTCGCGATCGAAGTCAATCGCGCTGGAGGAGCACCTTCCCGAACTCTATGAACAAGGGTCTGTCCCGGCGTCGGGGGTGCTCCCGTCAAAAGCTCACCCTCAACGCGAGTTGAAACGCGCGCGGGCCGCCCGATCCGAAGACCTGCGTGGCTCGGCTGGTGGGTTGGCCAAAGCCGGCGCTCGTCAGATCTCCGCTGTAGCCCGTGAGATTCGCTTTGTTGTACAGGTTGAACACCTCGCCGATCAGCGACACACGCCAGCGCTCCCGAAATACGAACGATCGGCTCAACCGCAGATCGAGCGAATCGAGGTTGTCTCCGAAGGCATAGTTGGCCGGCAGCACTACACGCGAGATCGGGAGGCCTTGCGCATCCTTCGTGAGAGCATACGTGGCGTTGAACTGAGTGACGAGCTGCTCCAGGTCCGCGCGCCCCATACCGCGGTTGAAAGCGTTCACTGTTGTTCCG
>JBGPKH010000084.1:0-20007 GCA_041485845.1 Bryobacteraceae bacterium
GGCGGCGCTCGGCGCCATGGTGACGCGGCTCGCGAAACAGGACAGCTCCGCGTTCGAGGAAGACCGCCGCTTTTTCACCGAAGCCGTCGAGCGCGATGCCGCAGCGTTCCAGCGCGTCACAGCGGCCTATAAGCGCCCGAAAGAGGCGCGCGCGCCGCTTGTCGAAGAGGCGTTGCACGGCGCGGCCGAGGTGCCGCTCGAGGTCTTCGAGCGCGCGTCGGCGATGCAGTCGCGGCTGGATGCCCTGCAGATTCCCGCGAAGTTCGCATCCGACCTCGCCGTCGCGAAAGCGCTGATCGCCGCCGCCAAAACAGGGGTGCTGGAAAATGTTCGCATCAATCTCGATTCGATTCAGGACGAAGGCTTCAAAGCCGCGGTAGAAGCCCGCCTGCTGCCGCACTCATAGACCAGCGGGGAGTTGTAGGAGGACTGGCGGAGAGGGGGAGATTCGAACTCCCGGTACCCGTAAAGGTACTCCCGCTTTCGAGGCGGGCGCGATCGACCACTCTGCCACCTCTCCGCGTTCTGAAACCAGTGTAGCATCACGAACCCGACGACGCTTTCCGTACGGTCAAGCCCTTCCACCGGCGTCATTGCTGGCTCCCCAGGCTCTGGAACAGCCTGCGCTCGGAAATCCCGTTCATTTCGCTGTCACTGCTTTGGTGGCCGAACCTCCCAGGCTGCTTCGTACGGTGATGTTCTGCGGGTTGCCCGGCCAGGAGAACTGGCCGCTGTAGCTGCCGCCGCCGTTGTTGGCCAACGTGCCGATGCGTTGGCCGGTGGCTGTCACATACGCTGTGAGCGTCGCGGTCGCGCTCGTGCTCGTGGCTTGAAGCGAGAGTTTCTTCGAGGAGGCCCGATACTGGGCGAGTGTGATGGCGACGGTGTCGGACGTCACCGGTGGCATCACCATCAGCGTGGCGGTCTTCGTGAGTCCGGCATACGTCGCGGAAATGTTGACGGAGGTGGAAACGCTGACTGGAGTTGTCGTGACGGTAAAGCTCGCGCTCGTCGCCCCCTGCGGCACGGTCACGCTGGCTGGAACGCTGGCGACAGACGGATTGCCGCTCGCCAGCGCCACGGCGAGCCCACCGGACGGCGCCGCACTACTGAGAGCCACCGTGCCCGTTGACGGCGAGCCTCCAGAGACTTGCGTCGGGTTGAGCGTGAGCGCTTGGAGCGATACGGCCGGCGGCGGAGGGGGAGAAGCGGGATCGACGCGGAACAGCACGCCCAACCCGAATGCCCCGCCTGCGACCGTAGAGCCGTACAACTGGCCGTCCGCTCCCTGCACGAGTGCGGCCCGGGGCGTGCCGCCGTCGGGGCCCGTGAACGTGTGCATGACCGTAACGGCGCCGGCCTTGTCCATCCGGTAGACCACCCCGTAGCGGCTCGGAGTGGTGACCGGCTGGCCGCCGATCGGAGCCGTCCCGTAGAGAAAGCCGTCCCGGCCCTCGATCAGCCCGCTCACCGGCTTCCACCCATCGCTCGCGTAGGCGTCGAAGCGGTGCAGGACGGTCAGGTTGCCGGCGGCGTCCATGCGGAAGATCTCGCCGCCATAGCCTCCTTGCTCGGTCGTGCCGAAGAAGAATCCGTCGCTCGCCTGGATCACGCCGCCCTTTGGCTGGGAGCCCTCGGAGACAAACGGGGAGAAGCTGTGGAGGAGCGCGAAGCCGCCGAGGACGTCAACCTTGTAGATGACGCCCGAATTCCACGGCCCGCCCTCGTTGGTCGTCCCGTAGAAGAAGCCGTCGCCGGCCGGGAACAGCGGTCCAGTCGGGTCCTTGCCGTCGCTCACCACGAAGTCGTGCAGGTGCCGGAAGTCACCGGTGATCGGGTCGAATCGGTAGACCAACCCGGCGTAGACGCCGCTCGCGCCAACACCTCCAGCCGCGCTCCCGTAGAGGGCGCCGTCGGCGCCTTGCACGATCGGCCCCGGGAAAGCGCCTGCGGCATTGCCCGGGAAGTCGTGCAGCACGGTGACCGCGCCCGCTGCGTTCATGCGGAAGATCGTCCCGAATCCGGGCTGGAGCGACGAGATCGCCGGCTGGCCGCCGTAGACCGTCGTTCCGTAGAAGAAGCCGTCCCGAGCCTGGATCAGGCTGTTCGGAATGGCGCCCTCAGGTCCCCGGAAGATGTGGAGCGTCGTGAGGCTGCCGCTCGCGTCCACGCGGAACACGGTGCCGCCGCCGTCGGGGGGCAGCACGGTAAAGTCGCCGCCGTGAGCCGCAACCCCGTAGAGGAAGCCGTCGGCGCCCTGGACCAGCGGTGCGGCGGGAGTCTCCCCCTCCGCGCCGGAAAAGCTGTGCAGCACCTGAAACGACGCCGCCATCGCGCTGGCCGCGAACACAACGGCCCCGGTCGCCGCCACGATTGCGGCGAACTTGGCCCTCCTCAAGATCCGCCTGTTCATGTTTACCCTCCTGTTTGGTGACGCTCTTCGTCAGTATGGGTGGCTGCGTCGAACGTGTAGCCGGTGGCGGTTTGTTCTTGCGTCGCGCCATCCGAACGCCGATAGGTGCGGCCTTGGGCGGCGCCAGCCGTCGCGCTGGTCTCGCCCGCCACCCAGCCGTTCCCGGCGCCGGGGAACAGTGCCGTGTAAAAGGAAGTTATCGTGACCGGGTTCTCCGGGGTCCACGTCCCCCCGCCGTCGGCAGTGCGCGCCGCGAATCCGTAGTGGCCGGAAATCCACGCCGTCGTCGGGCTGACGGCGCTCACGCCGTAAAGCCCAGTCGTCACGCCGCTGTTTTGCTGCGTCCCGAGCTGATCGTAGGCGCGCGCAGGCTCCGCCCCGTGGCCATCGACGTCGGCAAGCCGAGGTGACCCACAACCGTAATACTTGTGAACGGAAGGACCCCTCTCCTCATGTTTTCTCCACACGGACAATCCCGGTTCTGTGCCTCGCACGTGTTAAATGTATGCGCCCGGCATCTCGCTCGCAATGAGCAGGGGATATCATCGATATGAGCAATTTGGAGGGGGTGGTCGATACGGCGATGTGCGAATCCGACCTCTACGATATGCTGCAAGGCGCTGGCGACGCTATCTTTGTAGTCGATCAATCCGGGTTGATCCGTTTTTCGAATGCGGACGCGAAGCGCTTGCTCGGATGGTCCGCGGCCGAGGTCCTGCAGCAAGAATGCGCCACGGTTCTGGACGGTTGCGACTCGGCAGGCGCGCGGCTCTGCACGCAGGATTGCGCCCTGCTCGAGATCACCCGCCGCAACACCCACGTTTCGGCCTTCGACGCCAATGTAAAGACAACTTCCGGAACGCGGAAGTGGGTCAACGTATCGATCATCGTGGCCCAGGTAAAAGGCGAGCGACTGGTCATACATCTGCTGCGAGACATAGACTCGCAGAAGCACATCGCAGCCCTGACGAAGGAGATTACGGTCCTCGCGGGCCGGCTGGCCGGCCAACCAGCGGAGCGACTCCTGGAACCCGTACGAGCGCAGGCCCCCACAGTGGATTTGACTCCGCAGGAGCGCAAGATTCTCTGCTCGCTCTCGCGTGGCGTTAGTACCGCCGGGATCGGCCGGGAGCTGAACGTGACCCCTGCCACGGTACGCAACCACGTGCAACACATTTTGCGAAAGCTCCGCGTCCACACCCGGCTGCAAGCGGTTCTCCGAGCCGCCCGGGAAGGTATGTTCTGAGGTTTCTCCCGGCAGTGAGGTCCGGGCTCCTATTGCCGCCAGAGCCGGCGAGTGGGTGCGTTGTGAGGCCCCCGGCCTGGATGCGTTTGACGATAAGCCAAAACCGAAGCTGGCAGCGATTCGGGCGGGCGCACTTGAGCGGCGGCCGCCCAACTCATTTCTTCACTGAATCCGAAACTGCATGGACACGTTGGCCGTCACCGAGATGCGTCCCAGCGCGATGGTGCCGGCGGCTGTCCCGGAGCCCGAGCCGCCTTCGACGAAGACGTTCTGCGCCATCATTCCGTGGGAGCCGCCCCAACCGTTCCCGTACCACGAGTGGCTGCCATACGAAAACGTGGAGATGCTCACAGGCCCTCCGATGACCTTCAGACCAGCGGCAGCGGCCATATCGCGGGCCTTCTCGGTTGCCGCCTGCACGGCGAGCGAGCGCGCGCGGTCGCGGTGCTCCCGCAGCTTGGTGGTTTCAAATTGGACACTGTGTATGTGTGTGGCGCCCGCATCCACCGCAGTGGCGATGACTTCCTCCATGCGACTGATATCCTGTAAGGTGAGCACGATCGACTTGCGCGTGTAGTAATACCGGGGAGTGACTCCATCGTTTTCATATTCGATCCCGAGTTGAATGAAATCTGTCTGGATGTCCTTCTCCTCCACGCCCAGGTGGGCCGCGGCGGCGCGTACGGCACGTACGCGCTTGTCATTCTCGCGGCGCGCATCGGCTAACACTTTGCTGTGAACTTCAACGCCGAGCGAGATGATGACCTGATCGGGAGCCACCTTGAGCTCGGCGTCGCCGTTCACGTTGATGGTCTGGCCGGCCGCGGCGGCACAGGCCGCGGCCAGGATGGCAACTAATGCAGTCTTCACGGGCGCCTCACGTGGTCGTAATGCCGCGCCAGTCGGTTCCCTTTCACCGGCAGGTTATGATAGTTGCAGAGTTGTATGTCTGATTTCCGGCATCTCGCGGTACGTCTCGCCAGGGTGCTCTGGCCCATCGTTGTGCCGGCGATTTCCTTTGGCCAGGCGCCCGTCCCGCCAATTGCGCGGCAGGCTCCCACCAGTATTCGCGTGCACGGCAAAACGCTCGTCGATCCCTATTCGTGGTTGGAGAGGGCCCAGGATCCCGAGGCGATCGCCTATCTGGAAGCCGAGAACCGATACGCCTCCGCGGTGATCGGTAACACCCAGGGACTGCAAGAGGAGCTCTACCGGGAAATGCGATCGCGAGTGGATGAAGCCGACCCTCAGCCCCCGCTCCGCATCGGCAACGACTGGTATTATCTTCGATCCGCGCCGGATTCGCAGTTCCTCCTGTTGTGCCGCAGGCGGGGCGGTCTCAAAGCCTCGGAGGAAGTGCTGGTGGACCTGAACCAAATGGCCGGCGGCCGGAAGAAACCGAACCTCGGCGTCTGGCGGCTTAGCCCGAACCGGCGTTACCTCGCGTACAGTGTGGACACCGACGGGAGCGAAGCGTTCACCATTTATGTCCGCGCACTCCAGGGAAACGGAATCCAGGAGGAGCGGATTTCGGGAGCGGGGCGCTGGTTCGAATGGGCAGCCGACAGTCAGACTCTGTTTTACACGACGCCGGCTTATGGCAACCCGCCACTCAAGTTGAAGCGGCACCGGGTCGGCGCGCCGGAGGTGGCGGACGACGTACTGCACTCCGACTCGGCGCGCCTGGGACTGACCAGGACCGCGTCCGGAGAGTTCCTGCTGCTCTTCATCTACGGAAATGCAGGAATCTCGGAGGTGCGCTTCCTTCCCGCGAACCGGCCCCTGGGTTCGTTCCAGATCATCGAACCGCGCCGTCCAGACGTTCAATATCAGGTCGCGCAGCAGGGAAGATTTTTCTACATCCTGGTAAACGAGACGGCGGGCTCGCACATCCTAAGAGCTCCCATCGGCACGCAGGATCGGTCGGCCTGGGAAGAAGTGGTGCCGGCGCAGCCGGGCAGGGATGTGTGGGCCTTCGACGTCGTGGGCGATGAGATCATACTGGCGATCCGCCTGGATGGGCTGGCGCGTATGAAGGCGTATCACGTGCGGGCACGGACCGAACGCGACATCCCTTTCCCCGAGCCCTTGGGCAGTCCCGGCGTCGTGAGCAACCTGGAGCGCGAGTTTCCAACCTGGCGGAATCCCGGCGCAAACGCGGTTCGACTGGTGTTCGAATCCTTCGTGAGCCCCCGCTCGCTGTCCGAATATGACTGGAAGCGCAGGGCTCTGCGACTCCTTTGGCAGGCTCACGTGCCGGGCTACCAGCCGGAGCTCTATGAGTCGCGGCGCGTCTTCGCAACGGCATCGGACGGCACTCGAATCCCCATTTCGCTGGTCTACAAGAAACCGCTCGTTCAGGATGGCCAGAGACCGCTTCTGCTTTACGTCTATGGATCGGGGGGCTTTAGCGTGACCCCGTCGTTTGAGGCAGAGCGGGTGAGCCTGTTGGATCGGGGTATTGTGTATGCCGTGGCGCACGTGCGAGGCGGCGGAGAGTTGGGAAAGGCGTGGCACGAAGCGGCGATGGGAAGAAACAAAGTGATCACGCTCAGCGACTTCATCGCCTCGGCCGAGTATCTGCTCGCGGAACGCTACACTTCCCACGGCAGGCTGGCGATTACCGGACACAGCGCGGGTGGCATTCCGGTGACCGCAGCCGCCAATATGCGTCCTGAGCTGTTCCAGGCAGTCATAGCCAAGGCTCCGGTAACGGAATTGTTTTATCCGTCCGGGACGCCAGGGCGATTGAGGGGAGGGCCGGGCGAACTTGGAGACTCCAACGAGAAGGCCGATTTCGATGCGATGTACGCGTATTCGCCTTACGACAACATCAGGGCGCAGGCTTATCCGCACATGCTGATTACGGCAAGCCGGACGGATCCGCGAACCGGGTACGCGCCCGCGGCCAAATTCGTCGCCAAGCTGCGTGCGGCAAACACCGGCAGCCACATGCTCCTGTTAAAGACCGACTTCGAGGGCGGCGGACACATGGGCGCAGCGGGGCGCCTGGATCATTGGCGGGAGACGGCATTCGAATACGCCTTCATCATCGAAGCGCTCAAGATCACGCGTTGAGACCGGCGGGACAGGCCTCCTGGCCTGTCACCGCAGCCGCAGGCTGTTGGTCACCACCGTCACGCTCGAGAGCGCCATCGCCGCCGAGGCCAGCATCGGCGACAAGAGACCCAGCGCCGCGATGGGAATGCCCAGCGTGTTGTAGGCGAATGCCCAGAAGAGATTCTGGCGGATAATCCGCATGGTGCGGCGCGAAAGCGCTATCGCCTCGGCCACACCGAGCAGGCTGTCGCGCATGAGCGTGATGCCGCCGGCTTCCATGGCCGCGCCGGTGCCCGAACCCATCGCAATGCCCAGGTCGGCCTGGGCCAGCGCGGGTGCGTCGTTGATACCGTCGCCGGCCATCGCCACGCGCTTGCCGGCAGCTTGCAGCTTTTGAATGTGCGCCACCTTTTGATCGGGGAGAACCTCGGCCAGCACGTGGTCGATGCCCGCTTCCCTGGCAACGGCTTCGGCGGTCGCTTGCTTGTCGCCCGTGATCATCCAAACCTCGAGGCCCATGGCGCGCAAGCGGCGGACGGCCTCGGGCGCTTCGGGTTTGATGGTGTCGGCGTTTTCGATGGCGCCGGCGACCGCGCCATCCACGGTCACGGTCACACCGGGACGGCCGACCACCACTTCGCGCCCGCCGACCAGCGCGCGCACGCCGTGGCCGGCCAGGGCCGTGAAGCTCGTGGTCTCTTGCAAAGCAAGGCCGCGCGCCGTGGCCGCCTCCACGATCGCCTTCCCCAGCGGGTGCTCGGAGTATCGCTCGGCCGACGCGGCCAGCCGCACCAGTTCGTCTTCGGTGAAACCCGCCGCCGGCGTCACCCGCACCACCTGCGGTTTACCGCGCGTGATGGTCCCGGTCTTGTCGAGCACGATCACGTCAATCTTGTGCGCCATTTCGAGCGCCTCGCCGCCCTTGATCAGGATGCCGCGCTCGGCGCCGCGCCCCGTCCCCACCATGATGGCGGTGGGAGTCGCGAGACCCAGCGCACACGGGCACGCGATGATCAGCACCGCCACCGCGTTGACCATCGCCACCGCGAACGGCGCCAGAAACAGCCAGACCACAAACGTCGCCAGCGCGGCCAGCAGCACGCCCACGGTGAAGTAAGCGCTCACTACGTCGGCCAGTCTCGCCACCGGAGCGCGCGACCCCTGCGCCTGCTTCACCATCTCGATCATCTGTTGCAACACGGTGCCGCGGCCCACTTTCCGGGCTTCGTAGCGGAACGCACCGGAACGGTTGACGGTCCCGGCAAACACCGAATCGCCAGGGCCCTTGTCGACGGGCATGCTTTCGCCGGTGAGCATCGCCTCGTCCATCGCGGATTCGCCGTCGGTGATGGCGCCATCCACGGCGATGCGCTCGCCGGGCCGCACGACGAGCACGTCACCGGCGCGCACCTGTTCCACCGGTGTTTCGATTTCCACCCCGTCGCGCAGCACACGCGCCACGGGCGGCTGCAGGTCCAGCAGGCGGCGGATGGCCTCCGAGGCGCGGCCGCGCGCGCGGGCCTCGAGTGTGCGCCCCAACAGGATCAGCGCGATGATCACGGCCGCGGCCTCGTAGTACACGTCGTGGCTGCCGCGGAGCGTGGAGTACACCGAGTACAGGAACGCAGCGCCGGTGCCCAGCGCGATGAGCGTGTTCATATTGGCGGAGCGGTGGCGCAGCGCGGTCCACGCGGCCGCGTAGAAAGGCGCCCCGGAATAGAAGACCACGGGCAGGGTGAGCGCCAGTTGGACCCAGGGCGAGCGGTGCGTCATGCCAAGGAACATGATGGGCGCGGCGCCAGTCAGCGCCACCAGCAAGCGCCGGCGGAAGGCGGGTTCGGCGGCGTCCGGCCGCGTCCCGGTCTGCGGCACGCCATAGCCGAGATCCTCGATGGCGCCGACGAAATCGGCCACCTTCACGCGGTCGGGGTGGTACTCGACGGTGGCAGTCGAGGTGGCGAAGTTCACGCTGGCGCGTTCCACGCCGGCGGTCTTTCCGAGTTTGCGCTCGATGGCACGGGCGCACGCGGCGCACGTCATTCCGGAAACCGGCAGATCGACGCGCTCGGGAGCCGTCACGTTCATGGCACTTCGTATCCGAGCTCGCGGACGGCCTCGGCCAGCGCCTCGGGCTGCACGAGATCCACATCGTATTCCACCGTGGCGCGAGCGCCCTGCAAGTCGACCGCGGCCTTGGTGACGCCGGGCGTGGAGGAGAGCGTGCGCTCCACGGTGCGGGCGCAGTTGCCGCACGTCATTCCGCGGACGGCAAGATGGAGAGTCTGAATCGCCATACTTATATGATGCGCCCGTGCGCCATACTGTCACAGGAGGAATGGATGTTTTTTTCCGATGCGGTGCTGGCGCGGCGGATCGAGGCGGCCGAGGCGGCCAACGCCCGCGGGTGCAGCGCGCCCGGCGGCCCGGTGTCGGCGCCGATTCACCCCTCTCCCAGGATGCGCCCGTGCGCCATACTGTCACAGGAGGAATGGATGTTTTTTTCCGATGCCGTGCTGGCCAGGCGGATCGAGGCGGCCGAGGCGGCCAACGCCCGCGGGTGTAGCGCGGCCGGCGGCCCCGTGCTGGAGGTGGCGGGCGGATGCGCGATCTTCGTAGGCGCCGATTCACCGCTCACCCAAGCGGTGGGGCTGGGACTGAACGGCCCGGTGAGCGAGGCGGAGATCGCCACCCTGGAGGCGTTCTTCCGCAGCCGCGGCGCGCGCGTATCGGTGGATCTCTGCCCGCTGGCCGACCCCGGATTCATGGCGGCGCTGGCGGATCGCGGATACCGCCCGGCGGAGTTCAATAATGTCCTGGTGAAGCGGCTGGCCGCCACGGAAATCGTTTTGACGCCGCGCGTGCGCCGCGCGGTGGCGGGCGAAGACGACCTGTGGTCTCACACGGTGGGCCGGGGCTTCTTCGAGCAGGCCGAGCTCACCGGCGCGGAGATGGACGTCGGCCGCGCGATCTTCGCCATGCCCGGGGCGATGTGCTACCTGGCCGTTACCGAAAGCGGTGAGCCGGCGGGCGGCGGCGCGCTGGCGGTCCGCGACGGCCTGGCGGCCTTATTTGCCGACAGCACCGTGGCGAGCTTCCGGCGCGGCGGCCTGCACCGGGAACTCATTGCCGCGCGGCTCAACGAGGCGATTGCACGGGGCTGCGACCTGGCCACAGCGTCGACCCTTCCCGGGAGCGGATCCCAGCGCAATTACGAACGCCTGGGCTTCCAGGTGGTCTATACCAAGGTCACACTAGTGGGATAAATTGTTGAGACCTTCAGGTGCTGTCAGCTACTAGTGCCTTAGGACTGTCATGCATTGGCTCGATCATGCGGTTGTGGCTTGTCTGGTTCCACTGACAATTTGGATCCTGGTGAGCGGGCTCGACGACCTGTTTATCGACCTGGTCTTTCTGCTGCCCCGGCGAAAGCGCCTGGAGTGGCCGTCGCCACGGGACCTGGACCACGCTCCCGAGCGCCGGATTGCGATTCTTGTGCCTTTGTGGAAGGAGCAACGCGTCATCGGGCAGATGCTGGAACGCAATCTCTCGGCCATTCGGTATGCCAATTACGACATTTTCGTGGGCGTCTATCCCAACGACGAACCGACAGTGCGGGCCGTCACCGAAGCGGCCGCCCGCCATCCGCGAGTACACCTCGCCCTGTGTCCGCACGATGGGCCGACCTCGAAGGGCGATTGCCTGAACTGGATCTACCGCCGGGTGGAGATGCACGAGATCCGGGACGAAGTGCGTTTCGAGGTGGTGGTCACTCACGACGCCGAAGACCTGATTCATTCGGAAGCGCTGCGGCTGATCAACTGGTTCTCACCGGCTTACGACATGGTGCAGGTCCCGGTGTTGCCGCTGCCCACGGGACTCGGCGAATTCACCCATGGACTGTACTGCGACGAGTTCGCGGAGTACCAGTCCAAGGACATCCCGGTGCGGCAGCGCCTGGGCGGGTTCCTCCCCTCGAACGGCGTGGGGACCGGTTTCGGGCGGATCGCGCTGGAGCGTCTGGCGGCTAAGCGCCAGGGCCGCGTTTTCGATCCCGAATGTCTCACCGAAGACTACGAAAACGGGTTCGAGTTGCACGCGTTGGGGCGCACGCAGATCTTCGTGCCGCTGCGTTTCGGCGCTGCCGACCTCGCGGCCACGCGCGAGTACTTTCCGCGAAATCTCCGCGGGGCGATTCGGCAGCGCAGCCGGTGGGTCGCGGGAATCGCGTTGCAGGGATGGCAGCGCCACGGATGGCGCGTCCCCTGGCGCCAGATCTATTGGTTATGGCGCGATCGTAAGGGGCTGGTGGGGAATCTGCTCAGTCCGTTGGCTAACGGAGTTTTCCTGTATGGCGCCGTGTGCTACCTGTGGACCGCGCAAACCGGCGGCGTGTGGCATTTCAGCGGCGGCATTCCGCAGTGGCTGCCCCGCGCCTTCCAGGTGACGCTGGGGATTTGGTTGGTGCAGGCGGCGATCCGTGTGCGGTGCAGCGCGCGGGTTTACGGCTGGCGATTCGCCGCCGCCGGGCCGTTGCGGATGATCTGGGGGAACCTGGTGAACAGCGCCGCGACGGTCGCCGCGCTGTGGCAATTCGTGGGCGCGCGCCTCAAGAAGCGGGCGCCCGCCTGGCTGAAGACGGATCATGTCTATCCCGCCGGGGTCACCGCCGGGCATGGACGGCCGCGGTTGGGCGAGGTGCTGGTGAGGATGCGGTGCGTCTCGATGAGCGAAGTGGAAGACGCGCTGGCGTCGCGCCCTGCCGGCCTGCGCATCGGGGAGCACCTGGTGCGCTCGCGAAGGCTCTCCGAAGAGCACCTCTACCAGGCGCTGAGCTCGCAGGCGGGGATTCCGCTCGGTGTGCCGCAGGCGAGCGAGCTGCATCGTTCGGCGACTCGCGTGCTTCCCGCGGAAACGGCTCGCCGGTGGAAGGTGATGCCGTACCGGGTAGCGGTGGGACAACTCCACGTGCTCACGCCGAATCTGCCGTGCGAAGCGATGACCCGCGAGCTGGCGGGTCTCTCGGATCTGGAGATTCGCTTCCGGCTGGTGCGGCCCGGGGAATTCGATGCGCTGGCGCGCGAGTATCTGCCGCGGACCAGTGGGACAGCCCTCCTGGCCTGTCCAGTGTCGGCATGAGCGGGCGTGCGTCACGATCCTTCGCCAGCAGATTGCCGGCACGGCACATGGACAGGCCGGGAGGCCTGTCCTACACCGGGTCCGGCACCAGGAAACGGGCGGGCTTGCCGGCCGCTTGCGCGACACCTTCCGCCGCCATGTAGCCGCTGCGGACCGCGCCTTCCATGGTCGCCGGCCAGCCGGTGCGCGTCCAATCGCCCGCCAGAAAGACCTTCGGAAGACCGGACTCGGGCGTAGGACGCAGCGATTCCGTCTCGGGCGCCGCCGAAAACGTGGCTCGCTGCTCCTTGATCACGTGCGCTTTCAACAGGGTGGCATCGCGCACCCGCGGAAAGTAGAGTCGCAGGTCGCCGATCGCGATATCCACGATCTCGTTGCGCGAAAGGTTGGTGAGATCGCGCGAGGCGCTGACCACCAGTTGCAGGTAGCGGCCGCTGTCCTTATTGAACATCCACTGCATGGTGCGGTCGAGCAGGGTGGCGTGCGGCAGCGTGGTCACCTCGCGGTCGAACCACAGGTGCACGCCGGTGATGGGCGAATGCTCGAGCTTGGGAGCCTCGAGGCCCACCCCTTCCAGGCGTTCGAAGGGCAGCGCGCAGATGTAATGGTCCGCCGTGCGCAGCTCCCCGCCGGCTTCCCCTCCTACCAGGAAGCCCGCGTCATCGATGCGCTCCACCGGGCTGCGCACGTGAATGTGAACGCTCGCCAGCCGCTTCCACGCGCCGAGACCGTACAACTCGCCGAGCGGCACCGAGGGAACTCCCATCTCGTAGGAATCGGCGCGCGTCAGGAAGGCCTGCCAGAAGACCTGGAAGCCGTGGACCGCCGCCATGCGGTCGAGGTCCTCATTCACCGCGCTGACCAGGATCTGGCGCCAGAAGCGGTCGATGGCGTGCGGCGTCTGGCGCTTCTGGAGCAGCCAGTCGAGCATGCTGATGCGGTCCAGGTCCTTGCGCCGGGCGCGCTCGCGGCGCATGGCGAACAAAGCGCGGGCGATCGTGCGCTTGTCGTGGCGGTCCAGGCAGTGCAGGCGCAGAAAGGAACCCGCGAAGTGGAAGGGCGCCGGCAGCCGGCCGCGCCGCAGGACGGAGATGCGTCCGCCGGGTTCCAGGAAGTAGAACTCGCGGTAGAACTTGATGCGGTCGCGAACGCCCAGGCGTCCGTAGAAATCCAGCAGGTTGACGCAGCAGCGCAGCAGGATGTGCTGGCAGTTGTCGATGGTCTCGGCTTCGCCGCCGGGCGAGGCGCAGAGTGGATACGACGTGGCGCGGCCGCCCAGGAAGGGACGCGCTTCGAAGAGGTCCACCTCAAAGCCGGCGCCGCCCAGAGCCGCCGCCGCGGATAGACCGGCGAGTCCGCCACCGGCGATCAGAACCTTAGGCATCGAGCAGTTGTATCCCCTTTACGTTAACAGGACCGCTTTCCCCAATAGACGAACCATCGGCTCTTTGGTTCCTAAATTGGGCTGGCCGCACGAAACACCGCCTCTTCCAACTCCTCCAGCCCTCCGGCGAAGAAGTGGTCGGCAGACTCGACCCAGATCAACTGCTTCGGCTCGCCGGCCTTCCCGTAGAGGGCATCCATCTCGAATCCCGGCCCGTACCGATCGTTGGCGCTCTGGATGAAGATCTTCGGCGTGCGGCACGTTTCCAGGCAGGCCGTAGCGTCGTGATCTGTGGGCAATCCCACGGCCATGAGCCAACTTGCGTCCGCCAACGAACAACCGAGACTCGTGATGACGCGCGCGCCAAACGAGAATCCCGCGAGCGCGAACGGTAGAGCGGGATAGCGGCCGCGCAGCCACGCGAGCGCCAACCGCGCGTCCTCGATTTCGCCGGTAAGGTGGGCGTGCTCGCCCTCGCTGCGGCCCACACCCCGGAAGTTGAAGCGCAACACCACCACGCCGGCGCGCCGCAGGCCGCGAGCCATGCGGTAGACCACCTTGTTGTGCATGGCGCCGCCGTAGAGCGGATGGGGATGGCACACCACCGCGGCCACGCGCGGCGCCTGGTCGTCGGGCTCCTCCAGCAGGGATTCGAGTCGTCCCGCGGGGCCGGAGATCCAGTGCGACTCGATGCGCCTCGCCACCTCAGTTCGTGCGGTAGTTGATGAACTGCATGTCGATGCCGAAATCCGACTCGCGCAGCAGCTTGATCACCGACTGTAGGGTGTCGCGGTCGCGCCCGGCGACGCGCACGAAATCGCCCTGAATGGAGGCCTGCACCTTGAGCTTGCTGTCCTTGATTTTCTTGACGATCTCGCGCGCCTTTTCCGTGGAGATGCCTTGCTGGAGCGCGATCTCCTGGCGCACGGTGGACCCGGCGGCGGGGATGATCTCGCCATAGCTCAAGCCCTTCAACGGCACCTTGCGCTTGACGAGTTTGGATTCGAGAATGTCCACCACGGCTTTGAGCTTGAACTCGTCTTTGCTGGACAGCAGAATCTTGCTCTCCTTCTCGTTGAGCTCGATGTCCGAGTGGGAGTCCTTGAGGTCGTAGCGCTGGTGGACTTCTTTCAGCGCCTGCTGAACGGCGTTCAGCACCTCCGGCAATTCGATTTTGGATACGACGTCAAAGCTGTTGTCAGGCATAGTAAGGTCGGGGTTAGGGATTGGGGGTTGGGGGTTGGGGTTGTGATGGCGGAGGCTCCTCGGGCTCGGAGGGATTGATATCGAGTCCCAGGATCGAGCCGGAACGAAGCCGCACGGGACTGACGCGGCGCACATTGTCGGCGCGCGGAGAAGCCGGTAGGGGTGCAACCGGACTGGGGGCATCGGGCATCGCCGGTGCGGTCAGCGGAGCGGGATCGCCGGACTTCTTCGTGCTGAACGCGGCGAGCACGCGGCGCGTAATCTCATCGACCATGGCATCCATCGCGGCATCGAGAGCTACCGTTACGGCAGCGCGCACCTGTTCCGCATCAATCACCGCTACGAACGGAACTACCGCGGGAGCCGGCGCGGCGGCCGGTCCGGCCGCCGGCGCCACGCCCCCTTCGGCCCTGGCGGCGGCCGCGGACTCGGCGAGGGGCTTGACGGCTGCCAGCAGGGCGCTCGCCTCGAAAGGCTTTCGCAAGATGGCGTCGGCCCTCACCCGCCTGGTCTGTTCCTCTCCGAGCGGCTCCAGGATTCCGGCGGTGAGGATCACGCGCACGTGGCGGTGGCGCGGGCTCATTTTGAGGTACTGGCAGATATCGTAACCGGTGCGGCCCGGCATGACGGTGTCGGCCAGCACCACGTCGGGATCTACGTCGTCCAGACGGATGAGAGCGGAATCGGCGTTGCTGACCGTGACCACCTCATAGCCCTCTTCGCTGAGGATTCGCTCGCCCATGCGCTGGGCGTGCGGGCTGTCATCCACCAGCAGAATACGGCTCATTTCGTGCCGGATTTGGCAGTGCCGGCGGGCGCGGCCGGCTTGAGGCGATCGATGGTCTTCTGCGGAACCCCCGTCTTGATCAGGTCCTGCACCGACGTGTAGGGCCGAAAGGCCATCACTCGCTTCGCCAGCGCCTTGCCGACCAGTTTCGTGATTTCGGCCTCCGACGCGGTATTGATATCGATGCCGGTTCGGGTAATCGCCACCGGCGGCGGCGCGGGCGGCGTCGCGGCGGCCGGCTGTGGAGTTCCCGCAGCGGCGGCCTGCGAAGCCGTAGAACGTGCGTCCGGTTGCGTGTTGAGCGCGTTGGGATCGGCCACCGTGGTCGCGGTCACGTCGGTGGTACCCAGTTGGGCCGAAGGAGATCCCGGAACCGTAGCCGGAATCCTGGGGCGGAAACCTTCCATCTGCGGGCTGCCCGACCGCGCCGCCGGGGTCATGTCCGGGTGCTGCGCGAAGGGTCCCCACACCTTGGGCAGCAGACCGCGCTTCTGGCGGTTTTCGATCTCGTACTTCATGCGGGCGTAGGACACCGGATCGGCTTCGGGCACGGGCCGCTTCATCGCCGCCAGCTTTGCCCTGGCCTCATCCACGTGCGCGCTCAACGGGTAGTCTTTGACGATCTTGGTGTACTGGTTGGCCTCCATGTTTTCGAACTTGTCGCCCATGCGATGGTAGGCATCCGCAAGCAGCCAGAGCGCCTCGTCCGCCTCGCTGAAGAGAGGGAACTGATCGGCCACGCCTTGCAGCCGATTGGCGGCTGCGCCCTGGCTTCCCTTCTTGTGATAGAAGACGCCGACCCTGAATTCCTTGCTGGCCAGCACTTCCTGAATGTTGCGCAGCATCTGCTGCACGTCGGGCGCGAACTTGCTGTTGGGGAACTGCACCAGGAGGTCGCGGCATTCCGCCTCGGCGCGCAGGGCATGCACCGGATCGCGGTCGGCCTTCTCCATCTGCTGGTATTGCATCTTGCAGACCTTCTGCTGCGCCTCGGCGGCCTCTTCCATGGTGGGGTAGAACAGGATGAAGTCCTTGTACTCGGCTTCGGCCTGCGCGTAACCGTGCGCGCCGCCCTCGCGGAACCAGCTATCCGCCATGGCGAGCTTCGCCTTGGCCAGGTACTCGCTGGTGTCGTAGGTGTTCATGAGGGTTTGCAGGGTGAGCCGGGCGCGCTCGAAACGGCTGTGCTCGATATCGCCGATGGCCGCGTCGAAGAGCACCTTGTCGGGCTGCTGGGTGTCCTTGTTGATCGGGTTATCGTATTTATGCCGGCGAAGCCCGCACGAGGTCAGCAAGACCGCGAATGCCAGCAGCATCCCGGCGTAGCGAAACGTGTTTCGAACCATAGCGATCTAATCCCCTAGACCCTGACCGCGGTGGCGTTGGCCGCAATCTCGCGCATTTCGCGCACGGCGGATTCCGGGTCCTGACTGTGAAAGACAGCCGACCCTGTGACGATCCAATCACACCCGGCTCCCACCACGTCCGCCAGGTTTTCCAACTGCACGCCACCATCGATTTCGATGGGCAGCGCTAACCCCTTCTCCCGCCTCATCCTGTCGAGCTTGCGTACCTTCTCGAGCACGTAGGGAATGAGCTTCTGTCCGCCGAAGCCGGGATTCACGCTCATCAAAAGCACGTAGTCCGCCACTTCCAGAATATCTTCCAGGACGCTCACCGGCGTGCCCGGATTCAGCACCACTCCGGCCATGGCGCCGGCCTTGCGGATCAACTCTAACGTGCCGTCCAGGTGGTGGCAGGCCTCGTAATGCACCGACACGGAGTTGGCCCCGGCCGCGACAAATAAGGCGGCGTACCGGTCGGGGTTCTCGATCATCAGGTGGACATCCAGGTGCAATTTCGTGGACTTGCGGACGGATTCCACTACCGGCGGCCCGATCGTGAGGTTGGGCACAAAGTGGCCGTCCATCACGTCCAGATGGAGGATGTGGGCGCCGCCGCGTTCCACACGCGCGATCTCCTCCGCCAGGCGGGCGAAGTTCGCCGAGAGAATTGAGGGAACGATTTCAACCATTTGCGGGCTGCTCCGATTTTATCACAGCGGCTTCGAAACCATCGCCCGGGTCGCGGCCGGGAATGCGCCGCATGGTCTCGACGACGAGCGCGGCGGGCGCCGTTACGACCACGGCTTGGTTCTCCTCCGGCTCGAGCGAGCAGGTGGAGTACACAAGCAATCCGCCGGGCCCGAGCGCGGCGCGCGCGTTGGCCAGGAGGGCCACCTGGCGGCGGTGCAAATCTTCGAGATCGGCGGGGGTGAGCCGCCACTTGATTTCCGGATTGCGGCCGAGCGTGCCGGTGCCGGAGCAGGGCGCGTCCACCAGGATGCGGTCGAACGCGCGCGCGAACGGAAGCGGCCGGGTAGCGTCGAGGACCAGCAGGTTGGGCGTAATGCTCTGCATCTGCGCGATGCGGTGGTGGTGGAGGTCGCAGGCGATGACGCGCACTCCCGATTCGAGAGCCTGCGCGGTCTTGTTTCCGGGCGCGGCGCAGAGATCCAGGAAGGACTGGCCGGGCGAGAGTCGCAACAGGGGCACGATGGACTGCGATCCGATATCTTGAATGCGGCCGCCGCGCGTGTATTCGACCGGCTCCGCGAGAGCCGCTCTGGCAATTGCGATGGCTGTCTCTGCACCGTAGTTCCGCTCCCATCGGGCCAGCAGCCACTCGGGGCAGGACAGCTCCACTTCGCGGTTCGGCCACGCCACGGGGTCGCGAGTGACATTGCGCAGTACGGCGTTGACCAACCCCGCGGCGGAGCGCTTGTGCGCGCGCTTGGTGAGCTCCACGCTATCGGCCACCGCCGCGTGGGATGGGATGCGCGCCAGGTAGCGGAGCTGGTAGATCCCCATGCGCAGCGCGAGGCGCACTTCGCGATCGAGTTTCTGGCTGCGGCCTGAGTAGTGTTCGATCAGGTAATCGAGCTGCGCCTGGTAGCGCAGGACGCCGAAGACGATTTCGGAGGCGAGGCCGGCATCGCGCGAATCGAGCGCGGCGGTGTGCAAGCGCAGGAGGTCGGACGCATACCCGCCGGCTTCCACCTTGCGCAGGATGTCGAAGGCCGTGAGGCGCGCCGCTGAGATTGGCATGCTGATGCAATTGTACCGGTGTGGCCAGTGGCCGCTCACTCTGACCCTCATCGTGGTGGCGCCCCTGATCGCCATGGTTACGGCGTACGCCATGATGATCGTGGTCTATTGGCTTTTCCGGAACTCCAGCCCATCGAGGATGGATCTGTATTACCGCAAATTTCAGTTGATATCGGCCGCGTGGTTCAGCCTGTCGCACGGCTTCAACGATGCGCAAAAGACCGTCGGCATGATCACCGGGGTGCTCTACGCCTCGCACTATGTGACGACCTTCGAGATCCCGACCTGGGTGCTGTTCGCCGCCTACTCCGCGATCGCGTTGGGCACGTTGAGCGGCGGATGGCGCATCATGCACAACATGGGCGGACGGCTGACACGGCTCAAGCCGCGCAGCGGATTCTGCGCCGAGACCGGGGCCGCTCTCGCGGTGCTCGGCGCCACGCACTTCGGGCTGCCGGTATCGACCACGCACGCCATCGCCGGCGCGATCATCGGGGTGGGCACCATCCAGCGTATGAAGGCGGTCCGCTGGAGCTTCGCCACCAATATCGTGTGGGTCTGGGTGCTAACGATCCCCGCCGCCGCGATCATCGCGTGGCTGTCGTTCTGCCTCTTGCACGTGGTCGCGGGGGCGTAGGCGGACGCCGACAGATCCCCGGTCCCGCGTATGCGAGGCGCCACTACTTGCCAGCAGTCTCAGGTGCGACAGGCCCCGGGAGACGCAAATGACGCAAAAACAGGCGTGTCTCTGTGTATTATTTTGATGGTAGTTAAGTGACTCGGTCTCTGTAGCCTACAAGCGTTCGAATAAATCGGGTGACGCATCCAGGACGTTTTTTCCATATAGTGCGTCGCCCAAACTAATTCTGACGCGGGAAGGTGTGGATGAACAGCGTTCGGGTGTTTTGCGGTCCGTTGCATGAGATGCTCTCCATAAAAAAGACGTAAGCGTCGGTTGCGGCCGGGAGGGGCTGACTTCTCCCTGATTCAAGTTAGAATGCCTCTGTTAGAATGTCTCTTGACATTTTCATTGTAACGGGATAAGGTCAGTATCTACACACTATCCGAAGTGGTAGGGTGTATCCACTATGTCGTTTCGGGCTGCGGCGTCGCCGGTGCCCGTTTGGGCTGCCTTGGTCTAACTCGGGCCGGGAAATTTCAGAACGAGCGAAGCCGTGAGTTTCCACGGGACGGAGCAGGGTCCCAGACAGGCAGACACGTACGTTTCACGTGAGAAAGGTGACAACGTTATGTTCCAACGACAGTACCTCCTGGTTTTCGTGCTCCTGTTGTTTCGGAGCCTTGCCGTAGCGCAGATCTCCGACACCACGGCCCCGAGCCTGGTCAGTCTCAGCTTTAGCCCCAACCCAGTGGATGTCACCGCGGCTTCGTCAAGCGTGACGGTTACCGCGCACGCAACCGATAATCTATCGGGAGTTTCCTATGTCTACGTGCAGTTTAGGAGTCCGTCTACTGCTCAATTCCAGAATCAGTACCAGTACGCCTATTTATATAGCATAGCGCCCCCCCCCCCCCCCCCCCCGGCGCCGGGGGGGCGCGGGGGGCCGGGGGGGGGGGGCGGGGGCTATGCGATATAAATAGGCGTACTGGTACTGATTCTGGAATTGAGCAGTAGACGGACTCCTAAACTGCACGTAGACATAGGAA
>JBGPKH010000085.1:0-19873 GCA_041485845.1 Bryobacteraceae bacterium
ATAGTGCGCAGTTCAAAGCTCGGGTGGTGATCGAGGCGATCCGCGGCGAGAAGACGCTCAGCCAGTTGGGATCGCAGTTCAAGGTGCATCCCATCCAGATCGCGAAGTGGAGGAAGGCGGCTCTGGAGCAGATGCCGGAACTCTTCGTGGATGGACGGACGCGGAAGACGCATAGTGGTGAGGCGGACAACAACGGGCTCTATGAAGAGATCGGTCGCCTGAAAGTCGAGCTGGACTGGCTCAAAAAAAAAGTGGGGATGCTGGACTAGAGAATCGGCGGGCGCTGGTGGAAAGGGGCCATCCGGACCTCAGTGTGCGGCGGCAATGTGAGCTGCTGGGCGTCAACCGCGCAGGTTTGTACTACGAACCAGTGGGTGAAAGCCAAGAGAACTTGCTGCTGCTGCGATTGCTGGATGAACAGTACACGCGGGCGCCGTTCTATGGAAGCCGGAGAATGACGGAGTGGCTGGCAAGCGTGGGACATGAGGTGAACCGCAAGCGCGTTTCGCGGCTGATGGAGTTGCTGGGCATCGAAGCCGTTTACCCGAAGCCGAAGCTGAGCCAACCGGGGGAATGGCGCCGGATCTACCCGTACTTGTTGCGAGGCACCACGGTGGAGCGCGTCAACCAGGTGTGGAGCACGGATATCACGTACATCCGGATGGCGCAGGGTTTTTTATACCTGGTCGCGGTAATGGACTGGTTCAGCCGGTTGGTACTGAGCTGGTCGCTGTCGCTGACGATGGAGGTGGAGTTCTGTGTGGAGGCGCTGAAGCGGGCGCTACGGCGGGGACGGCCGGACATCTTCAACAGCGACCAGGGGTCGCAGTTCACCAGCGAGAAGTTCACCGGAGAGTTGGCGGAGCGCCAGATCGCCATCAGCATGGACGGGCGGGGCCGCTGCATGGACAACATCTTCGTCGAGCGGCTGTGGCGCTGGCTGAAATACGAGGAGGTGTACTTGAAGGATTACGCGTCGGTGGCCGAGGCACGGGCAGGCATCGCCGGCTACTTCCAGTTCTACAACCACGAGCGGTTGCACCAGAGCCTGGGGTATCGGACGCCGGCGGTGGTGTACGGAGGGCGGTGAAATTGGCACCAGCAGAGAGCCATAGGATAGGAAGGCATGGAAAACTGGAAAAAACTGGAATGGAAAAACTGGAATGGAAAAACTGGAATGGTTATGGTGATGGAGAAAACGCTCATCGGCACGCTGAAGCTAAGCTTATTGAATCGGAAAAATGGTCTTGACAATGGGGTCCACTTTAGTAGTCAAAGCATAGCCATAAAGTTGAAGCATAAGCTTGGGGTCTGTAAAAATATCTTCCGGACGAAAATAGCGTCCCCCATAGTAACCATTGCCGAAAAGAAGAACGGGACTAAACCAAATAAAACCTGTCACCAAAAGTAACTTAGCCCGGAGTGACCACCGCCAGCCAATCATCGCTGTTTGTCAAAGCGACTGCGCGTTTCGCGCGAGCTGCGCGTCAGCCAACCGGAAATCGCAGACGAACTGGGTCTCGCCATGCTGGAGCAGAAAGCGGGGAAACCGCGGGAGGACACCTTGAAGGACATGGCGGAACGAACCAACGTCCCGAGTGTGCGAGCTCTCGTGAATACGCTGGTGCAATCCGACGTTTTCGGCGCCAGCATCGCCAAAACGTTGAGGGTCTACTCAGATGTCAGCGATCATGCGGAAACGTCGAAATTTGAACATCTGTCGCCATCGGGTGAACTCGCCGCCGGCGGCGTCGGCTTGGCGGCATCCCGTACATCGCGTGCTGGTTAAATCCATCGGCTCTGGTAGCCGCAGATTAGGCATTGGGAGAGGGATGGGGTTTGCGGCGGGCGCGAGTTGGTGGTCGAAACCGAACCCTGATGCGTCACGCGGTCCGGATTTTGCCGTTGGCGATAGGCTCGCTGACGTCGGCGATGTGCCTGCTTGCCGGATTCTGTGGCCTGGTAACGGCGCCCCACCGCGGCCCGTTGTTGCCATCGCATTCGTTTCCGACAGTGCTCGTTGCAATAGCGCAGTTGACGCGCGGCAATCAGCACGTCTCGGAAGTGCTGCGGGCGATGGGCGTCACGCACCTGGTGGCAAACATGGGCTAGCTAGCCCCCCGCCCCCGCCGCGAATTCGATATGCTGTGCGAGATGAAATCGCTCCTCGCGTCACTCGTTTTCGCCGCCGGATTACAGGCGGCCGGCTGGCAGGCCGGCGCTGCCGCAGTCGACATTTCGCCGCGCGGGCCCATCTGGCTCGCCGGGTACGCGGCGCGGAGCAGACCATCGGAATCCATCCGCCAGCCGATCCACGCCAAGGCGCTGGCTCTTCGGGATGACGCGGGGGCGATCTCGGTGATCGTGACCGTCGACCTGGTCGGCGTGCGGCGGGAGATGACGGAGCCGATCGCGGAACGTGCAGCCAAGGAACTGCACATTCCGCGGGAACGCATCCTGTTCAACGCCTCCCATACGCATAGCGCGCCGGTCACCGGCGATCTGACAGTATACGGTCCGCTGATGGGCTCTTATCTGGAGGCGCAGAAGGCGGCGATCGGGCGTTACACGGAAGCGCTCCCGAACCTGATGTACTCGGCGATCGCCAAGGCGGTCGCGGACCTACGGCCCGCCACCCTCGGCTTCGAGCAGGGCTTCGCCGGCTTTGCCGTGAATCGGCGGCGCGTGGGACGGCGTGAGTTTCCGGGCCCGGTCGATCCCGATGTGCCTGTGCTCGCCGTGAAGGGAGCGGACGGCCGGTATATGGCCATCGTCTTCGGATACGCGTGTCACAACACCGTGATGGACGACTACACGGTCCACGGCGATTACGCAGGATACGCGCAGCAGTTCCTGGAGCAGCGCTTCCCCGGCGCGGTCGCGCTGTTCGTGCAGGGCGGCGGCGCGGACGCGAACCCGCTGCCGCGCCGCAGGGCGCAGGACCTGGATCGCTACGGCGCCACGCTGGCGGACGCGGTCGAGGACGTCGTGAAAAGTGAGCTGAAGCCGGTCGCGGGGCCGATCCGCGCGGCCATGTCGACAACCGAGGTCGCGTTCGAGGGCCCCTTCGATCGCGCGCGCTGGCAGGCGGAAGCGGCGTCGGATTTCAAACCCGTCGCCCTGCACGGCACCCGCATGCTGGACATCCTTGGTGGCGGCGGGAAGATCCTCGAATCGCGGCCCTACATGGTCGAAGCGTGGCGCTTCGGGGGCGGGCTCACGCTCATCGCCCTCTCGGGGGAGCTGACCGTGGACTACGCGCTGAAATTCAAAGCCCTTTACGGACACGACACCACGTGGATCGCCGGGTACTCGAACGACGTCTTCGGCTACATCCCGTCGTTGCGCGTGTGGAAGGAAGGGGGCTATGAAGGTGGCGAGGCGTTCCGCTTCTCCACGTTCCCCGGACGCCTCGCTCCCGATATCGAGGACCGGATCACCGCCGCGGTGGAACGCGTCGTGGCGGCGGTCCGGCGATGATCCCGGCCCCCGGCCCGCACAGCGAAACGCCGACACACAAGCGCTACTGGGTGGTCGCACTCGGATTCGCGCTTTCGTTCATCACCTACATCGACCGCGCGGCGATCGGGCAGGCGGCATTGTCGATCTCGGCGGACCTCGATCTTTCGTTGGTCCAGATGGGATACGTGTTCTCCGCCTTCGGCCTCGCATACGCGGCGTTCGAGATCCCCAGCGGCTGGATGGGCGATTGGATCGGACCGCGCAAGGTGCTGCTGCGGATCGTCCTCTGGTGGTCTTTCTTCACGGCCGCGACGGGCTGGAGCTGGAACTATGGATCTCTGCTGGCGATTCGTTTCCTGTTCGGCGTGGGAGAGGCGGGCTGCTTTCCCAACCTGGCAAAATGCTTCAGCACCTGGCTTCCGGCGCACGAGCGCCTGCGGGCGGAGGGATTCAAGGCCGCCAGCGCGCGATGGGGCGGCGCCGTGACGCCCGTGCTGTTCGTCTACTTGCAGCAGTGGCTGGGATGGCGGACCGTGTTCCAGGTGTTCGCGCTGACCGGCGTCGTCTGGGCCGCGGTGTTCTACTGGTGGTACGGCGACGATCCGCGCGACCGCGCCGGCGTCAACGAGGCCGAATTGCGCCTGCTCCAGGCGGGGGCCCGGCGTCCCGGCGGCCGGCGCCCTCCGTGGGGCGTGTTTCTTCGCTCGCGCAGTGCCTGGCTGCTGTGGGCAAACTGGTTCTGTTATTCGTATGGCTTCTATTTCTATCTGACGTGGCTGCCGACGTACCTCCAGCAAGCGCGCCATCTGGACCTGCGCCGCAGCGCCGCGTTGGCCGGTCTGCCGCTGCTCTCGGCCGGACTCGGCAGCCTCTTTTCCGGGTTTGTCTGCGCCTGGCTGATGCGAACCAGGGGCCGCGTAGCGCTCACCCGCCGCGCCACAGCCATCGCCGGATTTGCCATCGCGGCGGCCATGCTCGTGATCTTCACGCGGCTCGAAAGTCCGGCGTGGATGATCGCGGCGCTCACTACATCGAGCTTCGCGGCTGAATTCACCGGCCCGGTCTCCTGGACCACGTGCATGGACCTGGGCGGCCGCTACGTCGGGTCGCTCGCGGGCGCCATGAACACGCTCGGGCAACTGGGCGGTACGGTCGCGCCGGCAGCTATCGGCCACATCTTAGAGTGGTCGAACTACAATTGGTCGATCACGTTCTACGTCTCGGCCGCGATCTATTGCTGCGGGATTTTCTGCTGGTCCTTCCTCGATCCGGTGACGCCGCTCGATCGAACGAACCGGTAGGCGTGGACCTCGTTGGGCCCGAACCAGTCGCTGAAGCTCCCGTTGGCCACCGTGACTTTGCGCGGCGCTTCGTAGAGCAGTTCGCCCGTCGTCAACTCGGCGGGGAGTCCGTGGAACGCGACCTTGACGGTGCTTCCCTCGCGCTTGGCGGCGAGCACGAACACCTGGTTGCCCGCCTCGCGAACGCGGAAGTCGAGATCGGCGGCGCCCTCGACGCGGACCGGCAGCGGCGAATCTGGCGCGATCAGGGCGGGATAGAGCGGGCTGGACGGGGCGAACTCGTCGAGCACCGGCTTGAGCACTTTGCCGTAGAAGCTCCAGTTCCAGCCGAGCGCTTTGTCCCGGTCGTCCCAACATGCCGGGACGTTGCCTCCGAAGTACAGCAGGCCGCGTGCGCCCGCGACGATCGATTGATACGACATGTAGCGCTGCTCGGCGAAGGTGGGAAAGCGCAGCGTCGCGCCCGGTTTGGCGACGCCGCTGAAGCAGATTTGCAGCACCATCCAGAACGGCTTGTGGTCCGCCGCGGTCACGTCGCCGATGAGCTTCGCGAAATCTCCGGTCATGCTGAGGTTCTTGTTGGCGCGGTCGGTGTGGACGCCCGGAGGGTAGCTGACGGGGTAGATGTCGATGGCCCCGACGTCGTACACGGAGTTGTAAGGCGTCAACGTCGCGGCCGTCCCACGGGGCGCCTGCGTGATCCAGACGGGATGCCGCGGGTCGAGTTCGTGGACGATCTCGTAAAACAGGCGGCACTTCGAGGGAGGGACCTTCCCCCATTCGGGCTCGTCGGCGCCCTTCCAGAAGGCGGTCGCGGGATGCGACCTGTACTTTTGGATCACGCGCCGCAGCTCCTTTTCCTTGACGCTGTCGCCGGGATCGATCTCCGCCAGTTCGGGGATGTAGATGGCGCAGAACATGCCGTCTTTCGCCGCGCGGTCCATGATGGCGTCGAGCGTCGCCTCGGCCTGCGGAGTCCACTTGCCGCCGGTTCCACAGCGATTGAATACCACGCCGTTCCCGGCGAGCTCGGCATATGCGTCGGCGCCGGAGGGCGAGGACGCGCCCGGCGCGGGCGCGGTGGTGAAGCCGAGGGGAAAGGCGGGCTTGCCGTCGAAGACGAAGACACCGTCGGGCCGGATGGTGACGGCCGCTGCATAACCCTCGATCGCAAGAAGAAGCAGCAGGGTGAGTGTTCTCATTTCAAGTCCCGGAAAACGGTCTCCAATCGGGTGAGCGTGTCGTCGATGTCGCGCCCGGTGTGCGCGCAGGAAACGTACAGCCGGCCGTCGGGTACGATGTGCAGGCCCTCCTGTAATGCCCGGTAGAGGAATTTGCGAAGCCGCTCGGTGTCGTCCGCGAGTGTGTCGCGGTAGTCTGCGATCTCCGTCCGTTCCGTAAAGTGAATCGCGAACGCGGCGCCGAAGCCGGAGACCAGAAGCGGAATACCGTGGCGGCGTCCGAACTCTCGGATGCCGTCCATCAGCCGCGCTCCCATGGCCTGGGCGTGCGTGAGCGCCGCGCCGCCGTTGCGCGCCAGCTCGGTCAGAGTCGCGTGGGAGGACGCCAGTGATACGGGATTGCCATTGAAGCTGCCGCCGAACACCACGCCGTCGTACATTTGCATCAGGATCTCGGGGCGGCCCGCGATACCGCTCAGCGGCGCTCCGCCGCCCACCGCCTTGCCGAACGTAGCGATATCGGGGACCACCCCGTAGAACTGCTGCGCTCCCCCCAGCGACAGCCGGAAACCGGTAATCACTTCGTCGAACATCAACAGAATGCCGCGCGACGTACACAGCTCGCGGACGCGCTCGAGATACCCGGGCTGCGGCAGAATGCAGCCGCTGTTGCAGAGCACCGGCTCCATCGCGATGGCGGCGATGCTGTGGCGTTCGACCATGCGCTCCAGCGCATTGATGTCATTCCACGGCGCAACGGCGAAGTTTTCGATGGCGTTCGGAACCTGGCCGCGGGATCCGGTGACAACAGACCCCAACTGGCCGGCCGCCGGTTTGTAGCTGACCAGCGCGCCATCCATCCAGCCGTGGTAGTGGCCTTCGAATTTGAGAATGAGGTTGCGCCCGGTGAACGCGCGGGCCAGGCGGAAGGCGATCTGGCAGGCCTCGCTGCCGCTCGACGTGAACGCGACCAGCTCCGCGCACGGCATCAGGGACTGGATCTGCTCGGCAACCAGGAACTCCAGCTCGTGCTGCGCGCCGTAGTCGGCGGGCAGCTCGGCCTGGCGGCGCATCGCTTCGACGATCGCGGGATGACGATAGCCGAGGATCATGGGGCCCCAGGCGAGCACGTAATCGATGTACTCGTTGCCGTCGGCGTCTTCCAGGCGCGCGCCGCAGCCGTTCCGGAAATATAGCGGCACGGGCGCCTTGACGCGGAACGGGCTGCTGACCCCGCCCGCCAGCGACCCCTTTGCGCGCTCCAGGTATTCCCGCGATTTGTCCCAGTTCCCGATCATGTTCCCTCCGCCGGTGTAGTCGGACGGAAGCCCGGAGGAGCTGCGAAAAATCCGGATTCGCAGGCGGAAACGCCTGCGCCACCACAAAAAGTCCAGCGCTTTGTACACAGAGGTGGGGCAGGCGGTTCCGCCTGCCTCGCCCGGGTCCGCCCCACACAGGTCATCAGGCGTATTATAGAAAACCGGCGGCTTTATGACGAAACGAGGGCAATTTCGGAGTGCAGTTTTGGTACTGATAGCGGCAAATCTGGTTTGGGGGGCGCAGCCGTACCGCGCGAAACACGCGATGGTGGTCAGCGGGGAAACCAATGCGACCGACGCCGGCCTCGCTGTCCTGAAATCGGGCGGCAACGCCATGGACGCGGCCGTCGCCATGGGGTTCGTGCTCGGCGTGACCCATTCCGGGATGACCGGGCTCGGCGGCGGCGGCTACATCCTGGCGCGGATGGCGGACGGACGCACGGCATTCTTCGACTTCCGCGAGCAGGCGCCCGGACGCGCCACGCGCGACATGTTTCTGGACGCCGCGGGCCGGCTCTCGAAGGATAGCGTGATCGGCTGGAAGGCCGCCGCCGTGCCGGGCAACGTCAAGGGCTACGAAGTCGCGCACCGGAAATTCGGAACCAGGCCGTGGCGTGAGCTCCTCCAGCCCGCCATTCGGCTTGCGGCCGAAGGTCATCCGCTTTCCTGGATGCGCGCCGCCGCCTTTCGCGCGCCGGAAAGCGCAGCCAGGCTGGGCCAGTTTCCCGAGTCGAAACGCATCTTTCTCAACCAGGGCCGCTTCTACGAGCCCGGCGATCTGCTGGTGCAGAAGGAGCTTGGACAGACGCTCGACCGGATCGCCCGGAACGGCGCGAAGGAATTCTACGAAGGTGAGACCGCGCATCGCTTGGCCGGCGCGATGGCGAGCCACGGCGGCCTGGTCACGCTCGACGACCTGAAGGCATTCAACGTCTCGGAGCGCAAGCCGCTCACCGGGCGCTACAAGGGCTATGAGATCGTGACGGCCTCCGGCAGCAGTTCCGGCGGAATCGGCGTTTTGCAGATGCTCGGTGTATTGGAAGGAACCGGTTACGCCAAGGCCGGCGGGGGCTCGGCGGAGTCCCTGCATTATCTCGCCGAGGCCATGCGGCGTTTCTTCGCCGACCGCAGCGAGCACATCGGCGACCCCGACTACTTCCACGTACCGTACGAATCGCTGCTCGCGCCGGCGCACATCGCCGCGCTCCGGGCGGCCATCGATCCCGCGCACGCGACCCCCAGCTCTGCGATCCGCCCTGGCCAGTTCGTCTCGCGCGAAGGCGGCGACACGACCCACTTCGCGGTCGTCGATGAGGCTGGGAACGCGGTCGCCGTAACCGTGACGCTGAACAGCCAGTTCGGCGGCGCTGTGACGGTCCCGGGCCTGGGGTTCCTGCTCAACGACAACATGGATAACTTCGCCGCCGACCCAGGCAAGACGAACCAGTACGGGCTCGTGCAGGGAGAGGCAAACGCGATCCAGCCGCACAAGCGGCCGGTAGCCTCGATGACGCCGACCATCGTGCTGAAGGACGGCAAGCTGTTCATGGTGGTCGGCACGCCTGGAGGCCCGACCATTCTGAATTCCGTGCTCCAGGCGATGCTCAACGCGATCGACTTCGGGATGAACGCGCAGGATGCGGTCGCCGCGCCGCGCATCCATCATCAGTGGTACCCGGACCGCATCTTCATGGAGCCGGGATTCTCACCCGACACGATCGCGCTCTTGAAGACGCGCGGGCACGCCATCGAGATGAAGGGATCGAACAACGATATGAACATGATCCTCTTCGGCGAAGGATCCATCCAGGCCGGCATCGACCCGCGGCGCGAAGGCAAGGCGGCGGGATATTGATGGCGCCCGAGATCCCGATCGAGCGCTTCGAGATCTTCGCCAACGGCCTCGATCATCCCGAGTGCCTCGCGTTCGACCCCGAGGGATTCCTCTGGGCCGGCGGCGAGGCGGGGCAGGTGTATCGCGTGTCGCCCGAAGGCGCAGTCGAGACCGTCGCCGCTCTGGGCGGGTTCTCCGCCGGCGTGGCCTGGTCTTCGCACGGCGATCTCTGGGTGTGTAATCCGAAGCACGGCATCGTGCGGGTGAAGCCGTCGGGCGAGTGGTCGGTGTTTGCGAGCGAGCTGATTTGCCCAAACTACGGCCTCTTCGACCCACAGGCCAATTATTATGCGACCGATTCCGGCAACTGGATGAAGCGCAACGGGCGGCTGCTGCGCTGGAACGCGGACGGCTCGCGCGAGGTCCTTCTGGAGGGCTACGGCTATACCAACGGGCTGGCGCTGGATGGCCGGACCCTCTACATGGTGGAAAGCGACACCGATCGCATTTTCGCGGTCGATCTCTCGACCGGCGCCGCGCGCGTGTATGCGGAGGACGTCGGCCGGCTGCCCGATGGCCTGGCTCTCGATGGCAGCGGCGACCTGTTCGCCTCCTGTTACGCCTCCGACGACATCTACCGGATTAGTTCGTCAGGGCAGAAGACGCTGTACGCCTACGACCGCTGGGCGATCCAGTTGAGCCGGCCGACGAACCTGGTGTTTCACGGCGGATGGGTTTACGTCGCGAACCTCGGCCGCACCACGATCACCCGCGCGAAGGTCCGGCCGTGATCACCCTCGAAGGCAAAGTGGCGATCGTCACCGGCGGCGCCAACGGAATCGGCCGCGCGATCGCGGAGAGGTTCACCGCGGCCGGCGCGCAGGTGGTGGTGGCCGATATCGAGGAGGCGCCTGGCGTGGTGCGAGCCGACGTGAGTTGCGCGGCGGATGCCGGCAGGGTGGCCGGGGTAGCGGCCAAGATCAACGGGCGCATCGATGTCCTCGTGAATAATGCGGCATGGCTCGGCGCCGCGCATGCCGCGCTCGAGGCAACTGACGAAGAGTGGGAGCGGTGTTTCGCGGTATCGCTGCTGGGCGCGCAGAATTTCACGCGCGCGGTGCTGCCGTTCATGATCGCCCAGCGGTCGGGGTCGATCGTCAATATCTCCTCGGTGCAGGGGCTCGCCGCGGCGCGGAACTCGGTGGCGTATACCAGCGTGAAGCACGGACTGATCGGGTTCACGCGTTCCGTCGCCTACGATTACGGGCCGCACAACATCCGCGCCAACGCGATCTGCCCCGGCGCGATCCGCACCCGCATTTCGCCGCCCGAGGGCAGCGAGTTGCATCAGCGGCAGATCTCCAAGACATTCCTCGGGCGGACCGGGCTGCCGGACGAGGTGGCGTGGGCCGCGCTCTTCCTGGCGTCCGATGCGTCGTCGTACATTACCGGCGCGGCAATCCCGGTCGACGGCGGCTGGTCGGCGATGTAACGGGCGCTGCGTGCGGCAACGCCGCTTACTTTTGCTCTGACCGCAGAATCTGCACAAATTGTGGGGCGGACCCCCCGGTCCGCGGCGGACGCCCTCGTCCCGCCTCTTTGTATCGGGCCGCAATTTGATTCCATTAGAGCAAGCGGGTCCGAGGGGACCCGCGCGGACCAGGCATCGGCGTTAAGATAAGTCAAAATCATCTCAGCCGCACGCAATCGGTGTCCGGCCCCCGTATATTTGGTTGCAATTTCCCAGAACGGGACTCCGGGGCGTTTTGGCGGCCAGTTCAACGGAATGCGCGTTTTACGGCCAAGTGGTGAACGAGCACGCGTCCCGTAACCGTTTTCGCCGACTGCCCGAGTGATTTCAGCAGGAAATAGTTCCCTCCAGTGAGGCGAACTGTCTCGGCTTCCGAGATTTGACCCGCAACGACGGTGCGCAGCGTGTTATAGCTTGATGCTATGGGACGTAGTATCTCTTGTGCTGGACTGGCGTTGATGACGTGCCTCGTCCTCATCCCTGCAGGTGATGCGCAGTCGTCACCCCGGCCCACTTTCGAGGTGGCCTCTGTCAAACCGAACCCGAACTGCAGACCATCGCCAAATGCCGGGCCGCTGCCGGGCCGATTAGAACTGCCGTGTATCACGGCGCGCATGCTGATCCAAGCGGCATACGGCGGTTTCACTGGTGAGAAGCTTAACGCCAGATACCTGGATGCCGTTGGAGGACCCGGCTGGCTCGATACGGAGTGGTACCAGGTTTCTGCAAAGGCTCAGGGGAAACCGTCGGTTGCCCAGATGATGGGTCCGATGCTCCAGGCGCTTCTCGAGGACAGATTCCAGTTGAAAGCCCACATGGAATCCAGACAGTCGCCTGTCTACGCGCTTACGGTGGCGAGAACTGGGAAGCTGGTTCCGACAAAAGAGGGGACCTGTGTGGCCATGGACCTCAACAATATGCCCGCACCCGATCCCTCCCTGCCGGCGCCGAAGTACTGCGGCGGCCCATCAATGAAAGTGTCGGCCGGGGGGCTTTTAGTACTGGACGTGCCGGGGGTGGCTATGGAAGAGTTTGCTGGGCGGCTGCTCGCTACATATGTAGGGCGGCCCATCATTGACCGGCCCGTTGTTGATAGGACCGGTCTAACAGGGCGCTTCGACATTCACCTGGAATTCGCCCGCGAAGCTACATTATCGGCCACATCAGACGACAAGCCGTCGATCTTCGTTGCGCTTACGCAGCAGCTCGGGTTGAAACTGTCTTCGGATAAGGCTCCGATCGATGTAATTGTGGTCGAGTCCGTTGCGAAGCCGACCGCAAATTGAACTGTTAGTTGCCGACGCACCCAAGCGGCGTGGACACCGTTACCGGAAACTGTGGCACGCAAGCTGAAGGCAGCCCAGTCCTCTCGACAGGCACGAATAAGAGGGTGACAGCGACTTCGCCGTAAAGTCGCCGACCTGCGCATGCTCAACTGTTGGGCTCGATGCCAATCCGGTCGTTGACCGCATTTTGAAGACGTTGCTTACAGCCAAGATACCTCTCGGTCGTCTGGACGGAGACGTGGCCCAGCAGAAATTGGATCTGGTCCAGCTCCCCTCCGGCATCGCGGCACAGGCGGGCGCAGGTACGACGGAGGTCATGCGGGGCTAGATTCTCAATGGCTGCTCTTTTGGCGCATTCCTTTACGACGTGCCACACCACCCGCTCCGTTACGCCGCTTCCCCAGGTCTTGCCTGCGCGGCAAACGCACCGAAACACGCGGCCTTCGCTCACGCCAGCGGATGCAAGCCAGGAATCGATGGCGCTCTTGACCCAATCCGGAACCGGCACCGTCCGAATGTGCCGGGCCTTGCCGACCAGATCAACAATGGCCCAATGGTTCTCGCGTCGTTGGAGATGGGCGATCTCCAGCTCCGCTGCCTCTCTCCGGCGCAGGCCACAGCCCAAGAGAATGCCCAGAAGGGCTCGATCTCGCTTGCCCTTGAGTGTGTTGGGATCGGGCACCTGCCACAAGGACCTTGCCTGGTCAGCCGTGAGCCAGTTACCAAGACGAACGCCGAGGTTCTTCGGCCCCTTGACTCGCCGGATGCCAGCAGCAAGATCCGGGCCGAGTAGGCCGGAATCAGCAGCTTCGTATGCGAGGCGCCTGACGGCCGCGAGTCTGCCGTTAATCGTGCCCGGCGCAAGCTGACGTGATTCCAGGTGGATTCGGTAGCGGGTGACAACGGCCCTATTGAACGATAACCTCGGTTCGGAGCAGTACCAGGCGACGAACTCGTCTATCGCGTACCGGTAACCTCGCTGGGATTCCTTCGAGGGCAGGCTATTGAGAACCGCCGATTTTGCTTGATCGAGATCCGGCAGGTTCAAACTGTGCTTCGGGGAAGACTTGCGGCCTCGGCCGCGTTTGCCACGTTTCATCACTCAGGGGCCTCCATGTCCCCGCAATGGGATACGTGGCAACATCCCGGAGGGCCAATGGCGTTAAACTAGGAACGAGAGCAGGAGGCCATCGTGGACGCATTGGCGGAGAAACTGGACGAGCGATTGCGCGAGTGGAAGCCGGATACGGCGGCCGAGGCTAGGGAGCGCATCTTGGAGATGATAGAGTTCGCCGATCAGGATCTCCTTGATGTCGCGCGCTCGCGCGCCGTCGAACAGGAGGTCCTCGACCTGCTCGATGAACCCCCAGCCCGGTGAGATCTGGCTGGCAGACCTTGGACTCGCGGCCAAGACACGTCCCGTTGTCATCGTCTCCCGCCGGGACCCCAACCCGCCGCGATCTCTCGTCTTGTATGTGCCTCTCACCACTCAGCGGAGGAACAGCCCGTATGAGGTGCCGCTGCCGCGGCTTCCGTTCCTTGATCGCGAATCAGTAGCCAACGTTCAAGGATTAGGGTCCCTGCCAACCGCGCGCCTTGAACGCAAGATTGGCAGGCTTTCCAATGACGTCATGGTGCGACTGAAAGACGCGCTGGCTTTTGCGCTCGATCTTCAAAAGCCTTCCGAATGACCCGCGTCTGATCTGGCAGTGCGCTTGACCGGCGCCACTTGGACGTATAGTCGCCATCTCGGACAAATGCAAATCATGCCTGATCCATTTGTTATCGTGCGGTGGTGCTGCCCGAGTTTACTCTTGAAGGAGAACTGCCTCCCGGGGTGCATATGTCGGATTGGCATGAGTTCCAATCCCGGTTCTGCGGTTTCTCTCTGAGACGCGTCTGGCTGTCGGGCCGCCTTCGGGCGCTCTTGGAACTCGCCGGCTCAAATGGAAAGCTGCGCCGCATCTTCATCTGGGGCAGTTTTGTCACGGCGAAAGCAGCCCCATCTCGACATTCCTGATCATGGACGAAGACTTTGAAGTCGATGAAATTGCCGCCACGGCGCAAGACGTCTTCAATTCCGTGCGGGCGAAGCTGCGGTTCGCATCCGACGTGTTCTGGGCGCGAGCTTCCATCGGTGACGAAGTGCTCGATCTTTGGCTCGACACTTATCAAATTTCCAGAAGCCTTCGAAAACGCGGTATTGTGGAACTGGAGCTACCATGATTCAGACCGACGACCAGATGCTTCTCGCGGAGCGGTGCATCGGCAATCTTCGGAGAGTCCTCCTCGCGGCCCGCAAGGTCCATTCGCGGCAGGACTACGCTCGAATGGCGGAGCCGATCCTGCTTGAAGTCCAGCAACGCGAGCAGGAGATCCTCGAGTATTTGAGCACAGCCCCGGAGCAACCGGTAGCCAGCTAGCCGACAATGCTGTTCACTTTGGATGTTTTGAGCCGCACCGAGCGTCCCGAAGAGTCGGGACGCAGCAGGCACGAGTGCCTGCGCCACGAGTTGGATGCCTCTCTCTCTCTGCAAAGTGAACAGTATTGCAGCCAGCCCTGCGGAAGTTAACACGCGGACCAGGGCGTCCGCCCACAATTCATGCCGAACATCCGATCGTGGGCCAGGTAAGCGGCGTTGTTCAGAACGCCTGCACTACAGCCCCATCGCTGCGATCCGATCCGCGGCGCGCTGCTGAATCGCGCGATAGTGGCTGTTGCCGTGCGAATCGATGGCCACGATCAGCGGGCCGAAGTCCTTCACCCGGAACTTCCACAGGCACTCCGGCATGAGGTCCTCCCACCAGACCTGCTCGATTTCCTCGATTTGCAGTGTCTCGAGCGCCGCCGCGCCGCCTACGATCGCGAGGTATACCGCGCCCGTCCTCTGCATCGCCTCGATGCTGCCATCCAACACTCCGCCCTTGCCGACGATCGCACGCACGCCGTACTGCTCTACGAGCCCTGGCACGAAGCGGTCCATCCTTGTGCTGGTGGTCGTCCCGATGCAGATTTTCTCGTAGCGTCCGTCGGGCAGCTTCCGGACACCCGGCGCGGTATGCAGGCAGACGCCGCCCGAAAGGTCGGCGGGCGGCGCCACGCCCTCGTCGAAAATGCGGATCTGCGTGGCGTCGCGGATGCCGAAGATCGTGCCGTCGATGACCACCGTGTCCTCCAGCTTCAGTTGCCGGACGTCCGCTTCGCTGAGTGGCGTTTGCAGTTTATAGTGCGCCATTGCCGTAGATCACCTTTCCGTCCGCCGCGATCGTCGCGGACGCGCGCTCGCCCCGCCAGCACTGGATATTCACCGCCACGGGATTGTGGCTGATGTGCGTGTGGGCCCACTCGATGTTCACCGCCAGCGCGGTGGTGGCGCCGCCCAGTCCCTGCGGGCCGATGCCGGTTTGGTTGATGTGGTAGAGCAGTTCCCGTTCCAGCGCGGCCACCTCGGCGTCGGGATTGGACGACCCGATTATGCGGAACGTGCTCGCCTCCTTGGCCAACTGCATCGCCACGTCCGACGTGCCGCCCAGTCCGATCCCGACGATCACCGGCGGGCACGGCTTCGCGCCCGATTCGAAGATGCATTGCAGCACGAATTTCTTGATTCCCTTCCGGCCCTCCGACGGGTTCAGCATGCGGAGAAAGCTCATGTTCTCCGAACCCGAGCCCTTGGGCGCCATGGTGATGTGGATGCGGTCCGAGTCCGCCACGAAGTCGAGCTTGATGATCGGAATGCCTTCGCCCGTGTTGGTGCCGGTGTGCTTGCGGGTGAGCGGGTGGACCGTGTTGGAGCGCAGCGGATACTCGGCCGTTGCGCGCTCGCAGGCCTTGCGGATGCGCGCCTTCAATTCGGGGACGTCGACCCCGGCGTTCATTCCGATCATCACCTTGTAGACCGGCAGTCCCGTGTCCTGGCACACCAGGGCGTCGTGCTCGTCGGCGGTCCGGATGTTCTCGATGATCGTGAAGAGCACCTGCTCGGCCGTCGAGTTGCCGTCCCGTTGCTCAGCGCTAAGCCCGTCCTTCAGAGCGGCGCGCACGTCTTCGGGAATGTCTTTGAGCGCCGTCCAGTAGAGGTCGCGCGCCACGGTTTCAATGATGTCGTAGATCGTTTGCATGCGTCGTGACTCCAATTTCGGGGGGCGATAACCGGGTGAAGCGGACCGGCTCGCAATGAAACTTCATCTCGTTTCCCAGCGGCGTCAGGTAAATGTTCTTAAGCCAGGCGGCATCGGGCGCCGGATAGTCCTCCCGGTAATGCGCGCCGCGGCTCTCTGTGCGCAGGGCGGCCGAGCGCGCCACCATCTCACCGTTGATCAGCAGGTTTATCAGGTCGAGCGCCTCGTTCCACGCGGGATTCGACGCCGCATCTCCCGGCGCCGCCGCGTTCGCCGCGCGCGCTTGCAGCGTTTGAAGCTGCCCGATCCCCGCGTCCAGATCGCGGCCGTTTCGCACCACGCCGGCCTTCTCCCACATCAGGCCGTCGAGCGCCTCACGCAGTTGGAAGACGTTCTCGCCCGTGCCAGAGGGCGCCCCGCGCCCGAGCGGAGCCGCCCGCTTCGCGGCCAACTCGCGCACCTGGGCATCGGAGACCGGCGGCAACTCGCGCCCCACGATGAAGGCCGCCATGCTGTCGCCCGCCCGCGCGCCATAGACGATCGAGTCGGCCACGCCATTGCCGCCCAGGCGGTTGGCGCCGTGCACGCCGCCGCCATCCTCCCCCGCGACGAAGAGGCACTCCAGATTCGTGCGGCAATCGGTGTCCATCGCGACGCCGCCCATCTGGTAATGCGCGCTCGGCGAGACCTCCACGCGATCGTGCACCAGGTCGAACCCGTAGTCGCGGCAGCGCTCCACCATGCCGCGGAAGCTCCGCGCCACGAATTCGTGGTCGAGGTGGCTGACGTCGATGTACACGCCGCCGCCCGGCGTCCCCCGGCCCGCCATAATCTCCAGGTAACTCGACCGCGAAATCACGTCGCGCGTCGCCCGCTCCATCTTCTGCGGGTCGTAGCGCTCCATGTAGCGCTCGCCGAGGCCGTTGAAGAGGCGCGCGCCGGCGCCCCGCAGGCCCTCCTCCAGCAGCCCGCCCGTCGCCATCGATTTGCCCACCAACAGCCCGGTCGGATGGAATTGCAGCATCTCCATGTCGACGAACCGGGCGCCGGCGCGGAATGCCATTGCCATGCCGTCGCCCGCTTTCTCCAGCGACGGCGAGGAGATGCGGTACATCGTCGCGCCGCCGCCCGAGGCCAGCAGCGTCGCGCGCGCGCGGACCGCGATCAGCCGCCCGGTCCGGATGTTCAGCAGCAGCGCACCTGAAACTTTGCCGTCTGACGTGAGCAGGTCGAGCCCGCGAGTCTCCTGGAGGACGCGGATGTCTTCCTCGATGACGTAATCGCGGAGGTTCGACATGATCTCGATGCCGGTGAGGTCGCCCTTATGCACGGTGCGGTCGAACGATTGCCCGGCGAATGGCTTCTGGTGAATCGTGCCGTCGGGATTGCGGTCGAACATGCACCCGATGCGATTCTCCAGCTCGACGATGCGCTCCGGCGCTTCCTTCACCAGCGTCCAGGCGAGCTCCTGGTGGTTGAGGTAGGCGCCGCCCTTGACGGTGTCGGCGAAGTGGCGCTCCAGCGAGTCGCCGGGGTTGAGGACGGCATTGTACCCGCCCTGCACCATGCGGGTACAGCCGCTTTGGCCGAGCAGCCCCTTCACCACCACCACGATGCGCAGCTTGCGGCCGGTCTCGTGTGCGTGCACCGCGGCGAGCAGGCCCGCGCCGCCCGCTCCCAGAATCAGGATGTCCGCGTCGAGATGTTCCACCGGCAGTTCGGGCATCAGAGATTCCGGAACGCCTCGATTCCCCACCACGCCCACACCATTCCGGCGGCCGCGATGCCGGCTGTCAGCACCTGTGCCGCGCGCCGGCCGATTCGGCTGTAGTCGAGGACGATGTTTCGCAAGCCGTTGAGACCATGGTAGAGGGCCACCAGCAGGAACGCGATATCGATGAACTGCCACACCGGATTGGCGATGCGGCGCAGGATCGCTTCGTAGGTGAGGTCGCCGCGGCGCAGCTCCGCCGACATGAAATGTTCCACCCAGAAATGCGCCGCCAGCAGCGCCACCAGCAGCGCGCCCGTGATCCGTTGCAGATACCATCCGATGACGTTGCGATACATGACGGTCAGTTCTTCAACACCGAATTCAGGAACATCGGGATCGCCCCGGCCAGGAAAAGCAGCGCGCCGAGCCCGACCGCGTAGACCCAGAACATGCGGCGCTGCCGCACGTGTCCGATGCCGAGATCGATCAGCGTAATGCGGACGCCGTTGAGAGCGTGCAGAATCACCGTCCCCAGCAGCGCGATTTCGAGCAGCTTGAAAAAAGGGCTGCGGAAAGTCGCGAGCGCGGCGTTGAACGCGGCGGGACCGTTCCGCAGCTCGCGGATCGTGTGCACGTGCAGGAAAAGGTAGGCGAGCAGCAGCAACCCGGTGGCGCGCTGCACCAGGTGGGCGGTCATGCCACTGAACTGATCGCGATATTTTCGCGCCTGGACCGCGAATGTGCTCATAGCTTCTGAAATCTCCCGGGGAACAGCATGGCGCGCTTCAGCCGCGCGATGCTGTCGGTCAGCGTGATGCCCTTGGGGCATACCGCCGTGCAGTTGAACTGCGTGTGGCATCGCCAGACGCCGCCGCGCTCCTCGTTGAGCACCGCGACCCGCTCCCTGACCGCGATGTCGCGTGGATCGACGAGCCGTAAGAAGGCCTTGTTGATCGCCGCCGGTCCGAGATATTCGCCGCTCGTGGTCTTAACGCCGCACGCCGCGTAGCAGGCGCCGCAGGTGATGCAATCGCGCTTGGAAGGCGTTTGCTCCGCATAAGCGGAAGATTCGGGGATGACCGCCAGCGTCTTCGAGTTTGGATCGCGTGGCCGGAACTTGGGTTTCACGCGCTTCCACTGCTCGAAGAACGGATCGAGCGAGACCACCAGGTCCTTCACCACCGGCAGATTCGGCAGGGGGGCGACGTGGACGACATCCGCCTGGAGCGTCCGCACGCGCGTCTGGCATGCCAGCCGCGGCACTCCGTCGATAGACATGGCACAGGTCCCGCACATGCCGACCCGGCATGCGCACCGGAACGAGAGCGACGGGTCCTGCCCGCGCAGCACGCGGAAGAGCGCATCGAGCACGGTCATGCGATCTTCGAGCGCAACCTCGAACTGCTGCGGGCCTTTGGAAATGCCGCTCGCGGCGGATCTCGATATGCGAAAACGGTAGGTCTGTTCACCTGCTCGAACAGGCATTGGCACTCGGTGGACCGAAACAGTATATCATCCCCTTGTGGAAACCTGTCGCATCCGGCTCACCTTCATCGACTCCGGCGAAAGCGTGGTCGCGGACCTGCTTTCCGGCGAGGCCCCCGAGACGTGCGCGATCGTCGGGGCGCGCCTGCCGATCGAGGCCAGGGCGATCCACGGCATGTACTCCGGCGCGGAGGTGTTCACGATGGTGGAAGACCCGCCCCGCCCGGTTGCCGAGAACCTGGTGCAGTTGCCGCTCCCCGGCGAGTTGCTCTATTTCTATGACGATGGCCGCGGCGGTGTAGGCGGCCGCAAACCGGTGGGCGAGATCTGCGTGGTGTATGGCCGCGGCGTCGTGCTGCGCGGGCACGAGGGCGTTCCGGTGCACGCAACATTGTTCGGCCGCATCCCCGGCGACTGGAAGCACGATTGGACGGAGTTCGCGCTGGCGTGCCGGCGCTGCCGGTGGGAGGGTCCGCAGCGCCTGCGGATTGAGCGACTCTATACAGCCGCGCAAAAGTCTAGGGACATGAAGAATCTCGACACGACGCCCAGCCCAGAACAGACGTGGTAGGCCGCGGGAACTCAGCAGCGCTGCGCGGCCTGCCTTAACCGGCCGAAGGCCGACAAGTATCGGGTAG
>JBGPKH010000086.1:0-19539 GCA_041485845.1 Bryobacteraceae bacterium
GCCGGGGCCGAAATCAGCGACATCGAGTTCGTGCAGTTTCATCCCACCGCGCTGCACGTGGAAGGCGCGCCGCGGTTTCTGCTCTCCGAGGCGCTGCGCGGCGAAGGCGCGCAATTGCGCAACCGGGAGGGCGAACGCTTCATGGAACGGTACCATCCGCTGAAGGAACTGGCGCCGCGCGACGTGGTGGCGCGCGCCATCGTCGCGGAGATGACCCGCACCGCCGAGCCGCACGTGTTCCTGGATCTGACGCATCGCGAGAGCGGGTTCGTTCGCGGGCGGTTTCCTCGCATCTACGAGACGTGCCTGCGCTACGGCGTGGACCTCGAGCGCCGCGCCGCGCCGGTAGCGCCCGCGGCGCATTACGCCATGGGCGGCGTGTGGACGGACCTGGACGGGCGCACCACGATTCCGCGGCTGTTCGCGGCGGGCGAGGCGGCGTGCACGGGCGTTCACGGCGCCAATCGGCTGGCGAGCAACTCGCTGCTGGAGGGCTTGGTGTTCGGCGCGCGGGCGGGGCGTGCGATGCGGGAAGTGGGACAGGCCTCCCGGCCTGTCGCGCAGGCCGCACGGGCCGCCGGCTTGGACAGGCCGGGAGGCCTGTCCCACATCGCCTGGGAGAAGTGCGGCATCATACGCGATGGCGACGGACTCCGGGAAGCCATCCGCCTGCTCGAACCGCACACCTGCGACAACGCGGCGCTGGTGGCGCTGCTGATCGCCCGCTGCGCTCTGGCGCGCGAAGAGAGCCGCGGTGCGCATTACCGCACCGACTATCCAAAGATACGGACCGCATTCGCGCGGCATTCGTACATTCAAAAGAATGCAGACGTCACCTTCCGATAGAAGGCAGCAGGCCGATAGACGGCAACAGGCCATCGCTCCGGTATGCGCGCTCCTGGCTCTGTCCGCCGGGATGATTCCGGAGGCCAGCCCGTCGTCCGTCTTCTGGACGGCGCCCTCGATCCTGGTGGCGGCCATGCTGATCGCCTGGGCGGCCGAATCGGCGCAGTTCTTCATCGCGCAGGGGTTCGCGCTCGCCATCCTGGCGTGGCTGCAAACGCTGCCGGAATTCGCGGTGGAGGCGGTGCTCGCGTGGAGACAGCAAGTCCCGCTCCTGATGGCCAACCTGACCGGCGCGTTGCGGCTGCTCACCGGATTGGGGTGGCCGATGATCTATGCCACCGCGGCGGTGTTCCATCGGAAGAGGCGAGGGCGGCCGCTGTTCGAAATCCGCCTGGCGGATGAGCACTGCGTGGAAGTCGTGGGTCTTCTGGCCGCCATGGTATACGCGGCCGTCATCTGCGCGAAGAGTTCGCTCACGGTGGTGGACGCGGCCATCCTCATCGCGATTTACGTGGCCTACCTGATGGTCCTGAGCCGCATGCCGTCCGAGGAAGCGGAGAACATCGAGGACCTGGAACTGGTGCCGCGCACCATTGTGACGGCTCCGAAGAATATGCGCGTCGCCGCCATCGCCGGCCTGTTCCTGGGCGGCGGGGCGCTCATCTATTTCACCGCCGAGCCGTTCCTGGCGAGCTTGCTGGCCGTTTCGGCAACGCTCGGCGTGCCCAATTTCATCTTCGTGCAGTGGGTGGCGCCGTTCGTTTCGGAGTTCCCGGAAAAGGTGTCGGCGTTTTACTGGGCGCGGACGGTGGACCGGGCGTCCACAGCGCTGATGAACATGGTGTCGAGCAACATCAACCAGTGGACGCTGCTGGCGGCCATGCTGCCGATCACCTACTCGCTCAGCCGCGGCGCCGTCTCCGCCATTCCTCTCGATGGCCAGCAGCAGTTCGAGTTGCTCATGACCCTGGGCCAATCCCTGCTGGCCGCGTTGTTCCTCGTCGATATGCGTCTGCGCTGGTGGGAGGCCGCCGGGCTGTTCGGCCTGTGGGGGATACAGTTCGCCTTCTCCCCGGTGAAGCCCGGCCCGAGCCTGGCGGGCTTTCTGGCGACCCACATTCATCTCTGGGTGACTGTGGCCTATTTTGCCTGGTGCGCGGTGGAAATCGCCAGGATGCTGACCGGGCGCCGGCGGCCGGAGGCGTTCCGGTGGTTCGGCGTAATGTGGGGCAGGCACATTCACCGGGTGGGTTAGGGTCCGGTGCGATAAAATAAGGGTCACACGAACAATGAAACAAAAGATACGGTCGACGACGGTGATTTGTGTCCGCCGCGATAACAAGGTTGTGATGGCCGGCGACGGACAGGTCACCATCGGTCACGAAGTATTGAAGGCGTCGGCCAAAAAGCTCCGCAGGCTTTACAACGACAAGATCCTGGCCGGGTTCGCGGGCTCCACGGCCGACGCGTTCGCGCTCTTCTCGCGCTTCGAATCGAAGCTGGAGCAGTTCAACGGCAACCTGCCGCGCTCGGTGGTGGAACTCGCCAAGGAATGGCGCACCGACCGGGTGCTGCGCCACCTGGAGGCCCTGCTGCTTGTGGCCGACCTCAAGAGCACCTACCTGGTAAGCGGCAACGGAGACGTGATCGAGCCGGACGAAGGCATCGCCGCCATCGGTTCGGGCGGACCCTTCGCCACGGCCGCCGGCACCGCCCTGCTGCGCAATACCAAGCTCTCCGCCAAGCGCATCGCCGAAGAGGCCATGGCCATCGCGGGCAGTATCTGCATCTACACCAACGACAACGTCACGTACGAGGAGCTCGAGTAGCCATGGTGATCTATCTTCCCGGCCAGTCGGTGGATGAGGAGCCGATTCTCGACGAGCTGACTCCTCGCGAGATTGTGCGCGAGCTCGACAAGCACGTGGTAGGGCAGGCGGAGGCCAAGCGCGCGGTGGCCATCGCGCTGCGCAACCGCATCCGGCGGCAGAAACTCGCTCCCGAAATGGCCGAAGAGGTGATGCCCAAGAACATCCTCATGATCGGCCCCACGGGTGTCGGCAAGACCGAGCTGGCGCGCCGTCTGGCACGGCTCTCGAATTCGCCGTTCATGAAAGTAGAGGCCAGCAAGTTCACCGAAGTGGGCTACGTGGGCCGCGACGTGGAGTCGATGATCCGCGACCTGGTGGATATCGCCATCGACATGGTGCGCGAGGAGCGGCTCGACGAAGTGGCCGACCGCGCGGAGCTGAACGCCGAGGACCGGCTGCTCGACCTTCTGATGCCGCCGCAACCGGAACCCAGCGAGAGCGTCGAGCGCACCCGCGAGAAGCTGCGCGAGCGCCTGCGCGAGGGAAAGCTCGACGAGCGGCTGGTGGAGCTGGATGTCAAGGATCGCGCCCCGACGCTGGAGGTCACCACCAACACCGGCATCGAGGACATGGGTATCAACCTGAAAGACATGCTGCCCAGCCTGTTCGGGCAGAAGACGCGGCGCCGCAAGATGCGGGTGGCGGAAGCGCTCGACTACCTGGTGCAGGAAGAGGAGCAGAAGCTCATCGACATGGACCAGGTGACGCGCGTGGCGCTGGAACGGGTGGAATCGAGCGGCATCATTTTCCTGGACGAGATCGACAAGATCGCGGGGCGCGAATCGGGGCACGGTCCGGATGTGAGCCGCGAGGGCGTGCAGCGCGACATTCTGCCGATCGTGGAAGGAACTACGGTCAACACGCGTTACGGCTTCGTGCGCACGGACCACATTCTGTTCATCGCCGCGGGCGCGTTCCACGTTTCCAAGCCGAGCGATCTGATCCCCGAATTGCAGGGACGGTTTCCGATCCGCGTGGAGCTGAAATCGCTCACGGTGGAGGATTTCATCCGCATCCTGAAGGAGCCCAAGAACGCGCTGGCGAAGCAGTACACGGCGCTGCTGGAGACGGAAGGCATCAAGCTGACCTTGACCGACGACGCGCTGGAGGAAGTCGCGCGGTTCGCCGCGGTGGTGAACGAGTCAGCCGAGAACATCGGCGCGCGGCGGCTGCACACGATCATGGAGAAGCTGCTGGAAGAAATATCGTTCGAGGGTCCGGACTTGAAGAAGAAATCGGTGAAGGTGGACGCCAACTACGTTCGCAAGCAGCTCGCCGACATCGTCAAGGACCAGGATCTGAGCCGCTATATTTTGTAGCGGGAAAACCAGAGAGCCGCCGTCTACGATAGAATCGTTGGAAATCTATGCTCCTGGCATCCGGCACCAGCCTGGGTCCCTACGAGATCCTTGCGCCAATCGGTGCGGGTGGCATGGGCGAGGTGTACCGCGCTCGCGATACTCGGTTGAGACGCGAAGTAGCGATCAAGGTCGCCGGGGAGCGTTTCAGCGGACGCTTTCAACGGGAAGCCGAGGCGATCTCGTCGCTAAACCACCCGAACATCTGCACGCTGTATGACGTAGGCCCCAACTATCTCGTAATGGAGCTCGTGGAGGGCGAGACGCTCTCCGCGCACTTGCGGAAGGGTCCACTGCGTATCGATCTGGCGCTGCGGTACGGGCAGCAGATTGCCGATGGGATGACGGCTGCGCATGCGCGGGGCATCGTCCACCGGGACCTGAAACCGGGCAACATCATGATCACCCGGAATGGAATCAAGATTCTGGATTTCGGCCTGGCAAAGCTCGCACCGATGGGAGATGAGGTCCAGACGGAAACATTGACGGCCAGCCGCGCGATCGTCGGGACACCGGCCTACATGGCGCCTGAACAGTTAGAAGGGAAGGAGTCGGACCCGCGAACGGACATTTTCGCTCTGGGAATCGTGCTGTACGAGATGGCAGCGGGGAAACGCCCGTTCGCCGGCGACAGCCAGGCGGCGCTGGTCGCCGACATCATGCGCGCCGAGGCGCCTGCTATACCGGACGCGCCGCCCCAGTTCGCCCACATCGTGGCACGGTGTCTGGCCAAGGATCCGGCCAACCGGTGGCAGTCAGCCTCCGACGTGAGACTGGAACTGGAATGGGCCGGTTCCAGTCAGGCGGCGCCGGTCTCGCCTTTGCCGCGGCCTGCTTCCCGCCGGTGGCTGCTCGGCGGGGTGGCCGTGGCAGCCCTTGCGATAGGGATCGTCGGGACCGTGGCTTGGCTCCGCCAAGCAACTCCGGAAGAACGCGTCTATCGTTTCTCCCTGGCTCCGCCGCCGGATACGGAGTTTCTCAATGTGCCTAACCGCACCGGCCTGGCACTTTCTCCCGACGGCCACACGCTTGTGTTTCTCGGAATCCGCAACGGCCAGTCCCGGCTCTGGGCTCAACGGCTCGACTCGCAGGCGGCTCGGGAACTGGCGGGGACCGAGAATGCCGCGGCGCCGTTCTGGTCGCCCGACGGCCGCTCGGTGGGCTTTTTCGCCGGCGGCAGCTTGAAGAGAATCGATCTCGACGGCAGCAATCTCCAGGTTCTGACCGATATCCAGGCACCCCGCGGCGCGGCGTGGGGCGCCGACGGCACAATCCTGTTTTCGCCTTCCAACAGAGTGAATACCGGCCTGTATCGAATTCCCGCCACTGGCGGCAAGGCCGTACAGGTGACCACCGTGGACCGTGCCAACCGGGAGACGTACCATTCGCATCCCGTCTTGCTTCGGGACGGAAGGCGCTTCCTGTATCGGACCCAGGGCACAGCCGGGGCGATCTACGCCGGCTCGTTCGACGACTCGAAATGGAAGGCCAGCGTGATGCCAGGCAGCAATTGGGTTGAACTGGCGCATCCGAGCCCCAGCGGGCCGCATTATCTGGTATGGAACCGGGGTGCGACCATCGTCGCGCAGACGTGGGACCCCGCTTCCCTTCATCTTTCCGGTGAACCGGCGCCGCTCGGGGGGCCCGTCGGCGTCCTTGCACCCTATGCGGCATATACCGTTTCCGACTCCGGCCTGCTGGTTTACGCCGGCCCAGCCGACCTTCAATTACAGTGGGTGGACCGGACCGGCAAGCCGCTGGGTGTCCTGGGTGAACCGGGACAATTCGGCTCGCCGTCGCTTTCGCCCGACGGGGGCAAAGTGGCGGCACAGAAAGACGGCACGTTGGTGGTCATTGATGTGCGACGCGGCGTGACAAGCCGTATCGCCACTAGCGTAGGCGCGCCCGTGTGGTCGCCCGACAGCAGACGGCTGGCCTTCGGACGCGGCGGAAGAGTCGTAATTGTCAACGCCGACGGCACGGGCACGGAAGCCTTGCTACCCTCCTCCGGCGGAAACCAGCATGTCGACGCATGGACTCCGGATGGTCGCGCTCTGCTCTACTCGGAACTGGGCGCCGAAGGCCGGCGGAGTCTCCGGATAGCGCCGATTGGATCACCGGGGGCCGCCCGGCCGCTACTCAACAGCACGCACGACGAGATTCACGCCGCAGTTTCGGCGGATGGCCAATGGCTGGCTTACGTCACCGACGAGAGTGGGCGTGACGAGGTCTACGTGCAGAAATTGGAAGGCGGACCGAGAACCCAGGTATCCAGCAATGGCGGCAACACGCCAAAATGGCGGAGAGACGGCAGAGAGCTGTTTTATGAGGCACGGGACGGCGCCCTGGTCAGCGCGTCCGTCAAACCGGGTGCGGACCGGGTCGAGTTGTCCGCGCCGCAGACCCTATTTGCGCTGCCGGCCACTTATGTCGGCGGACATTCCTACGACGCAACGCCCGACGGCCAGCGCTTCCTGGTCATGGCCCCTTTCCGGCCCCGGGCCCACGAGCCACTGACGGTTGTGGTCAACTGGCCGGCATTACTTCGCAAGTGACGGACCGGCCGCCCTCCTTCCCCTGAATCGGGATCGTCGTGGCCCCCGGCGGGGATGTAGCTCGCGGCCAGCGCGACCACGATCGGCAGCGCGCCTCCGGCAGCGAAGGGCAGCGGCTGCTGCGACCCGACACCGAACCGCAATGTGCGCAGGAATCTTGCGGCGGCGATCGCGGCGGGCAATCCGGCGCCGGCGCTCGCGACACCCCACGCGACAAACCGCCCAGCACGTCGCGCGGGGCAGCGTGGGGCTGGCGTTGGTTGGTAGAAATTCTACCCAGGGAAGCCGGGAGCAGACAGGACCGGGGGAGCGGAGATCGCCGAGAAAACCTCAAAGGACGACGGCCAAGGGACGATGCTGGCTGCCCCACGAGCAAGCAGGCGAAGGTCTTAAGGTGAAATTTTGTTGAGACCAGCCTTCCCTGCGCGGCACCCTATTTACGTGAGGGACAGACGCTTCTACCATCCGAAAAGGGTCAGACAAATTGCCGAGGAATATTGCATGGGAGCTTTGCCGCCGTCTCAAAGGGCGGCGTTCGAGGATCACTACATCACATGCAGCCGGTGCGCAGGTATCCTGGAGAGCACCGATCTGTACGTGCGTGCCATGCAAGACGCGGCGCGGGAGATCAGGGGCACCGCCGGCCAACTGGGGGCCGCGGGCTCCTGAATTTGCTAGACTGATCTGCGGTAACGGAGGTGTCCACGATGTCGAGGGTGCTTTTCTTGTGTCTGGCAGCGGCCGCGGTGTTCGCAGCGGACGATCCCTGGACCAAGGTCCGGGATCTCAAGAGCGGCGCCGAACTGCGGATCTACAAAAGGGGCTCGGCGCAACCCCTGCTCGCCAGGATGGACCAGTTAACCAATGAGAACCTGATCGTCGTGGTAAAGACCGAGCAGGTGGCCATCGCGCGGGATCAGATCGACCGCGTGGACTACCGCCCGGCGAAACCCCGAATCACCACGGAGACGAAGACCAAGACCACCGAAACGGATACCACGCCCGGCCCTCCGGGTCATGGATCGCGGACGCCGGGGACGTCCAGTTCGACCAGTTTCGGTGTGAGTTCCAAGCCGGACTTCGAGGAGATCTACCGGCGTCCTTCGCTGCCGCCGAAGAAGTAGGCGCTGTGTCGAATTGACCCAAGTATGTGTCTAACGGCCGATGGGTGGAGGAGTCTGCACCATGGAGAGTAGCAGGCAAAACACCACCAAGACCGCGAGCCCCGCTGCGACGAGCATAAGAACCTCACACCTCTATAGAATGGTCTAGCAATTCGGTTGCCGTCGGATCGGGTGTGCCCCGACCTCCATATAAGAAGGCGTAAAGGGTTTGGGGAGTGGATCATGGGGGGCCGCGGAATCTCCGTGGACGGCAGATCGGTCACGGCCGCCCCAAGGCCCCCAAGTCCGGCGGCATAGACCGCCAGCCCCACCAGAGGTGTAGAATCGTTTCGAATGGCTCAGAGGGAATGATGCGGAGAATCGGGGGAATCCTTTTGTTCGCGGCAGTCTTGAACGCGCAGAATGCGCCGAGCCCGGAGGGTGTCGCGTTCTTCGAGAAGCACATCCGCCCCCTGCTGGCCGACAACTGCTACGGGTGTCACAGCGCGAAGCTGGCGAAGCCCATGAGCGGCCTGCTGCTGGATTCCAAAGCGGGCATGCTGCGCGGCGGATCGTCGGGCTCCTCCGCAATTGTTCCGGGGAAGCCGGACGAGAGCCTCATCATCGGGGCGGTTCGCGGCACGGGCAACCTCAAGATGCCGCCGGGGAAGAAACTGGAGCCGCAGGAAATCGAGAATCTCGTGGAGTGGATCCGGATGGGTGCGCCCGATCCGCGGACCGAGGGCGCCGCCCTCCCCATTTCCTCGTACGACTGGGAGAAGGCGCGGCAGCACTGGGCATTTCATCCGGTGCAGGATCCGCAGCCGCCGCGGGCGCCGGCGGAATGGGACCGTTCGGCGATCGACGAGTTCATCAAGGCAAAGCTCGACGAGAAGAAGCTGATTCCGCAGCCGCACGCGAGCAAGCTCGCCCTGATTCGCCGGGCTACTTACGATCTCATCGGCCTGCCGCCCACGCCCGAAGAAGTCGACGCGTTCCTAAAGGACACCTCGCCCAAGGCATTCGAGAAGGTGGTGGACCGCCTGCTTGCGTCGCAGCAGTATGGCGAGCGCTGGGGCCGTCATTGGCTGGACGTGGTCCGCTACGCCGACACCGCCGGCGACAATGCCGATTTCCCGGTGCCCTCGATGTATCGCTACCGCAACTGGGTGATCGCGGCGTTCAACAGCGACAAGCCTTACGACGAATTTGTCCGCGAACAGATTGCGGGCGATATCCTGGCGTCGCGCGATGACATGGCGTCGAAGAACATCGAGCAATGGCAGCAGGACCTGATCGCCACCGGTTACCTGGCGAACGCCCGCCGCTTCGGCTCGCGCGCGGCCGAGTTCCACCTGACGATCGACGACATCATCGACAACCTCGGAAAAGGCATCCTGGGACTCACGGTGGGATGCGCGCGCTGCCACGACCACAAGTTCGACCCCATCCCGACCACCGATTACTACGGGCTCTACGGCATCTTCAAAAGCACCCGCTACGCGCACGCGGGCACGGAAATCTATCCGCACACCTACGGCTTTGCGGCGCTCAATCCCGACAAGGCCAACGAGCTGAAGTATTACGAGATAGAGCTGTCGGGGCTGGATAACCGCATCGAGGACATTAAGGCGGGCCGCATCAAGTTTGCGACACTGGAAGAGAGACGCAAGGCCGAGCAGGAGAATCAGCAGCGCCTGAAGAAGCTTTCGGCGGAATACCCCTACTTGCTGAAAGCCTACGCGGTGTCGGAAGGCAAGCCGGCCGACGCGCGCATCCTGGTCCGCGGCGAGCCGCAAACGTTGGGACCGGCGGCGCCGCGAGGCTTCCTGACGGTGCTCGGCGGCCAGAAGCTTCCGCCCGAGGAGAAGGGCAGCGGCCGGTTGGAACTGGCGGGCTGGCTCACCGATCTCAAGAACCCGCTCACCGCGCGCGTCATGGTGAATCGCATCTGGCTCGGGCATTTCGGACAAGGCATCGTGGCCACGCCGGACGATTTCGGCACGCGCGGCGAAGCGCCGTCGAACCCCGAGCTGCTGGACTGGCTCGCGAGCCGCTTCCTGGAGAGCGGATGGTCGGTGAAGAAAATGCACCGGCTGATCATGCTCTCGCGCACGTACCAGATGGCCAGCGGCGACCATCCGCAGAATGCGCTGAAGGACCCGAAGAATATTTACCTGTGGAGGTTCAACCGCCGCCGGCTGGACGCCGAGGAGATTCGCGATTCGCTGCTGGCGGTGAGCGGCAATCTCGATCCGGCTCCCGGCGGGCAGCAGCCGTTTCCGCCGGAGATGGGTTGGAAGTACACGCAGCACAAGCCGTTCGTGGGCGCGGAAGGGGACTACGACACCAACCAGCGTAGCGTCTACCTGATGCAGCAGCGCATCCGCAGGCAGCCGTTCCTCGACCTTTTCGACGGATCCGATCCGAACGCGGAGACGGGTGTCCGGCCCGTGACCACCACGGCCCTGCAGGCGCTCTACACCATGAACGATCCGTTCTTTCACCGGCAGGCGGAGTCGGTTGTCGGCCGCGTAATGGCGCAGGCGACCGATGCGGAACGAATGCGCTACGCATTCCGGCTGCTGTACGGGCGCGCTCCGGCGGCGGACGAAGCGCGCGAGTCGCGGCAGTTTCTGGACCGCGTGCGACACGATCTGGAAGGTTCGACGGTCGCCGAGGACCAGCGAAACCGGCAGGCTTGGGCGAGCCTCATGCGAGTGCTGCTGAGCAGCAACGAATTCCTGACACTGGATTGAACTTATGAATCGACGGCACATGGTAAGGTCGCTGTTTTTAGGGTCGAGCATGTTCCCCGCGTTGCTCGGCGAACTGCTGGCGAAGGAGTCCGCTCCGGGAGTGGCCAATCCGCTCGCTCCCAAGGCTCCGCACTTTGCCGGTACGGCCAAGCGCGTGATCTTCATCTACCTGAGCGGCGGGATGTCGCACGTGGATTCGTTCGACCCCAAGCCCAAGCTGTCGGAATACCAGCGCGAAGGGAAGACGCGCGAGGGCGGCGGCAAGGCGCTCGGTTCGCCGTGGCCGTCGAAGCCGCACGGACAGTCGGGGATCGAAGTGACGGACCTATTTCCCAACATCGCGGAATGCGTCGACGACCTGTGCATCGTCCGTTCGATGCGCGGCGATCACAACGACCATTTCCAGGCAACGCTCGGCATCCACACCGGCTCGGTGACGTTCAAGCGTCCGAGCGTGGGGTCGTGGGTGACGTACGGGCTGGGCACCGAGAATCAGAACCTGCCGTGCTACGTAGTGCTGGCGCCCGACCTGCCGTACGCGGGCAGCCAGGTGTGGTCGTCGGATTTTCTGCCGGGCGTTTTTTCCGGAACCCGCATGAGCAGCGGGCCGGAGCCGGTGCCCGACCTCAACCGCCGCGCGCCGGTTGCGGCAATGCAGAAAGATGAGTTGAGCCTGCTGGAGCGCTTCAACCGCAAGCACCAGCGGCAGCATCCGGGCGACCCCATGCTGGAGGCGCGGATCAAGTCCTACGAGACGGCGTTCGGCATGCAGATGACCATGCCGCAAGTGCTGGATCTTTCCAAGGAAACCGATGCGACCCTGGCGCTGTATGGCACGGAGCGCGGCTCGACGGCGGGCTTCGGCTGGCAGTGCCTGGTGGCGCGCCGCATGATGGAGCGGGGCGTGCGGTTCGTGGAGTTGATCGATGTCGGGTCGAGCAAGAATTGGGACGCGCACGGAGACATTCACACGCACGCGCCGCTGGCGCGCGCCATCGACCAGCCGATCGCCGGCCTGCTGGCGGATTTGAAATCGCGCGGCCTGTTGCAGGACACGCTGGTGGCGTTCACCACGGAGTTCGGCCGGTCGCCCGGTCCGGAAGGGGAGATGGGCCGCGGCCACTACAACCGCGCGTACTCCTCGTGGCTCGCGGGCGGCGGCGTCAAGGGCGGCGTGGTCTATGGGAAGACGGACGAATTCGGCGCGAAGATCGCGGAGAAGGAATGCCACGTCCACGATTTTCACGCGACGATTCTGCATTGCCTGGGATTCGACCACACCAAGCTGACGTTTCGACATGCGGGCCGGGATTACCGGTTGACGGATGTGGCGGGCAACGTGGTGCAGGAGATTCTGGCGTAGAGGACGGATGCAACGGCGAAACTTTCTAAGTTCTGTGGCCGGCGCGGCAGCCTGGCCGCTGCGGGCCCAGGACCGGCCGAAGACCATTGAGGAGTCCGACCCGGCCAACGCCAAGCTGTGCCACCGCCTGGATGCCAAAAATGTCACGGACGACGATCTGCGCTTCCTCCAGCAGATCGGCTTGCCGTGGGCGCGGCTGGAGTTTGGGGCAGGCGATATCGGGCTCGACACGCTTCGCGGCTTCCAGCAGCGTTTCGCCCGGTTCGGCATGCAGATCTACTCGGGCGTTCACTATGCATATCGCTCGACGAAGGTTCAGTTAGGGCAGGCCGGCCGCGACCAGGACATCGAAACTTATTGCCGCTTCCTGCGCGACCTCGGCAAGCTGGGAATCCCCGTCGCGTCGTACGACTTTCATCCGGCCAACACCTACACCACGAGCATGGTCCAGCGCCGCGGCTACACCACGCGGCAATTCGATCTGGACGATTTCCGCAACAAAGTGGAGAAGCAGCAATTCGGCCGGGATTACTCCGCCGACGAGATCTGGGCGAACTATAGCTACTTCATGAAGGCCGTTTTACCCGTCGCCGAGGAAGCGGGCGTCAAGCTGGCGCTCCATCCCGACGACCCGCCCGTCGCCAAAATGAACGGCGTCGCCAAGCTCTTCACGCATTACGACGGCTACCACCGGGCGGAGCAGATCGCCGGCAACAGCCGCAACTGGGGGCTGACCTTCTGCGTGGGCACGTGGTCCGAAGGCGGCGATCGCATGGGCAAAAACGTCTTCGAGATGATTCGCGATTTCGGCGGCCGCGGGAAGATCCTGGAAGTGCACTTCCGCAACGTGACCGGGCCCCTGCCGCGCTTCGTCGAGACCTTCCCCGACGATGGCTACATGGACATGTACCAGGTGATGAAAGCTCTCCGGCAGGCGCGCTTCAGCGGCGCTATCGAACCGGACCACGTGCCGCGCCTTGCCGGCGACACCGGCCTGCTGCGCGCCGGCACCGCATACTGCATCGCCTGCATGCGTGCCATGCTGCGGCGGGCGAACGAAGAGGTCGGCTAGCGCGGGCCGTGGGGCGGCGCCCACACCTCAGAATGAAATCTTGGCCGCGATCTGCAGAATCCGCGGCGGCACCCGCACCGACGAAATCACGCCGAACGAGGCCGACGTCGAAGTCGCATTCGGCTGGTTGAAGTTCACGTTATTGAACACGTTGAAAGCTTCGCCGCGCAGCTCGAACCTCACCCGCTCCTTGATCGGGAACGTCTTGTGGAGGGCGAAATCCGTCTGGAAGAATCCCGGACCGGTGAAGATATTGCGCCCGGCGCCAAAATCGCCCACGCCCGGGTTGCTGAACTGTGCCTTCTCCGCCGTACTCAAGTACGTCACCGACGATGGCCCCTTCACCAGAGTGCCGATCGCCGTGGGATCGCCCGTGAACACCGCGTTTGAAGTCACTCCGGGATAGAGCGTCCCGCGCCCGGAATCCACGCTGAACGGGTAGCCGCTCGACCAGTCGATGATCGTATTCGTGTCCCAGCCGCCTACGATCCAGGAGAGCACGCCGCTCTGGAAGAACCGCTTATTCTTGCCGAAGGGCAGTTCGTAGACCACCCCCGCGCGGAACTGGTGCCGGATGTCGAAGTTCGACCGGCCGCGGTCCAGCCGGCGGTTGTTCGAGTCCTTGGGGATGAGAAGACCCTGGCCGGCGCCGTCGGTATCGTCGGAGATGTCATCGAGGCTCTTGCCCAAGGTGTAATTGGTCTGGAAGAGGAGACCGCTGGAGAAACGCCGGTTCACCGAGATCTGCAAAGCGTTGTAGCTGGTATCCGTGCAACTGCATCCCACGGCGGCCGTGGTGAACTGCGGATTGCGGAAGTACCCTTGGCCGAGACCGGCGGCCACGAGGCGCCCGCCCACTACGCCGTTGAACACGCCCGTATCCACCGCGGTGATGAAAGTCGATACGTCGTTGTTAGTGAAAGCGGTGGTAATGTTCGAAGGCAGCGCACCCACGTAAGTGTCCAGCAGTTTGCCGACTGTGCCGGTGCGGGTTCCCGCCTGCGCGGCCTTGAAGCTGGACAGAAACTCCGGCGTGACGGTTGCCTGGTTGGCATTCATCATCCGGAACATGTGGGTGCCCTTGTTGCCCACATAGGCGATCTCCAGGACCGTGTCGCGCAGGAGCTGCCGCTGGATGCTGAAGTTCCACTGGTGCACGAACGGCGTGCGCAGGTTCGGATCGAACAGCAACGGCGTGGAACTGCGATCCTGGGGGGGCATCCTCTGCACGGGCAACCCGACGATGCCGTTCGGCAACTGGCCAACCAGCGTCTGGACCGCGGCGTCGCTGGCCCGCACGGAAGCCGGGTTTGCGGCATTGGCCGACGAGTTCGGACGAATGATGTTCGTGCGCGTGGTGCCCGGCTGGTTCTGCTCCACTACGTTCAGTGCCCAGTTGACCAGGCGGTTGTAGGCGACCCGGTAGCCGCCGCGTATCGCGGTCTTGTTGTCGCCGAACGGGGTGAAGGCGAAGCCCACCGCCGGCGCAAAGTTGCTTTTGTCGGCGTTGTACCACGGACGGCCGGTGCCGGGCCCGGCGGGCAGCAGGCTGACGTCGCCCGACCGGCTGTCCAGCGGCTTATCGTTCACCACCTGCATGCCGGAAAGATCGAACGGCACGCCGTTGAACTCATAGCGCAAACCAAGATTCAAAGTCAGCTTCGACGAGATGCGCCAGTCATCCTGGAAGTAGAAGTTGTATTCGCGCGAGCGTTGCAGGAACTTCAACTCCTGGTCGGCTGACGGGAAGTCCTTGCCGTTGGAATAGAACACTTTCTGCACCGTGCCGACCACCCCCATCAGGTCGTTGAACAGGCTGTTGAGCCTCGTCTGGTCGTTGGTATTGATTCCCGCCAGGCTCAGCGTCGGCGATGCCGAATCGGTCCTCAGGAAGACCGGAGCGTTGGTGGTGCTGAAGGTCAGCCGCGGATAGAAATTCGACGCGCGCCGGAACTGGTCGATCGAATACCAGCGGATGTTGACGCCCGCCTTGAACGTGTGGTTTGAGCGGATGAAGGAGAAATTGTCCAGCACCTGCCAGTTCAGTGGAGTACGCCCCGTGCCGCCCCAGAATACGAACGGGTCGGACTGAATATTGGAAATGATCTCGAACTTGGGATGCGTCGGGTCCAGGAACAGAATGCTGTTGCGCGTGTACCCGAGGTTGAACTCGTTCACCTTTGTGGAACTCAACACCGAGTTCACTCCCACCGAAAAACCGCGGCTGGACGATTCCCGCGTGCGCCCGGGAAACGACGCCGGGTTTGCCGGATAACGCGGCAGTCCGCTGTTGATGTAATCGCCATAGAGGTTGCTGCTCCCCTCGCTCCAGCGCAGGTAGGCCTGGTGGTTGGAGGTGAGCCGATAATCGACCTTGGTGGTATAGGTATTCTGCGGGTAACTCGCCGCCGCGTTGAACCGGAAGGTGGCAGTGTTGAACCCGTCGCCGGCCGAGAAATCGTTCGGCAGATTGGTGAGGTTTACCTGGCTCTGCATCAGCTTGTCGAGGCCGCGGTTCAGCGGATCGGCCGCCACCAGGTCAAACGTCCGGTAGCAGTTCGAGCTCACCGAAGCGCTGCAGGCAGGAACCGTGGGCTGCCCCGCCGTGTTCACAAAGGTCGGCGAGTTGGCGGCCCCAACCATAAACCGGAAGATGCCCTTGCGTGCTTCGGGCGTCAGCACGGTGCGGGTCTGCGTGAGGCTCTGGGCCATCCTTTGCGCCTGCCAGTTGAAAAAGAAGAACGCCTTGTTCTTCTTGATCGGCCCGCCAATCGAGGCGCCGAACTGGTTGCGGATCAGCACCTCGCGCACCAGTCCGGCGCGGTTGTTGAACCAGTCGTTGGCGTTGTAGGCCGTGTTGCGGTTGTACTCGAAGAGGTTCCCGTGGAACTGGTTGGTGCCCGAGCGTGTGACTACCTGCACCTGCGCGCCCGAGTTGCGGCCGTATTCCGCCTTGGCGACGCTGGTGATCACGCGGTACTCGCTCACCGAATCGGGATTCATCAACACTTGGGAAAGCTCACCGCGCGGGATAACTGGATCGCTCACGTCGACCCCGTCGAGCGTCGTGTAGACGCCGCGGCCGCGGTCTCCGTTCACGGAGAACGTGACCGTCCCCGAGCTGCTCGTCGCCTGGGATGCGTGCCCGGCAACGCCCGGCATCAGCGCCATCAGGTGCAGCGGATTCCGCCCATTCAGCGGCAGGTTCTCGATGGGCTTGGTGTCCAGCACCTGGCCGATCGAAGCTTCCGCGGTCTGCACCTGCGCGCTGGTCTCGCTGACCATCACCTGCTCGCTCACCGCGCCTGGTTCCAGGGTCAGATCGATGGTAAGCGGCTCGCCCACCTGCAACTCGTTCCCCGAGCTCGAGATCTTCTTGAACCCCTGTAAGGTGACCGTGATGGTGTACTTGCCGAGGGGCATCGCATCGAATGCGAATTGCCCGGAGGCATTGCTCAAGATCGTACGCGTGAAGCCGGTGGCCTCATGCGTCGCAGTGACGGTTGCACCCGGAACCAACGCGTTCGAGGTGTCCGTTACAGCGCCGCGCACGCGCGATGTACCGGTCTGACCAAGAACCGCAGAAATCGAAAGAGCAAGGATCAACAGAAACCGAAACCGTGACGTCATTCGTTAACTCCCCTGACGAAATGTGTGTGGGGCCATTATACACGAAAGAGCCGGCTGCTCTGCTGAGCTGAGCCAACCCCACCCCGACGACGAACTTGATCTGCCCGATGGACTTGAACTTGCTGCAGCCCCTTGGGTGAAAGCTTCAAGCAGGCAGGCTGAAGCGGTCCAGTTTCGCGGTGTACCGGCGATGTCTGTGCAAAGGCCGCGGGCAGGTGCCTCTTCTAATTGGAATCTTCGTGCCTCCTTCCACGTCGTTTTCCGGCTCCGCTCCGGCGCTGGCTCGATTCTGTGCCGCTCCAGACTTTCAGCGATCGTGCTGCGGGCAAGCTCGTGCGCCAGATTGGACAACGCGCCCTGGATACGCCGATAGCTCCATTCCAAGTTCTCTGCTGCCATTCGAACCACCATCGACGCCGCTGGTCGTCGTTGGGCCGCCAGGAGCCACGAGAGCCTTTCGTGTGTGAGCACTTCGAGCATGGCACCGATGCCTTTGCGTTGCGCCGCTGCTATCGGGGGCGCGGGAGCGTTGCGCGCGAGGAGGGCGAATGCCGCGGCCCAGACTACAAGCAGAACGGCGACACCGTGATAAACGCACGCATTCCAACCTGCGCAGCCAGCACCGGACCGAGGAATACCGCAGCCGATTGGCCTATGTTTCCCAAGCCGTAAACCCCGAGCGCGCTGCCCTGCCGCTCAGCGGTCGTCCATCGCGAGACGTAGCCCACCCCGATCGCAAACGAGGAGCCGGCGAGCCCGAGTAGGAACGCCACCGCCAGCAGGCCGGAATAGGCGCCTTGCTGCGGCACAATCCAGACCGGCAACGCCACCGCCGCCATCAGGATCGAGAAGATTGCACGGCCGCCAAAGCGGTCGGTGAGAACGCCCATGGGTATGCGCATCAGTGATCCGAAGAGCACAGGAACGGCAACCAGCAAAGCAGTTTCCGAGGCCGTTAAATGAAGGGCCTCGCGGAAACGCGGTGCAAAGGCGCCGATCAGTCCCCATGCTGCAAAGCAGATGGTGAAAGAGATCGTCGCGAGCGCGACGTGCTGGCGATTGGGCATAGCCCTCCTCATTCCAATCTAACGCGGCCGAATTCGATCGGCGTGATCAAAGTCACGGCGTGAGCTGCCCGATTGCGCCAAGATGGGGACGGAGGGCAAGCAATGCCGATCGTAATAGGAGCAAAACCGCAGAGCAGTTTCACCGACCCGATCGGTCTATTGACCGACTGTCACCGCCGTATCGAACGGTTCCTGTCCGTGCTCCTTCAAGTGAGTACCGCAGCGCACGGAGGGCCGCTCAACAACGAGCAGCGTACGGCCTTGGAGACAGCCCTGCGTTACTTTCGTGAGGCGGCCCCGAAGCACACGGCCGACGAGGAGCAGACCTTGTTTCCGCGCCTCCGGCAGATGGATCGTCCCGAAGTGAAGGCGGTACTCGCGCGCGTAGAATCGTTGGAACAAGACCACGTGCGTGCAGACGGCAGTCATGCGGAGGTTGATCGCCTCGGCCAGGCATGGCTGGCCTCCGGAGTACTCTCCGCTTCCGCCACGGCCCGGCTTTCTGCATTACTCGAGGAACTGGCGGGTCTCTATCGCGAGCACATCGCGGTTGAGGAAGGGGAACTGTTCCCGGTAGCGGCCAGATCGCTCACCGGACCCGAGCGCGAAGCGATGGGAGGCGAGATGGCGGCGCGGCGTGGCCTGTCCAGGAGCGGATGAACCCGGCGGGCCGGCGGCAGTCCCCGATCTTTCCCCGCGAACATGGAGCTTGGGGAATACTACTGGTCCCATTGGTAACCGGCGCGTCTGTGGGTTTACTGACCGGAAGACGCGCATGGCCGCTGGCTCCACTCAGCATCGCCGTGCTCGCGCTGTTCTGGCTGCGAACGCCCGTCGAAAGCTGGATTGGAACGGCTCCGGCGAGGGCGCGCACCCACGGCGAACTTGATCTCGTGCGGAACGCTGCCCTGGCTTTGGCCGCTGCCTCCATGGCTGCGTCGATCTGGCTTTTTTTGGGGCGGGCGGAATCTGACTCTACTGTGGATTGGCGCTGCTGCGGCGACCGCATTCATCGCTCAGACTATCGCAAAACGGGCTCGTCGAAGCGCCCGGACGGCGGCCCAGATGGTGGGCGCGGCGGGGCTGACGCTGGTTGCGCCCGCGGCACACTGCGTCGTTACGAGCCACCGGAATGACGTCGCCTAGTCTCTTTGGATCGCCAACCTTTTGTTCGCCATCAACCAGATCCTGTTCGTACAGCTCCGTATCCGGGCTTCGCACGCGACAAAGCCGGATGAGAAGCTCTCCATCGGCCGCGGGTTCTTTGCCGGTCAGATAGTTTTGATGATCTTTCTGGTTGCCACCTGCGCCGCTCACCTGTTCCGTTGGTACGCAGCTATTGCGTTCCTGCCGGTGTTGTCCCGCGGTTTCGCACGGTTCGCCAGGGAGTCTGAACCGCTCGATATTCGTGCCCTCGGCAGGCGCGAACTGATCCTCAACGGCGCCTTCGGCGTTCTTCTCGTTCTCGGGCTTGAACTGCCGTGACGTCACGTCCCCCCTTAGCGCGAGCAATTTGCCAGCGCGTGCGCGCCTCGGGATTCTCCACCAGCGAACGCCACGCCTCTACCGGATCTTCATGCCGCGGCCGCGCCTTTCTCCAGAGGCCGGGGAGAGCGCCCCGAATATAGGGGCGCCGGACCCGCAGCGGGCTTGGTACCCACACCAGGAGCACGAAATACTTCGCTGGCAGCCCCGCGGCTCGCGCGGCGGCCTGCCCTACATGGGTGGCTTCTTGCGCGGGCGCGATACGCGCTTCTTCTGCGAGCCGTCACCGGAGGTTTTGCGGGGCGCACGCGGACGGCGCTGCGGCTTGGGCGGCAGTTCGGGAATAGGGATCTCGCCGGTGGCCGTCGGCTGTCCGGGCACCAGGGGCTGGGGTTCGTCCTCCTCCTCTTCTTCCTCGAGCGGGATTTCC
>JBGPKH010000087.1:0-19423 GCA_041485845.1 Bryobacteraceae bacterium
CAACCCTCCCCCCGGCAGTCGCACTCGGTGCAGATATGGGTTGCCGGCCGGACGCCACATCGCTGACAGGTCACCTCGGGCGCATCGTTTCTCGCCAGCACCTCGACCGCGCCGCGCTTGGTGCTCTGCTCCCGCACCGCCAGGACTTTCAGGTTGAGCTCCGTCGTCGAGCCGAAATCGTACTCGTAGGAGAACAACATCCCTGGTTCCAGCAGCCTCCCCAGCCGTGCTCCCATTCCCCGATCCCCAGGTTCTCTGGCGCCCTGCGACACATATTGCGTTCCGCTAATCGTGAAGGCGCTCAGATGCCCGCAGCATTCCAACCAGATCTCGCGCAGGAATCCGTCCAGCCGGCTGAGTGGAGCTTCCACCGGGTCGGCCAGATACATCCAGTAGTCCTTGTTGTAGCGGGGTTGAACCCACAAATGAAAGCTCTGCGCGATCGCTGGCGCCGATCCGGCCGCCGGTTCGCGCGCCAAGCTGCACTTTGCTCAGGTGGCGTGTCATCGCCCCGCGGCCGAACGTTTTTCCGCAAAGATTGCACTTCCCACTCGATGTTGTTTTGCTCATGGCCGCTCCCCATCCTTTTACAACAATTGACGCCTGCAATTGTCGCTTGACGCCGGCAGTACAGGTAACATCCGATGCCAACTACAAGGCCTCCATTGCGCCGCCTGAACAAGCGACAAAAAACGGCCCGAAACTGGAGGCGCACTGCGGAGCGTTCTAAACCAAAGGCTACTCGAAAAATCCCCCTTTTCGCTCGCTCACCGCGGGCTTACGAGGCGCCACGTAGTGGCTTTCGATCAGTTCGAATTGATAGTGCTCCACAATCTCTGCAAGAAGTATCCGCTGCGCTCCAGGCGCATACCATACCAACATTGTCGACCGTGCTCTCCGAAAATCACGGCCGCATCAAGACGTCCTTCAGTTTGCCGGCCCGGAGCATCTCTACGGGGGTCAGACCGCTCAAGTGCGGATTCTTGCCGACGAAGAATATCGTCCGCATCCATTCATCGTGAGACTCCAAGACAGCGAGCACCTCTGGTAGCCCCGTTAGCGTTCCCGATTCATCGAACTGCCAGATCGGGTAGAGAAGACCGTGGCGATTTCGGCCGGCCGCGGAAATCCCGGCAACGTGCAAGCACCCACACCCCTTCCCCGCACCACGCCGGTTTGATATATACTCACCGATGCACAGGCTGCAAGGCCAATGGGAGGAGGAAATGTCGAGTCGTATGTTCAGAGTGAAGTTGCTTCTTTGCTTCATCGCGGCGGGCAGTTCGGCGGGCGCCCAACCCGCTCACAGAACGTGGCTGGACAACGGTGGCGGGCCGGATAACTCACATTACACCACCTTGAGCCAGATTACCAAGGCCAATGTCAATGAACTGGCGGCCGCGTGGACCTATCCGAGTAACGACAACATCGCCTATGTGTGGAATCCTCTTATCGTCGACAACGTCATGTACGTGCTGGCGAGAAGCAACTCGCTGGTGGCGCTCGACGCCACATCGGGGAAGGAGATCTGGATACACGCCGACTTGCAGGGGATCGCGCCGCGCGGCATTAATTACTGGGAAAGCAAAGACCGGAAGGACCGGCGCCTGATCTTCCAGAGAAACAGTTATCTCGAGGAGCTCGATGCCCGTACCGGAAAATCGATCCTGACCTTCGGAACGGAAGGCATCGTGAACCTTCGCGACGGCCTGCGCCGCTTTCCCAGGGGCTCGCCATTCGGGCGCATTCAATCCAACAATCCGGGGAAGGTCTTCGAGAACCTGATCATTCTCGGCTCGGCTCCGGGCGAGGGCTATATGTCTCCTCCCGGCGATGTGCGCGCCTTCGACGTAATCACGGGCAAACTGGTGTGGCAGTTCCACACCATTCCACTTCCCGGCGAGTTTGGCTACGACACCTGGACGAAGGACGCATGGAAGTACGCCGGCGCAGCCAACACCTGGGGCGAGATTACGGTTGACGAGAAGCGCGGAATCGCCTACTTTCCGACAGGCTCCCCCACTTTCGACTTTTATGCCGCAGACCGGCCTGGCGCAAATCTCTTCGGCGATTGCCTGCTCGCTCTGGATGCGCGCACCGGGAAGCGCCTGTGGCATTTCCAGATGGTCCACCACGACTTGTGGGATTACGATAATACGTCGGCTCCGCAGTTGACGACGGTCCGGCACAACGGAAGGATCGTGGACGCCGTGGCGCTCGCGGGCAAAACCGGCTTTCTGTACGTGTTCAATCGGGTGACCGGCGCGCCTTTGTGGCCGATTGAAGAACGTCCTGTCCCGAAGAGCGACATGCCCGGAGAACACGCGTCTCCCACGCAGCCGTTCCCGACCGCCCCGCCGCCTTTTGCCGTTCTGAAGTTCACGGCGGACGACATCAACCCTTACATACTCACGCCGGAAGAACGCGCCCATTGGAAGCAGGTGGTGGACAGCGCGCGCAACGAAGGCATTTTTACGCCGCCCTCCATGCGGGATACGATTCAGATGCCGGGAAACCAGGGCGGCTCCAACTGGGGCACCACATCGTCGAATCCAACTAACGGAATGGTCTTCGTTCTGGGCCTGAACGAGCCGGCAATTCTCAAGATGTCTCCGGAGATGCCGGGCCGCGGGGGCGGAGGCCGTGGGGCGGGTTCCGCCGCGCAGGGCCGGGCCGTCTATGAGCGGAGGTGCGTCATATGCCACGGCGACAATCTGAGCGGCAATGCAAATTATCCATCGCTGATCGATGTCACAAGTCGTTTCGGAGTGGATACAGTCCGAACGATCGTGGTTGGGGGTAAAGGTCCCATGCCCGCTTTCAGCGCCGACATCAACGAGGCCGACATGAATGCATTGATGGCGTATCTGGCCAACCCCGCCGCAGTCGCCGGAGGTGGAAGAGGAGGGCGAGGCGGCCGCGGCACGGAGGCCGCAACCGCGCCGCTCGGGGGGCCGGTGATCGCTTCCGGAGGCGCACCCGCCGCGAAGATCCTGGCTACCGTCATTGCGGCGGCCGGCCGTGGCGGCGGAATGGGTGGAGCACCCTACCCGGAGGGTGTTGACGTACCGCCTGACCGCTACTACACCGGCTACAACGTGATGGGGAATATTATCAAGCCCCCGTACACCACACTGACCGCCTATGATCTGAACCAAGGAACCATCAAGTGGCAGGTTCCCGTTGGAGACGACTTGCGCGCCCTCAGGGAAGGAGTGCATGATACGGGCGCCATCGGGCTGAGGGCCGGTATGGTGGTCACATCGACGGGCCTGGTATTCCTCACCGGAGGCGACGGCAAGATGCGGGCGTACGATGCGGATACCGGCAAAGTGCTGTGGACGGCCGCGTTGCCGGGGCAATCGCGCGGTATTCCCGCGATGTACCAGGTGAACGGGCGGCAGTATCTGATCGTGAATGCAACCTCGGGGCAGGGCGGAGCAGGCGCAGCGTCGGACTGGACGAGGGGTTATGTCGCGTTTGCGCTCCCGGAGAAGCCTGAGGCGGGCAGGTAACGGCGCGGAATCGGGCGGAGAAGCCCTGGAGTATGATGATCACGATGCGTCTGCTCGGCCCTGCAGTAGTTCTCTGCCTGGGGACTTTCGCCCTCGCCCAGAGCGCTGCGGTATTCAAGACGCGGCTCAGCCCGATCGCCATGGATGCCACCATGCGCGCCACCGTTGCGGGGTCCGGTTCTGTGTCGGGACGGTTGACGGGTTCCAGACTCGTGGTCACCGGCTCATTCGAAGGATTGCTATCGCCCGCCACCATTGCGCAGGTGCGCCGGAGTCCCGTTACGGGTGTGCGCGGCCCCGCCATGTTCGACTTGACCGTTACCAAGGCGGCCAGCGGCACGATCAGCGGGTCGTTCGATCCGACACCAGAACAAGCAGAGGATCTACGCAAGGGCAGACTCTACGTGCAGCTTCATAGTGAGAAGGCTCCGGACGGCAATTTATGGGGCTGGCTCTTGCCTTGAGGAGATATCGATGCTGAAGCGGATTGTGCCGGCGCCGGCGATGATCGTCGCCATGAGTGGCTTGATTTTGACAGCTCAGCCAAGGTCCGGCTCCGGTCTGTTCACGCCGGAGCAATCCTCCTCGGGGCGATCCGCCTATCAGACCGACTGCTCCACCTGCCATGGACCCGAGCTCGCCGGCCGCAACGAGGCGCCTCAACTGGCGGGCAACAATTTCATCGGCGCCTGGGGCAGCCGCACCGTTCACGATCTCACGGCGTTCATTCAGACCACCATGCCTCCCGCGACGCCGGGCAGCCTGGCCGAGAAGACCTGCGTGGACATCGTCGCATTCCTTCTCGAGTCGAACGGTGCGGCCGTTGGAAGCCGTCCCCTGACAGCGGGCGCGGCCGAGGTCATCCGGTCCATCGCTCCCGGCAGACCGCTAGCTGCCGCTCGAGCGGCGGGCGATTCGACTTCGACCGACGGCGGCCGCGGCCGGGGTGGAAGAGGCGGCGGCGGCCGTGGCGGCGCCGGCGTGTTCCCCACAAATCTCGCTCCCGCGCGCGGCCTCACGGTGGAGGGCGCGGTAAGAAACTATCTCCCGGTCACCGATGAGATGCTCCGCAATCCCGATCCGGGCGACTGGCTCATGATCCGCGGCAACTACCAGGCCTGGAGCTACAGTCCCCTCGCCCGCATCACGCCAGCCAATGTGAAAAGCCTGCGGCTCGTCTGGACCAGAGCCATGAATGAGAGCGGCGCCAACCAGCCATCGCCCGTTTTCCACAGCAATACGATTTTTCTCGTCAACCCCAGCAATTACATTCAGGCGCTGGATGCGCGCACCGGCGACCTGATCTGGGAGAACCAGATCGGTCCCACCATTGGTGTCGGCGGAACCAACGCCATGCGCAATGTGGCGCTCTATCGGGACAAGGTCTACGCTGCAACTACGGACGGACGGGTGGTGGCGCTCAACGCGATCACGGGAAAAGCCGTCTGGGATACCCCGGTTTCCGGGAAGACCAAAGAGTTCACCCATACCAGCGGCCCCATCGTCATCCAGGGCAAAGTCATTCAGGGCCTGACGGGATGTATTCTCTACCGGGAAGAAAAATGCTTCATCAGCGCGTACGATGCCGAAACCGGAAAGCAGCTTTGGAGATTCAACACCGTGGCGCGGGAAGGCGAACCAGGAGGCGACACCTGGGGCAAACTGCCGGACCTTCTTCGTGCTGGCGGGGATACCTGGATCACCGGCACGTACGACCCCGTCCTGAATCTGACTTACTGGGGCGTGGCGCAGCCCAAGCCCTGGATGCGTTCCACCCGTGGGACCGGCGACAAAGCGCTGTATACCAGCTCGACCGTGGCTCTTCGTCCCCAAGACGGCAAGCTCATGTGGTACTTCCAGCACATACCCGGCGAATCGTTTGACATGGACGAAGTCTTCGAACGCGTGCTGGTGGACCTCGGCGGCCAGAACTTGCTCTTCACGGCGGGCAAAGCCGGTATTCTGTGGAAACTCGACCGGAAGACCGGAAAATTCCTCGACTTCAAGGAGATGGTTCTCCAGAACGTCTTCGACAGGATCGACAAAACTACGGGCGAAGTGCATTACCGGAACGACATCGTCGAGCAGAAGGCCGGCGAGTGGCTGCAGGCCTGTCCCAGCACGGCGGGGGGCAAGAACTGGCACCCCATGAGCTACGATCCCCAGATTAATGCGCTCATCGTGCCGCTGAGCCAGACGTGCCAGGAGATGCTCGGGCGCGTCGTGGAATTCGCCGAAGGGTCGGGCGGAACGGCCGGTCAGCGGCGCTTTTTCGAAATGCCGGGAAGCAACGGCAACACCGGCAAACTGGCCGCCTATGACGTGAGGACCATGAAGGAGCTGTGGAAGGTGGAGCAACGCGCGCCTTTTTTGACCGGCGTGCTGTCCACCGCCGGCGGGGTCGCGTTCGTGGGCGATCTCGACCGTACTTTCAAGGCGATCGACGTCAGGACCGGGGCTGTGCTGTGGAGCACTCGTCTCGGAACTTCCGTTCAGGGCTTCCCGGTGAGCTTCAGCCTCGACGGAAAACAATACATTGCCGTCACCACGGGACTGGGCGGCGGCAGCCCGAGGATGGTCCCTGCCATCGTCACGCCGGAGATCCACGTTCCCTCCAGCGGAAACGCCTTGTATGTGTTCGCGCTGCCGGATGAGGAGTAGAATTCTTGAATTCGCAAACTCGATGCAAATGAGTCAAGTTTCATTGACCGCCAACGTGGTGAGTGCACCTATTTCACCGGCCCCAGGTATTGGTCGAACCACTGGAGCGCTTCGGTGACGAGTTCCTTCCTCGGCACCGAGTGGCCCGACTCGAAGAGCAGGTGGCGCTTATCTTGCTCGCGTGTGCCCAGCAAATGAAACATGGGGTTTTGGGAGGTGTCGACCGGGAACACGAAGTCATACTTCCCGTTCAGCATCAGCACCGGGATCTTCACGCGCGGCGCGAAGTTGATCTGCTCGACCTCGGGCGGCCCCTTCTGCTGCCAGAATCCACCGTGCGCCCAGACGGCCACGCGGCATCGGTCCTCCAGGGCCATCAAAATGGGACCCAGCACCGAGCCCCAACTCGTCCCGAAATAGCCCAATTTCCGCGAGTCGATATCCTTGCGCGTTTCCAGGTAATCGATGCTGCGCGCAAAGTCCTTGTACCACTGGATGACATGGTCGCGATATCCACTTGTCAGGGCGGGCCGATCGGAAACCAACCCGTCTCCCCGTTCGTAGGTGGACTTGTAGACCGGATACAATACCGCCCTCCCGCTCCTCACGATGAAATCGAATGGTGGCACAACTGACGGCTGAAAAGTGCGCGTCCGAAGAGTACCCGAGCCGGGAAAGTGGACCACGGTCTGGTAAGGCGGATCGGCGCCTCGGGGAAGGTAGAGATAAGCTGTCACGCGTTCGTTGCCGTAGGCAGCGTTGAACGTGACCTTTTCGAGCTTCCAGTGTTCGGGAGTGTCGTCGGTAGATTCGATGACGGGGTCCAGCCTGGTCTTGTCGTATGCGTAGAAGCTTCGATAGATGCGGAACGTCTCGTCCGGCGCCGGCTTCTCATGCTGGTAGTCGCGACGGGCTGTCTCGGCGGGTTCGCGGAGCACCGGTGGAACGTCCGACAGGTATTTGACGCAGCGGATACCGTAGTTGGGGAGCCGGCTCCAGGGCGACTGAGCGTCCGGGTCGTTGAACATGTAGACCGGTTCGTTCCAGGCTCCGCCCAGGATGTAGCGACGGCTGCCGCGCGCATCGGCGGCGTTCCAGGCCCACTCTTTCACATTGCCGGCCAAGTCAAAAGTCCCGTAGGGATTCATGCCCGTGTACTTGCCGGCTGGAGTGGGTCCTGGGCCGCCGAAATTGCTGAGCCGGATCACCGGGGAGATGTCCGTGAGCCCATCGCCGGTCCACGCGGCGCGGTTCCAGTGGTAGATGGTGGGCAGGCTCTTGCCGGCATATTCCGCATAGGCGGCCGCCTCGTACCAACTGACGCCGGTTACCGGATAGTCGCCCTGACCGGCAGGAAACTCTCCCAGTTCCCAGGTTGCCGGTCCGGGCCGGCCAGTGGAATCGCGGAACCCGGACACGCCTTCCTGCCAGGGGAGCACGCGGCCGTCCTTGACCATGGGCTGTCTCCAAAACTCAGGTTTCCGGTAGCCGCCGGCGGCGACAAACCCGGCAAACTGTTTGTTGGAAACCTCGAATTTGTCGATCAAAAAGTCATCCAGCCGGGGAAACGCCAGGTGGTCGAGCCCAGTCAGGAACAGAAAGACGGCCGATCCTCCGGGAACCCGCACCATCTCGCTGGGGAGGCTGCCCTCTTTGTCCAGGGTGAATGTCAGGGAACCGGCCAAGCCGGGGGAGACGGCCAGTTCGATGGTCTGGAACCCCGGCTTCGCAATCCGCCAGCGTTTGAGCCCGCGGGGCATGCGGACGCCTTTGAGCGGTGAGCGGCCCAGGCTTTGCCACTCGCCGTTGACGGCGCCGTACTCCATGAAGCCAATCTCGGCGCCGGGAACGTTGGCCTGAAGGGAGACCCGGATCGAGATCGAGGTCATCAGCTCCGCCAGCCGCCGGTCCGTGGGGATGTACCGCTCGGCTTGCGTGGCCAGCGTGTAAGCAGCTCCGTATTCCGTCCGGTCCGCCAGGCGCGCAATTTCAGGCAGCGCCACGCTCTCGGCCCAGTGCACGCGCGCGCTTCGCACCCAGGACCAGGCCACAATAGCGGCGATGGCCGCCAGCAGCGCGAGAGCCGGAATCGCCAACCGGGGCCGCCTCATGAGGGCGAGCGGGCCGACTTCGCGCGCCGCGAGCCGGTCCCGGCAGGCGCGCAGATCCTCGTGGAGCTCGACGGCTGACGGGTAACGCGACTCCTGCGCCTTTTCCAGACAGCGTCGCAGAATGCGCTCCAACTCGGCGGGGATGTCCGGCCGGATCCGTCGGGCGGGGGCTGGAGAATCGCGCAGAATGGCGGACATCGTGGAGATCGTCGAAGTACCGTGAAAAGCCTGCTGGCCGGTGAGCATCTCATAGAGCATCGCGCCGAAGCTGAACACATCCGAACGCGCGTCGGCCGCCTTGCCCTCGACCTGCTCCGGAGACATGTAGGTCACGGTGCCAATGATCGCGCCGGGCTTGGTGAGGGTGGGCTCCGTAACTTTCGCCGTCACCGTTTCGGAAGAATCGGCGGCGGCCGGCTCGGTCAGCTTCGCCAGCCCGAAGTCCAGGATCTTGAGGTGGCCTTGTCCGGTGACCATGATGTTTTCCGGCTTGAGGTCCCGGTGAACGATCCCGGCACGATGCGCCGCGCCCATGGCATCCGCCATAGCCGTCGCGTACTCCAGCGTGGTATGCAGATCCAGGCCGTGCGGCCCGAGGGCCTGCCGCAGAGTCCGGCCCTCCACGTACTCCATAGCAATGAAATCCACGCCTTCGGCGTTGTCGATGTCGTAGATCGTGATGATGTTCGGATGATTCAGCGCGGAAGCGGCCTTGGCTTCGGAATCGAAGCGGCGCTTGCGCTCGGGATCGGCCACCTTCTCCGGAGGCAACACCTTCAGGGCAACGAAGCGGCCCAGGTGCTGGTCGCGCGCTTTGTACACCACACCCATGCCGCCTTCGCCAAGCTTCTCCAGAACCTCGTAGTGGCCGAGAGTGCGGTTGGTCATGGTCGATGCGATTATCGCACAGAGGTGGACAGCTTGGGCCATGGAGAGTCCCGAGCGTTGCGGTTACAAAACAACCGGAGTTCGAGGCTCTCAGACTTCTCGAAATAGGACTTCCTGGCGTCCCCTGGCTGGCGCGCTCCGCCAGGTAGAGCTACCTGCGCCCTACGCGCCGATGCCGTCGACGGAAGCGATTTATTCCTTCTTTCCCTGACTCAGCGGCGTCAACACGAAATTCCGGAACTGAACCGCCCCATGATCGCCCTGCAGTTCGAGCGCTCCCGGTTCGCCTTCATACGGGTCGAACGCAATCCCGGTCAGGCCGTCAATCACCCCTTTTTCATACAGCGTGTGGCCATTGAGCGTTCCCGTAACTTCCATGCCGACCAGGCGGACGTCCAGTGTCTGCCACTCGCCGGCGGGCTTGCCATAGTTGGCCGGCGGCACAATGCGCGTGTAAAGGGCGCCAGTGCCATGCAGACCCGGAGGCCGGCCGAAGTCGTCGCTGATCTGCACCTCGTACCTGCCGCGCAGCCCGACGCCGCTGTTGCTGTGCGCCGCGATGTTGTATTCCAGGTGCAGCTCGAAGTTCCAGTACTTGTCCTTGGTGATCAGATCGTCGGCATGACCGGTGCTGGTCAGAATGCCGTCCACCACGGTCCAGCCGTCGGCCTTGCCGGACTTGAGGCCCGTCCAGCCGGTGAGATCCCTGCCGTTAAACAGGGCGACTGGCTTCCCCTTGACCCATGTGCCATCGTCGTGCTCGTTGATCACCGGCGCACGATGTCCCGTAAACTTCAGCGGCTCGGCTCCACCCGTCATCTGCCCTTCGAGGACTCCGTTGACATAGTGGATCTCGTAGTCGAGATGATTCCGGGTGTCCACCCATGCGAAGCGCAGGACGCCGTCCTCGATCTTCGGTTTCGGCAGATCGTTCAGGCTGCCGCCGGGAAATCCCTCGAACCTGCCCTTGATCTCGGGCGTGCCGGCGCCGGTAACCTCCAGCCACCACGCCCTGTCGGCAGGCGTCTTGTGGACGATGATGTCCCACCTGCCATTGAAGTCCTTGTCGGCGGCGCGCGCGGCCGGCAGGATCGCCGCCAGCACGAGCGGAGCGCAGATCGATACGAAAGCCCGCATTCTCGTTCTCCTCCACTACATGTTCTTCAGCAACTCGTCGAGCACCGTTTGCGCGGCCGCGTACGGATCGGGACCGCCGGTCTCCAGCGAGTACACACCTTTAAAGCCCATCTCTTTCGAGATCCGGATGGCTTTGGCGAAATCGAATCGCGCCGGGTTCCTCTTCACATGGCTGACGGTGATGGAGAGCGGATATAACAGCCGCAAACCACGCTCGCGCGTTTCTTCGTTCGGGAAGTTGCCGATATCGGGATTGGCGTAAGTTCCGGAGGCCTTGATCACCTGCGCGAGGGTCTCGGGAGCCGTCCGCCCGCGGTTCTCCATGATCACCGCTACGTTCTTCGACTTGCCATAAACGCTCAACGTCTTCAGCGCTTCGATCACCGGTCCAAGCTCCTCCGGCAGCATCGCGCCCTGGTTAATCATGACGCTGGGGCACTCGATCATCGCGGCGCGATCGATCCACTGTTTCGTCAGCTCGACGGCTCGCGCCCGAATCTGCGGATCCGGAGAACAAGGGCTGATGGTTCCCGAATATCCCTTTTCATCCAGTTCCAGCGGCATGTCGATCATCCGCGACCTGGCTTTTTTCACGCGATCCAGAAACTTCCCGTAGTAGGAAGGCTCCATCGAGAGAAAGTGGAACTGCTGCACTTCCACGTTGTGGATGTGGTAGCGGTCCGCCAGCATCTCGGGAAAGTCCATGATGTCGAGTTCTTTTGGCGATGCCGGCTTGCTCCAGTCCCTGACTTCCGTCATGAGACTGCCGAAGCACCCCGACATGCAGCCCACGCGCTTGAGTTTTTCTGAGTTGTCCTGCGCGGCCAGCCGCCTGGCTGATGCTGCCGCGGCCCCAATCACAAAGTCCCGGCGTCTCATAATCCTGGTACCTGAAAGCATACATCAATTTGGCCCGGCCATGGGCCAATCTTGCCACCGGTCCGTCTGCGGTACAATGCGGTCAGGGGGAACCGTCCCATGAGAGCTCTCGCCGGGTTCGCCGTCGCACTACTGATTGCCGGTGGTCTTTTCGCGCAGAATCGCACCGGCTTCGTCAACACGGGAGGAGTCGTCCGGACACCCGGCAGCGTGGTCTTCCCCGGTGGAACGTCTGCCATGCCTGGCGTACAACGGACGGCCGGCAGCGTGGTGTTCCCGGGCGGTGGTCCGCAGGTCGCGATTCCCTCGGGGATTACGCACATCGGTCCGCGCTCGGGCTTCAGCGGGTTCGGACAGGGCCGGCCAGCAGGACAGGGTCGCGGCGGCTCGGTGGTAGTCGGCGTTCCGTATCCGGTCTATGTCGGAGGCGGATATTATGACGGCTCTTATGGGGCGCAACCGCAGCAGCAGCAGCCGAACGTGGTTGTGGTGTATCCACAGCAGGCGCCACCGGTGATCATCAACCAATTCGGTCCGAGCGACACGTCATACCCTTCCACCATGGCGCCGACCACGAGCACCTACCAGTCTCCGGTGCAGTCTCAAACATCCGAGCCGCCCTCGCCGGTGGAATCCGCTCACTTTTTGATCGCCTTCAAGGATCACACGATTTATTCGGCGGTGGCGTACTGGGTGGATGGCGACACGCTGCACTACTTCACCAACGGGAATACGCACAACCAGGTGTCGGTCTCGCTCATCGATCGAGACCTGACTGCGCGGTTGAACAAAGACTCCGGTGTCGAAGTGAAGCTGCCGGCGGCGAAGTAGGATTCACTCCCACAGAGAGCGCGCGCGCTGAACTTCAGTCCCCACACGAGATGGCGAAAGGCCCGACTGACCAGGAACTCCGGGACTTCTTGCGCGACGCTGAAGCGTTGATTGCGGCCCATCGATAAATGGTCCGATTGCGATTCACTCCCACTCGATGGTGCCCGGCGGCTTGTGCGTGAGATCGTAAAAGACGCCGGCAATCCCTTCCAATTGTAAAATCTCCGAACACAGTCGGTGTAGCAACTCGCCGTCCATAGGGACCGATTGCGCGGTCATGCCATCCACCGAATCCACCGGCCGCAGCACAATGGAGTCGGGCGATTCCGCCGTTCCCAGTGGAATCAGGATGACCGGGAATTGCCAGACGCGCCGGTCGTATCCGCTCTCGTGACATAGGCGGCGCACGATGGCATCCGCGCGGCGCAGTTGCGCGAGGCGCTCCGGAGCCAGCGAGCAGGCCCGCACTTGCATCGAGGACAGCGGGCCGCGCGTCTCCACCGCCGCGATCACGCGGTTGACGTTGGGGAGGCTGTTCGCCAGACACGTCGCACGCTCGTGGTCGAGGCCCTCGATCGCCAGCACCGGCGCATACGTGCGCGAGTCGCCCTGCACGCCCACGGAACTCACCGGGAAGATCCACCCTTCGGGCGTGGTACGGACCGGCGCATCGAACTCCGAGCAGAGGCAGCGGATCGCCAGGCCCGGACCGGGGAACGGGTGGCGCTCCAGTAACTCGGCGGGAAGTCCGAGCTCCCGGCCTATCTCGCGCACTTCGTCCTTGTAGAACGATTTCAACGGCTCGACAATGCGGCCGCTTTCCAGGAGCTTCTGGATGCCGGCCACGCGATTGTGATGGGTCTTGATGACCGCGGCCTTGGCCGTGCCTCCCGATTCGATGGTGTCCGGGTAGATGGTGCCCTGGCCCAGGATCCAGTGCTCGTCCAGCAGGTGGCGCGACTCGATGACGCGTTCCTGCACACGCACGAATTCTTCGCCGATGATGTGACGCTTCCGCTCGGGATCGGTGACGCCGGCGAGGGCGCCGAGAAACTCCTCTTCGGCACGCTCGATGGCGATCCCGGGCATGCGGGCCACGAAATCGGTCTCGCCTTCGCGCATGAGGCCGGTATCGACGTAGACGCCGCGCACGCGTTCCGGCGCCAGGGCCCGCATGCACAGCGTGAAGGCGACCGTGGAATCGACCCCGCCGCTGACGAAGAAAAAGACGCTGCGATCGCCCACGCATTCGCGGATTTCCCGCTCGATCACCGGGACGCGATGGCGCGGATCCCAATCCTTCTCGCAACCGCAGACGCCAAAGACGAAGTTCGAGAGGAATTCCACGCCGCGCAAGGTATGGACCACTTCGGGGTGAAACTGCAACCCGTAGAGCTTGCGCTCGGGCGCGGCAATGGCGGCGACGGCGCAGGTATCCGTGCGCCCGACTACGGAAAAGCCCTCGGGAACAGCGCCGACCACGTCGCGGTGGCTCATCCAGATCTGCTGGCGGCCGGCAAGCCCGGCAAACAAGGGGTCGGCAGCCTCGTCCACTTCGAGCGTCGCCAAACCATACTCGCCCTTCTGGCCAGGGGTCACCCGTCCGCCCAGAAGGTGCGCCATGAGCTGCTGCCCATAGCAGATTCCCAGCACCGGCTGGCCGTGCGCGAAGATTTCGGGATCGACCGTGGGACTCCCGGGATCGTAGACGCTCGAGGGACCTCCGGAGATGATGAGGCCCTTGGCGAAAGCGATCTCCGCGGCGGGCGTCTCGCTGGGCCGCACTTCCGCATACACACCGAGGTCGCGGACCTTGCGGGCTTCCAGGTGGCAGTACTGCCCGCCCGCGTCCAGAATGACAATCTGCGGCAGCACAGGCAGTCCTGCCTGTGTCGTCATCACCGTCCCGCCACCGCCGCCGGCCGCTGGCCGTTCATGCGTTGCACGATCACCTTCCTGGCGCCCTGGGCCAGGCTGCTGGCTTTGGGCATGGCCTCGATGGCCTTCTTCACGGCGGGATCGGTGCGCGCGAAAACCTGGTCGCTTTCGTCCACGTTGAATGCGTAGATGTACATCTCTTTCGCCAGGTAACGCTTGATCCAGTCCAGATCCTTGGTAAATTCGGCTTCCGTGAACTTGGTTTCGTTCTTCAGCAGGTACTCCTGAAGTTCGTGGATCACCGCGTCGTCCGGCATCCAGCCCTTGGGCAGAGTCGCGCTGTGTTTGGTGAAATACTGCCGCGTGAAGTTGAAGAGGCCCTTGCGGAATAGCTCCACTTCCAGGCGATCCATTTTGGGCGCCTGATACTTTTCGTCGGGCGTAATTCCGCCCCCGCCGTAGACCGTGCGGCCGCTATCGGTCATCTTCACGTCGAGCGGGTTGCGCGCGTCGCCGTCCTTGTGGAAGTAATATTCGTAGAACGATTTGTTGCTGTAGTCGCGCTGGATGAGGCGCCCGCTGGGCGTGTAAAAATGCGCGGTAGTCAGTGCCAGCGCGGTGGTTTGCGGCATGGGGTAGACGGTCTGTACCAAACCCTTGCCGAAAGTCTTGGAGCCCAGAATCCAGCCGCGGTCGTGATCCTGGAGCGCACCCGAGACGATCTCGGCGGCGGACGCCGATCCACCGTCCACCAGCACTACGATGGGATAGTCATGGCCGTGGCTCCCGTTGTAAGCGAAGTAGGGCTGCTCGGCGGACGCGCGGCCCCGGTGGGAAACGATCAACTGGCCCTTGGTGAGGAAATGGTCGGCCACGGCGACCCCGGTCTTCAGCAGCCCGCCGGGGTTGTTGCGCAAATCGAGGACCAGGCCCTTGATATTGTTCTCGCCAAGGCGTCGCAGGTTCTCGTCCAGCTCGCGCCCCGTATTGTCTCCAAAAGTGAGGATCTTGACGTAGGCGATGTTGGGCTTCAACCAGAATCCGTCCGGCACCGTCTTGCGGTTGATCTCGTCGCGGATCACGGTGAAGCTCAAGTAGTCCGGCGCACCCTCGCGCGAGACTACGATCTTCACCTGCGTTCCGCGAGGCCCCTTGAGAATGTCCGCAACCTCGGTGGTGTTCAGTCCCTCCGTCGGTTTGTCGTTCACGAACATGATGATGTCCCCCGGCCGCAGGCCGATTTTGTACGCCGGAGAACCGGGGAACGGTGCGATTACCACCGTCTTGCCGTTGCGCGACGAAACGGTCATGCCCACGCCGAAATACGTGCCCTTCTGCTCTTCGATCAGGGCCCGGTACTCTTTGGGGTCGAAGAAGTTGGAATGCGGATCGAGGGTCCGCAGCATTCCCGGAATCGCGCCCCGGTAGATCGCCTTGTCGTTGTTCAGCGGCTCCGCGAAATTCTGTTCCACCAGGGCCAGTGCTTTGGCGAAGCTGTCGACGTTTTGGTCGATACTGACCGCGTCCGCCTCGGAAGCCGCGGCCGCCACCTGGACTCGGGGGCCATAAGACCCGCCCAGAACGGAGAAAACCAATACAATCAGCGGCAAGACAAAAAGAGAGCGCCTCTTCTGGGCCATTCGGAAACCGTCCTTATTAGGCAAAGTATACCCTACCTCTTGTGTTGGACGCGCGAGACCGCCGGTTGGCTGCGTTTGCTTAGCACGATCCGTTCCCTACCGACCGCTCTGGTCGCGGCTCAGTAACACCTTTCGATTCACGTCAGGTGTCTCCGAGCCGCGACCGTAGGGAGTGCCCGATGGGCCGCGGCGGCCCACCAAAGGGCATGAAGACGCGGCCGGTGCGGGCCGGGTATTTTCGCCGGTTCTTCGCCGCGTCTTCAACCGAGTGCCCCATGGGCCGCGCGCGGCGGCCCACCATAAGGTGATGAAAATGGTGTCGAGTGGCGGTAATATGTTCCACAGCGGGGAATGGAAGAGATCGTTACCGCTCTGGAGCAGTTGAGTCCGTAACCGAGTCTGATCCGGATCGCGCGTCTTGAACCAATCATTGTGACGTTCGCCCTTCCGTCAAAGAAGGGCGATAAGCACGTAACGGTGCGTATATTACAGATCCCGTCGCGCGTTCTACCACTTCCTCGCTGAGTGTTTGTGGGTGTTTGTTCAGGGACAGGAGGTGATTTTCAACGGAGCGGTTCATCAATTTCGCCGCCCCGGCCTCATCCTCTTCCCCGTAGTTGCCCGGTCGCGAAACTGATGAGACCTTTTTCATTCACGCCAATTCGCCCATAATTTTCTGAATGATTTCAATCACTTCCGGATTTCCAGAACGTTGGCCTAATTTTCGTCTGCTACTTCTTGAATCAGGAGAAGCTCTATGCCCGAACCCGCATCCTTCGCCCCACTCATCGCCATCGCCCAACGAAGCCTCCCCTTCACCGCCGTCGACGGCCAGGCCTTCGTGCGCCTCCCCGGCCCCTCCGGAGGCTTCTACATCCTCCGGGAGACGCATCTTGCGAAAAAACCCCTCCAGATGCGTCTCCCGATTTCGAGGCCCCTCCGCAACCCACAGATACAGGGGATCTTACAGCGTCATGAATAATAACTCGACACACCCGGAAATCATGCGTCTCCCCTTCTGGGGCGGGGAGGCGTCGTCCGCGCGTGACCCCCGGCTCGCGCTCTTGGGCTCATCGTCAACTCTTAGGCATAACAGCCCGCAAGTTCGCGTCCACCAGCCGGCAGCCGAACAGCACATCGCCCAGCCGCGATTTCCCGCTCTCGCTAACGCCGCTGGCATTCACATTCAGTTCCGGCAGAGACGGCAACCGGGCCAACACCTCCACACTGGAATCCGTGATACCGCACCCGGCCAGCCAGAGAATCTCCAGGCTGCCGAGGGTCCCGGTTCGCCTCCAGGGCCTGGAACTGCTCCTCCACCAGACTGTCACCGCTTGACGCGATCTTCCGCTCGGCGATGCAGCCGGACTGCCCGCCCGGAAGGTCAAATTCCTCTCTTTTTTCAAAGAGTTCCATTATTATTTTCGCCATTATTGCCTCCCGCGGGCCCGGCCCGCCGTAACGTTCCTACCCTCACCTGCGCCTTCATAGGTACCTCATGGCCGTAAATCGCACTTACACCTCATTGGGACGCCTGTTGGCATTGGGACGCCTGTTGGCAGCCTCGATTGCCGTGACCGGGCTACTCGCTTCGGAACATCACGGGGTTGTCAAATCCGGCGGACTTCCCATCCCCGGCGCCACTGTAACCGCTCTTCAAGGCGACAAGAAGGTCGTCACCACCACCGACGAGCAGGGAGCCTACTCGTTCCCCAATCTCGCCGACGGCATCTGGACAATCGATGTGGAGATGCTGGGCTTCGCGAAGGTCGCTAAAGAGGTGGGCATCGATGCCCAGGCGCCGAGTCCCCAGTGGGAACTGAAGCTCCAGACGTCGATGGAAGCCGTAATGGCCAGCGCTGCTCCACCGGCCGCGGCCAAGCCGGCGCCCACGCCCGCCACTGCCCCGGCGCCTGCGGCGGCCACGGCCACCACACCGGCTCCGGCCACCGCCACTCCGCAGACTCCCGCGCCATCGGCCAGCGCACAGCCACGGATCAATCCGCCAGCCGGACGCGGCGGGCAGAATGGACGAGGCGGGCAGGCAACCAACAACGGACGTCCTTCGATCGTCGCCGGCCGCGGCGGACAGGCCAACGGATTCCAACGAGCGGATGTCAACCAATCGGGCGACCTGGCGGCGGCGGGACAGGAAGGCGCCATCAACAACGACACGGTGGCCGATCTCAATTCGAGCGCCAACGACTCGTTCCTGGTGAACGGCAGCGTGAGCCGCGGCCTGGATATGCCGCAACAGCCCGACTGGATGATGGGCGGACGCGGCGGCGGGGATGGCTTCGGTCCCGGGGGCGGCTTTGGTCCCGGCGGCGGCATGGGTATGGGTTTGAACGGCGAGCCTAACACCGGCGCGGGCGGAGACAACGCCGCGGCCATGGGCGGAAGAGGCGGACGCGGCGGTGGTCCTGGCGGCGGTCCGGGAGGCCCTGGGTTTGGCGGGCGCGGCGGGGGTCCCGGTGGCGCGCCCGGTGGATTTGGCGGGCGTGGCGACCCGGGTGGCGGACGTGGAGGCTTCGCCGGCGGACGCGGTGGACGCGGCGGAAATCCCGGCGTTCGTCCCGGCACAGCGTCGTTCGGCAACGGCCGCAGAGACCGCCGCATGCAGTACAACGGCAATCTGGGCTTCATCCTCGATAACTCCGTGTGGGACGCGCAGACCTACTCGGTCACCGGCAACCACGTAGACAAGCCGGCGTATGCCAACGCGCGCGTGACCGCCACCTTGGGCGGTCCGTTGCGGATTCCCAAACTGCTCAGCGGCCGGCGCGGAATGTTCACCTTGAATTACCAGTTGACGCGCAGCCGCAACGGCGCCACGCAGGTGTCCACCATGCCCACGGCGCTCGAGCGCGGCGGCGATTTCTCAAAATCCTATACCACCGCGCCGGTCACCATCTACGATCCGCAGACCTATGATCCGCTGACCGGTAACATGAGTACATTCCCCGGCAACCTGATTCCCCAGAACCGCATCAATTCGGCGGCGGCCGGTTTGTTGAAATACTTCCCGCTGCCCAATTTCGCGACCCTCAGCCGCAACTACTCCGCGCCGATTACTTCGGTGGGCAACTCCGACAACATCAACACGCGGCTGAACCAGACGCTCAATACCAAAAACCGGATCTCAGGCGGGGTCGGCTATCAGGGCGGCAACAACACCAACCCCAACATTTTCGGCTTCCGGGACAGCCGCACGTCGCGCGGCATCAACGCCAACGTCTCGTATTCGCACAACTTCACCACTCACGTCATCAGCAATTTGAACTACCGGTTCAGCCGCTCGCGAAATCTCTCGACTCCGTTCTTCTCCTTCAAGCAGAACGTGGAGGCCGAGCTGGGGATCCTCGGCGGATCGAGCGATCCGCTGAACTGGGGACCGCCCAACCTTTCCTTTACGCAGGGTATGCAGGGACTTTCCGACGGCGCCGCGAATCTCAGCCGGAGCCAGACCAGCTCCATCGGCGAAAGCCTGATCTGGGTGCGCGGCCTGCACAACATGACTTTCGGCGCGGACTACCGGCGGCAGCAGATCAATCCGCTCTCGGACGCCAATGCGCGCGGCGGTTTCACGTTCACGGGCAACGCCACCAGCCAGATCGTCAACGGGATCGCGGTGCAGGGAACCGGCTTCGACTTCGCCGACTTCCTGCTGGGCCATCCGGACACCGTGTCGGTGAACTACGGCAACGCGGACAAGTATTTCCGCACGTCGGTCTATGACGCGTTCGTCAACGACGACTGGCGCTTGAGCACCAAGTTCACGCTCAACGGCGGAATCCGCTGGGACTACCAGGCGCCGGTGAGCGAATTGTACGGCCGCCTGGTGAACCTCGATATCGGGCCGGGCTATTCGGCCATCGCACAG
>JBGPKH010000088.1:0-19291 GCA_041485845.1 Bryobacteraceae bacterium
CGGGTTTCACAGAACAGCCGAAGAGGGATTGTCAGCAAAAAATGACGAGGAGGCCAATCATCCTGTCAGCGGACGAAATACGGGTGCATGCACCTGCCGCAGTTCGGCTCATCAATCCGAGGAGCCTCATCGCGGAGTGGCCATCCATTGCACTTCCGGTGCCCTTACACCGGCTTCCGGCTGTATCGAGTCGCCGCAAGGTGCAAGTGGCGGGTTTTTACTGTCTGAATCGCAGTGAGCGGAAGGCGGTCGCCTATCCCGGTGCCCTCCAGGAACGTGGAGAAGCGATACGCTGCGCGAACCACCAACTTGCCCTTCAGCGTGTCCGGAGTCCAGGCCCATCCGACCGTCGGCATGAACTGCTTGTGATAGGGCTTGTACAGCCCGCGGCCATATTCCGTTTTGCCCGGATAGATGATCTCACCCGTGAAAATATTGAGGTTGACCTGGCGGTCGGCCACTTCCACCATCGGGCTGATATACTCCCAGCGGAGGCCGAGATTCAGCGTGAGGTTATGCTTCAGCTTCCAATCGTCCTGCACAAAAAGTGCATTGCGCCAGTGACGCTGTCCCCACGTCCCCGTAACGGCGCCGCGCGATTTCCGGGTTAATGCATTGAGCAGGAAATCGCCGAAAGCGCTGTTCGAATAATTCCCGGTAAACGAGAAGCCGCCGAGAGCTCCGCTGAGGCCCGCGTATTTCGCGTTTTGCTGGACGCGCATGAGTTGGCCGCCGAACTTCAGCAGGTGAGCGCCGCTCTGGAATGTGAAGTTTGTTTGCGCCTGGTATTTGTTCTCGGCGGTGTGATATAGGTTGCCAAGTGTGCCGATGGCATTGAGGCCGTCGCCCAAGGCGATGGAGCTGAGCCCCGCTATCGGTTGACCGCCCGCGATGCCGAACCGGGCGTTGCCGTCCCTGCCGAGCTTTCCGGACCAGTCCTCCGGCAAGCCTTCATCGGTTGCGATACGGGAAAAAGCGATGCGAGCGTCGTTCACGAACCGAGGAGAAAACGCCCTGGTCCAGTTGGTTACCGCGCTCGTGGTCGGGCCATTGGTGCGGTTGGTGAGCATGAGAGGCAAGGCCGCTTTGGAAACGACCATTTCATAGCGGCCGATGGACCACCGGCCGGAGATCGTGTCTCTTGACGTCGGGCGCCAATCAACTTTGGCATCGGCCTGGTGGTTCGAAACCCGGTTCGCCGACTCGCCGAGATAGTTGTTGGCAACTCCCAGCGCGCCGGCGCCCGGGTTGTTGTTTGGCAGCGGATACAGATCCAGGTTGGAGAACAGCGTGTTGGCTACGGGATCGGTAATCCGCACGCGCGGGATCACGTTACCGGGGAAAGGCTGCCGCGCGCCGGGAAGGCCTGAAAACGGATCGACCACGGTCTTGTTCACCTTGAGAAATCGGGAAAGATCTCCGCTGCGCCAGTCCGCCGGCGCGACGCTCACGGACGCCGGGCCGGAGACGCGCTGTTCGCTACCCTCGTAGTCCACGAAGAAGAATGCCCGGTTGTGCCGCAGCGGCCCGCCCAGCGTGCCGCCGAAAATATTGCGGCGAACCGGATTGCGCGGGGCGGGCAAGCGGTTATTGAAGAATCCGTTGGCATCGAGCTTGTCGTTTCGGAGGAACTCGAAAAGGTTGCCGTGGAAAGCGTTCGTGCCGCTTTTCAGAGTCATGAGCACCACGGCGCCGCCTGCGTTGCCGAATTCGGCGCCGCCGTTGCCGGTGACCACCTTCATCTCTTCCAGAGCATCGACGTTGGGTTCATAGGCAATGCGGTTGTTCGCCATTTCGTTCACGTCCACGCCATCCAGCAGGAAGTTGTTGGACTGTTCGCGGTTGCCGTTCACCTGGGGGCGCGAACTGGTAGGAAGGAGCCGGTACGAGCCGGAGAAGTTCCCGGGATTGGTCACAATCGCGCCCGGAATCAACGTGAGAAGGCTGGCGAAGTGGCGGCCGTTCATGGGCAGTGACGTGAGTTTTGTGGCGCTGATGGTGTCCCCGGTGACCGCGGATTCGGTCTGGAGGATCGGCGCCACGGCAGTTACCTCCACTGCCTGAGTCAAATCGCCGACCTCCATCGAAATATCGACGCGCGCGATCTGGTTCACTTCCAGTTTGAACGGACCCAAAACGCCTCTTTTGAAGCCCGCGGCCTGCGCCGAAACCTGGTAGTCCCCTGGGGGAAGAAACAAGATGCTGTAGACGCCGGCGGCATTGGTCGTGGACGGGAACGCCACGCCCGTTGCGGTATTGGAGGCGGAGACTCTGACGTTGGGCACGAGCGCGCCGCTTGGGTCGGTCACCGTACCGGTGACAGAGCCGGTGATGGTTTGTGCAACCAGCGCGGGCGTGGCCAGTATCAGAGATGCGACCATCAGGGAGCGGGACATAACACCTCCGGTTCAACGATCCACTTTCACCATCCACACGTTTCCCTTGACTTCGGTCAGCATTACAAAGAGATTTTCCGGCGTGACCGCGAAGTAAGGCCCGGAATAGAAATTCCCTTCAAAAAAACGGTGCATATGCAGGGTAGCCGTCGGCTCGCCCTCCGGGCTGCCGCGAGGGCCGATTCTCTGCGCCCAGATGCAGTAGTGGTTATCGCGCGTGGACGTGTAATAGATGAGCTTTCCGTCCGGCGACCAGTTTGGATGGGCGATCCCGTAGCGGTCTTCGGCGATCGGGATCCAGGAATCGCGTGCCGCGGGTTGCCGCCCGACCGGCGCCAGGTAGAGCGCCGCCATCCCGTCCGGCCGGCCCACGGTGAACGCCACCCATTGGGCGCCGGGCGAGAGCGCGGCGTCCGAGAACAACGTGCCGGTGAGATCGACTACGGGCGCCCCCTCTCCGTTCGCCGGATTGAGCCGCACGAGCCGCGGCGCCTGAAGAACCAGCGTCTCCCTGCCATCCGGGAAGAAATCCAGGACTGTGCAGCCTTCGCAGAGCCGCGTCGATGACGCCGAGCCCGATTCCGACAGGAAGGCCGTCAGTTTGCCGTCGACCATCTCGCGCCAGGCGAGACGCGAGCCGTCCGCGCTCACTCGGGGAAGCAACCCCAGGAACAGGACGGCCGGGCTGACAGCGCTCTCCTCGCGCCCGCTACGCGCGTCGCGCAGACGGATCTCCGCGGACGGCCGGAAGTCCGTGGCCGCGATGTACGCCAGCTTCGAACCGTTCGCCGCCGCCGCGAGATTCATCTTGACCGAAGAATCGGCCGTGAGCTGCCGGCGCTCTCCGTGCGTGGCGCCCTCGTTCGCCTTCAGCGGGATCGACCAGAGATTGATGGCCGGGTTCCACGAGCTGAACACCAGGCGTCCATCCGCGGAGATCGAGCCGGCGAGCTGCATCCCCAGCGGCGACGTGATCCGTTCCGGTTCTCCGGCGACTTTCCATGGCGGCCCGGTGAGCGGCACGCGGTGAATGCTCAGGCCCCCCTGGGTGCTGCCTTCCGAATAATACACGTGTTTGCCGCGCCAGACGATCAATTCGCGAATCCCCGCTTGCGAACCCAATCGCGGCGCCTCGACCCGCACAGGGTCGCCGCCCGCCATCGGCGCGATCCACCAGTCGCGGCTCTTCGGGTCGCCCTCGCGGAGACCCTCGAAAAGCAGGTGTTGGCCGTCGGGCGACCAGACCGGCGGGGAAGGCAACGGTCCGAACGGCGCCGTGTAGAGGCTCGGCTGAAAGGGCCGGGGCGCGCCGCCGTGGGCGCCGGTGAGATATAGCTTTCCCCTGCTCTGCAATGCCGGTTTGACGAGGTACACAATGCTGGAGCCGTCGGGCGAGTGGCGCGGAAACCAACCCTTGTCCGCGATCTTTCGTTGCGGACCGCCCAGCGCATCCATCTCGTAGATTCCGCCCCCATCGCGATCGGAGCGGAAGGCGATCTTCGATCCGTCCGGCGAAAAGTCCGGCATCCAGTCGGCTGCGTCCTGGTTGGTCAGCCGGATCGCCTGCCGGCCGTTGATCTGCTGCACATAGAGATTGAATGGGCCGTCCCGGTCGGAGGAGTAAACCAGCAGCTTTCCATCGGGCGAGATCACGCCGGGGCCGGTGAAGCCGGATTCGAAGGTGAGCCGTGTCGTCTCGAACGCCGCCGGCGCGGCGGCCGGCCGCCAGATCCGCCACACCGCGGCCGCGCCCGCGAGAGCCACAACCAGCGCAGCCGCGGCGCCCAAGAGCCACGCGCGCCTGTTTCGCCGGGGCGGCGCTACTGCCGCCGCCGCGGCCAGCGATCCTGACTCCGACTCCTCCTTCAGCTCCTGTAGCGCGACCTTCAAATCCGACATCGTCTGCCAGCGCCGCTGCGGGTCCTTGCGCAGGCAGCGCATCACCGAGCGTTCTACGTCGGCGGGCAGCGGCCCCGCCGCCGCACTCAACGGAGGCGGCTCCTGGCTCAGAATCGCCGCCGCCGTGGCCATCGCCGTCTCACCCTGGAACGCCCGCCGGCCTGTGAGCATCTCGTAGAGCACCGAGCCAAACGAAAAGATGTCCGACCGCGCGTCCACCGGCTTTCCCTGCGCCTGCTCCGGTGACATGTAGGCGAACGTGCCGACGATTCGTCCCTCGTCGGTCAGGGGCAGCTCCGTCTGCCCGACGGTGCGCGTTTGCGCGTCGCCCGCCTCCAGCGGCTCCATCAGCTTGGCCAGCCCGAAATCGAGGACCTTGACCGCGCCGTCGTCCGTGACCATGATGTTGGCCGGCTTCAGATCGCGGTGCACAATTCCGGCGCCGTGCGCCCGCGCCAGCGCATCCGCGATCTGCACGGCATACGCCAGCACGGCCGAGAGCGGCAGGCCCTTGCGGCCGATCAGGCGGTCGAGCGTCTTCCCCGCCACATACTCCATGGCGATGAAGTACACGCCATCGGCTTCGTCGATGTCATAGATGGTGACAATGCCCGGATGGCTCAGTGCCGACGCGGCTTTGGCTTCCTGTGCGAAGCGGCGACGGCGCTCCGCATCGGCGACTTTATCGGGAGGCAGGATCTTGAGCGCGACGTAGCGGTCCAGGTGCGTGTCGCGTCCCTTGTAGACCACACCCATCCCGCCTTCCCCGAGCTTCTCGAGGATCTGAAAATGCGAGATGGCGCGGCCGGCCAGAGTCATCGGAAGTTCTCCACCAACATGATGCCGGACTCGTCCCGATCCTTATGCTCGTAGAGCATCCAGCGGCCATCGGGTGAGACGGCCAACCTGCCTGTAGTCGAAACGAAGGCGTCCGGCTCGCCGCCCAGCTTCAGGATTTCGGTCCGCTTGCCGGAGGTAAACGGGAAGAAGTCGACCGCCGGACCGCCTTCCGCATCCGGATCGAGGACATAAATGCCGGTCGCCGCCGGATGGCTCAGCGCCGACGCCGCTTTGGCTTCCTGTGCGAAGCGGCGACGGCGCTCCGCATCGGCGACTTTATCGGGAGGCAGGATCTTGAGCGCGACGTAGCGATCCAGGTGCGTGTCGCGTCCCTTGTAGACCACACCCATCCCGCCTTCCCCGAGCTTCTCGAGGACTTGGAAATGAGAGATCGCGCGTCCCGCCAGAGTCATCGCTTATTTCTAGTATTCCAGGCCTTATAATCTGGTTCAGTGTAGCGCTATTCTACACCCGGCGCAAGGACATTCCCGCCATCGAGTCGCTGGCTCGACCCGCCGTTCAACGGCAGCCGCAGTCACGTTCTTTCCCATGCGGCCCGGCAGGAACGGACGGATGCCGTCGAACCCGTGGCCGGATCCGCGAGCGCGGCAAAATCCTGTCACGCGACAAACTATTGCCATACGATTCCCTTCCTACCACGTTGATTCCAGGACACTTCCCCAATCGGCCCCCCATCTGCAACTGTGACCCCGCTATGCTCAATCCGCTCGCCGGACAACTCGAAAGATACATGGACCTGCTCAGCGCCCGCCAGAAGCTGGTCGCTTCCAACATCGCCAACGCCGATACGCCGGGATACCACACCCAGGACATCGACTTTCAAAGCGAGTTCCGGAACGCCGCTGGAGGCCCGCCCCGGACCACCGAGGTCCTGGGTTTGCAGGTCAAGAATGACGGCAACGACGTCAGCCTGGACCGCGAGTCGCGCCTTCTGGCGGAGAATGCGCTGCGCTTCCAGCTCGCGTCAAACCTGTTACGTTCCGAGATTCGTTCGGTCCGTTCCGCCATCCAGGAGGGCAAGAACTCATGAGCCTGTTTTCGGTTCTGTCCATCGGCGCATCGGGAATGGCGGCGCAGAGGATCCGCGCGGAGCTGCTCACCGAGAATCTCGCCAATTCGGAGACCACCCGTACTCCCGAAGGCGGTCCCTACCGGCGAAAAGACGTGGTGTTTGAGAGCACCGCGGTGACTTCCCCGTTTTCATCGGTCTTCAACGCCCATCTGGAAGCCCCCGGAGGCGTCGCCGTGTCGGAGGTCGTAATCGACCCGAGCGCTCCGGAGCTGCGCTACCTCCCGGGCCATCCCGACGCGAATCGGGAGGGCTACGTGGCCTTCCCCCACATCAATGCCGCCGAGGACATGGTCGACCTGATGGGCGCGGCGCGCAGCTACCAGGCGAACGTTGCCGCCATCAGCGCGGTCAAAGACATGATCCAGCGCTCCATCGATCTGTTCCGTTAAGAGAGAAAGCCTATGCCTGCACCCATTCTTCCCATTTCCGGGGCCGCCCTTCCCGACCCGATCCGCCTGGCCGGCGAGTCGCGTGGACGAGGCGGGTTCCAGGATGTGCTCACGAACGCGATTCAAGAGGTTGAAGCCTTTGGCCAGAACGCCTCCGCCTCGGTCCAGCGGTTCCTGGCCGGAGAGGGCGAGGAGCTCCACTCCACGATCATGGCGACGCAACAGGCCGAGCTGTCTTTTGAGTTGTTCCAGCAGGTACGCAACAAGGTCGTGAGCGCCTACCAGGAAATCATGCGCATGCAGATGTAGCGGTCTCACGTTTTCGTTTCGTCCCGCCGATCTAGTCAACAGTTGAATGAACAAGATCCTGGCCAACCTCTCGGTACGACAGCGGATCAGCATCGCGGTGATGGCGGTGCTGGTGGGAGCCGGTCTCTATACGCTCATCCGGCATCAGCGGGAAGCCGACTTCAAACCGCTGTTCACCGGCATCGCAGCGGAAGATGCCGCCGCCATCATGCAGAAACTGAAAGAAACCGGCGTGGATTTCCGCCTGCCGGAGGGCGGCGGCTCGGTCCTGGTTCCCTCTTCGCGGCTGGCCGAGATGAGGCTCACCATGGCCGCCGTCGGGCTCCCGAAGAGCGGCCGGATTGGGTTCGAACTGTTCGACAAGATCAATCTGGGCGCCACCGAGTTTACCGAACACGTGAATTACCGGCGCGCGCTCGAGGGCGAGCTGGAAAGGTCCGTGATGTCGCTGGCCGAGGTCGAGCAGGCCCGCGTCCACCTGACCTTCCCCAAAGACTCCGTTTTCCTCGACGAGCAGAAACCCGCCAAAGCCAGCGTCATGGTGAAGATCCGGCCCGGGGCGCGCCTGGCGCCGCAGAACGTTCTGGCGATCGACCACCTGGTTGCCAGTGCGGTCGAAGGTCTCTCGCCGGACGCGGTCTCGGTCCTGGACATGAATGGCAACCTGTTGGGCCGCCCCCGCCCCGCCGGGTCGCTCGACGGGTCCGAGCCTTCGGAAGCGGTCCTGGACTACCGCCACAAGCTGGAGGCCGACCTTCTGGCCAAGATCAATTCCACCCTCGGACCGCTGCTGGGTGAAAACAAGTTCCGCGCGGGTGTCTCCGTAGAGTGCGACTTTTCGGGCGGGGAGCTGAGCGAAGAAGTCTTCGATCCGGCCCGCTCGGTGATGCTCAGCTCGCAGCGCACCGAAGACAGCACCGGGTCAGGCAGCGCCAGCGGGGTCCCGGGAACGGCATCCACCCTTCCGCGCCCCACTTCGCGACCCGGCGGCACTGCGAAATCGGTGTCTCGAACTACCGAGAACGTCACCTACCAGACCAGCCGCACGGTGAAGAAAACCCGCATGCCGGCCGGCGTCTTAAAGAAAATGTCGCTGGCCATTCTGGTGGATCAGGACGTCACGTGTGAGAAGCAAACGGACGGCTTCAAAAGGGTGCTGGTCCCGCCGGCCCCCGAAAAGCTGAAGGTGATCCGGGACCTGGTTGCCGGCATCACCGGTTTCACCGAAACACGCGGCGACCAACTGGTAATCGAAACCCTTCCTTTCGAAACCACCATGCTGCTCGAGCCTCCTCAGCCGTCAGTAGCGCCCCCTGCCCCACAGGCCCCCGCGACGCCTTTGACATCCCTCCTGAAACTGGATCGAAAGACGCAGCTCATCGTGGGTGGGGCGGCTGCGGCCTTGATCCTGCTGCTGTTCGCGGCCAGCAGGCTGTTGCGGGGCGGGAAGAAGGCCGGCTCGGCCTCGGTTACCGGTCCGGTAGCGCTGCCCGCGGGAGAAGGCGGGGCGTCCCCGGCGGTTTCCGGCCAACCAGGCGCGTTCGAACAGCAGATCGAATCCAAGCTGGCCGAGCGCGACGCCCTGCAACAGAAGATGGACGCCCAGACACTCCAGGCCCTTAAGGTCGCGCCGGTGATCACCAAGACGGCTGAGGTGCTGGCCAAACACCTGCGCGACAAGGTCTCCAAGGAATCCGAGATCTCGGCCCAGCTCCTGCGAACCTGGATTCACGAGGAAGAAAACTGATGCTTCGCCGGGAGCCGGTCGCATGATCCTGAACACCAAGACGGAAGAGACCATCACGGGCTTGCGCAAAGCGGCCACGCTGATGATCGTCCTGGGTGAACAGGCCAGCGCCGACATCATGCAGCACCTTTCCGAAGATGACGTGCAGAAGGTCACGCGGGAAGTCGCGCGGATCACCGCCATCTCGTCCGAGCAGGCCGAAAGCGTACTGAACGAATTTCACCACATCTCCACCGCCGGGGCGTACGTGGCGAGGGGTGGAGTCGAATACGCGCGCAAGCTGCTCATGCGGGCATTCACGCCGGATATGGCGAAGCGCCTCCTGGACCGGCTGGCCAAAGCGTTGGGCAACGAGGCCGCCTCTTTCGACGCCATCCAGAAGGCCGATCCGTCGCAGCTTGCCAAATTTATCCATAACGAGCATCCGCAAACCATTGCGCTGGTCCTGTCGCATCTCAATCCCACCCAGGCCGCCTCCCTGTTGACTTCGCTTCCGGCCAACCTGCGGTCGGATGTGGCGCTGCGCATGGCCAGCCTCGACCAGATCTCTCCGGAGATCATCCTCAAAATCGCGGGAGTGATCGGGCAGAAACTGATGGCCCTGGGCGAATTCAGCCGTGAGTCTTACGGCGGCGTGCGCGCGGTCGCGGAGATGCTGAACCGCCTGGACTCCGGATCGAGCCACGAGATTCTGGACGCCATCCAGTTGCAGGATGCCAACCTGGTGGAGACCATCCGTCACCTCATGTTCGTGTTCGAGGACCTGCTGCTCATCGATCCGCTGGGGCTGAAGGAACTCCTGGGCAAGGTGGATCGCAAGGTGCTGACCATCGCCCTGAAAGGCACCAGCGAGCAGTTGAGGAATCAGGTCCTGAGTTGCATGTCCACGCGCGGCGCCGACATGTTGAAGGAGGACATGGACGCCCTCGGGCCCATCAAGATCAAGGAAGTGCAGGGGGCCCAGCAACAGATCATTGCCATCGTGCGCCAGCTCGAAGCGGAGGGCGCGTTGAGTCTGAAGGGCGCCGTCGGGGAGCAATATGTCGTCTAGGGTGTTCCTGCCCGAGGACGATCGGCCGGCCACCCGGGTGGTTTGGCGCCAGGTGCGGGCGGAGCCCCCCAAGCCCGCCGACGAGATGCGGGAGGACTTCCGCGCGCAGATGTCGCGGACCGAGCAACAGTGCGAACAGCGCGTCCGCGAGGCGCACGCCGCGGGAATACGCGAAGGGGAAGCGGCGGGCTACAGCCGCGCCGCGGCGGATCTTCAACCGGTCGTCGAGAAGCTGTCACGGACCATCGGCGAGCTCGCCAATCTGCGCCCGCGGCTGCGCCAGGATGCCGAAGCCGACATGGTGAAACTATCGCTGGCGATCGCCCGCAGGGTGCTGCGCCGCGAACTGGCCATCGACCCCGACGCGCTCCACGGCCTGGTCCTGGCCGCTCTCGAAAAGCTGCAGGGCCAGGAGGTGTGCCGGGTGAGGGTTCATCCCGACTATGCCGCGGCGGTCTCCGCTTACCTGAGCAACTCCCCCGGCGGCCAGAAGGTGGAAGTGGTCCCGGACGCTTCGAGCGAGCCCGGCGCGGCGGTGTTCGAGACCGGACGAGGCAACCTGGAGGCGTCCGTCGAGTCGCAACTTCAGGAGATTGAGCGCGGGTTGGCGGACCAACTGCAAAGGCGCGCATGATGGAAAAGCTCTCCTTCGACCCTTATTTCGCCGAGCTCGGACGGATCAGCCCGATGCGCTGGACCGGGCAGGTTACCGGCGTAGTCGGCCTGCTGATCGAGTCCCGCGGCCCCCACGTGGCGATCGGAGATTTTTGCGAGGTCCGGACTGCCGCCGGGAGGCAGATCCGCACCCAGGTCATCGGGTTTCGCGACGGGCGCGTGCTCTCCATGCCGCTCGAGGAGATCGACGGGCTGCAACTGGGCAATCCGCTCGCCGCGCGCAGCCAGGACGCCCTGGTGGAAGTGGGGCCGGCGCTGCTGGGGCGGGTCATCGACGGGTTCGGAAAGCCCATCGACGGCGGGCCGCCGGTCGCCGCGCAGGACGCCTACCACCTGTACGGCCGGCCTGCCAATCCCATGGAGCGCGAACACATTACCGAGCCGCTGGTCACCGGGATCCGCGCGATCGACGGCCTGCTGCCTTGCGGCAAGGGCCAACGCATCGGCATCTTTGGCGGCAGCGGCGTGGGCAAGAGCACGCTGCTCGGCTGCATGTCCCGGCACAACTCGGCGGACGTGACGGTGATCGGGATGATCGGCGAACGCAACCGTGAGGTGCGGGCATTCCTCGAAAACGAGCTGGGCCCGGAAGGGCGCCAACGCTCGGTGGTGGTCTGCGCGACGTCCGAGCGTCCGGCGCCTTTGCGTGTGCGTGCCTGTTTCGTGGCTTTGGCGGTGGCCGAGTATTTTCGAGACCAGGGCGCCAACGTGCTGCTGGTGATGGATTCGGTAACCCGGCTGGCTACGGCGCAGCGCGAAATCGGGCTGGCCGCCGGTGAGCCTCCCAGCCAGAAGGGTTACACTCCATCGGTCTTCAACCTCTTGCCCAAAGTGCTGGAGCGCGCCGGCAACTTCCGCCGCGGCTCGATCACCGGGTTCTTCACCGTGCTGGTGGAAGGCGACGACTTTAACGAGCCCATCTGCGATGCGGTCCGCGGCATTCTGGACGGTCATTTCATCCTTTCGCGGCAACTGGCGGACCAGGGTCACTATCCCGCCATCGACATTCTACACTCGGTGAGCCGTCTCACTTCGGCCATCGCCACGCCCCGCCAGAAGGAGACAGGAATGAAGTTGCGTCGGGCGCTGGCGGCTTATCGCGACGCCGAAGACTTGATCCAACTGGGCGCCTACGTATCGGGGTCGAACCCCGCGCTCGATAGCAGTATCCGGGTGCGTTCCGAACTGCTGGAATTCCTCCGTCAGGACCATCACGCGACTACCGGGCTGCCGGAGACGCTCTCCCGTATGGAGGGCCTGGCCACAAAACTCGACATCGGGATGGAGATGGTACCCGCCGGGCCGGCTGCCGGCGAGGTTCATCGGTGACCGCTGCGCCGGCCGTGATCGACCACCGGCATTCGGACGTCACCCGGGCCAGGGCGCGGGCCGGTCCGAACACGCGCAGGCCGGACTGGAGCGCCGCGGAATTGGTTTGGCGGGCCATGCAGGCCGCCCTCCGGTCGATCTGCGTGCGGCGCCGTCCGGCTTCCCGCGGGAACGCCGGCCGTTATGGACCGCCGGCAGGCGGAACGCGGTTAGTCGTGAAGGCAGCGGCCATGGCGCCCCTCGGCGGTGCAACCGTCCGCACCGGACTGCCGCCGTGCAGCCGGAGTTGGAGTCCTGGCAAGTGGCGGCTCGGCCCGAACCGGGGGCGCGGGTGTGGCGGCCCGTCGGACCTGCGAATGGGCCGCCGGGCTCACCGCCCGCCGCTGCCGTGCCATCCGAACTTGCGCGCGCCTGAAGGGGGCCCAACGTGACCGCTTTTAAGTTCCCCTTGCAGAAAGTCCTCGAATGGCGGCGGACACAACTGGAGCTGGAGGAGGCCCAATACCGGCGTCAGATCGCGGCCCTGGCCGGGTTGGATCGCCAGCGCGCCGAACTGGAGGCGGCCGGCAATACTGCGGAGCGCCAGGTGCGCGAATGGAACCCGTTGGCCGGCGGCGAGCTTGCGGCGCTGGGCGGTTTTCGGCTTCACGTGAAGAGGAAGCAACAGGAGATGGCCGCCCCCCGCGCCGAGAGCTGCAAGCAACTGGAACGCCAACAGGGAATCATGCTGGCGGCGCGCCGCAGGTTGCGGCTCCTCGAACGCTTGAAGGATCGACGCATGGCGGAGTGGCGTTCGGCGCGCGACAAAGAGTTGGAGGAATTGGCATCCGAGTCGTATCTGGCGAAGTGGCAGCGGCGGGTGTAGGCGTTAAAGGCCCGCTCCTTCCTATAATGAAGAGCATGACGCCTGAGACGCTTGCCGGCATCGCCTTGCCCCCCGTTCCTTTGACCGTGGAAGGCGCCAGCGTGCTGCACCAGATGATGCGCTTCCGCTGGCCGGCATGGCGCACATTGTCCGCGGTGGCGCGCGGCGAGCTGCTGGAAGAAGCGGGACGGGTTCTGGCCGCGATGGAGCGCCCTTCCGAACACTCTCACACCGGGATCTATTCGCTCCTGGGGCACAAGGGCGATTGGTTGTTCCTGCACTTCCGGAGCAGTTTCGAAGAGCTCAACCGGGCCCAACTGGAGATCTCGCGCCTGCGGCTCAGCGACTACCTGGAGCCGGCGACATCGTACCTTTCGGTGATCGAGCTGGGGCTATACGAATCCACATCCAAAGTCTACGGCGGGCTCGCCGCCAAGGGTGTGCAGCCGCATTCCGACGAGTGGAAACAGGAAATCGAGGCCGTGCTCGAGCGCCAGCGGCAGGCCATGGCGCCGCGGCTGTGGCCCGAAATCCCTCCCGCGAAGTATCTGTGTTTTTATCCGATGGACCGCCGTCGTGGCGAATCGGTCAACTGGTATACCGAACCGATGGCCGGCCGCCAACGCATGATGCACGAACATGGCATGGTGGGGCGGCGCTACGCGGGCGACGTCCGCCAGATTATCACCGGCTCGATCGGGTTCGACGATTGGGAGTGGGGCGTCGACCTGTTCGCCGAAGATCCGCTGGTCTTCAAGAAGCTCATCTACGAAATGCGCTTCGACTACGTGAGCGCGGTGTACGCCCTCTTCGGAACGTTCTACGTAGGCCTGCGGGTTCAAGCCGGGGAGTTGGGCGCGATCCTCGGGTAGGGCCGGAGTGGGTTCGCGCTGCCCTACTTCTTCTGGTAATCCGGATAGCTCGGCCGTTTTCCATAGTTCACCGGATTTTTCTTGAGCTGCTCCATGGCCACCTCCACAGCCTTCTCGAGCTGCGGATCGTGACCCTCGCGCACCAGCTTCGGATTCATTTCGACTTCATGATCCGGCGACACTCCGTGGTTCTCCACGTCCCAGGCGCCTTCCAGGTTGTAGAACGCCAGATTCGGAGTGCCCACGTTTCCGCCGTCGATCAGGTCGCCGGGGCCGGTGTAGTGTCCCACCAGCCCGCCCCACGTGCGCATGCCCACCAGCGGACCGAGTCCCGACTTGCGGAACAGCCACGGCATCGCATCGCCGCCCGACCCCGCCATTTCGTTCACGATCATCACCTTGGGACCGAAAATCCCCTCCATCGGAACCGTGATGTCCTCGCCCTGGCGCATGGTGAAGCGGCCCATAATCGGCCGCCGCAGGTAGTCGATCACGTAGTCCGCGATGCTACCGCCGCCGTTGAAGCGCTCGTCGATGATCACGGCTTCCTTTCCGACCTGGCTGAAGAAGTAGCGGTTGAAATTGCCGTAGCCGCCGCCCGCGGTGTTTGGCAGGTAGACGTAACCGACGCGCCCGCCGGTCATCTGGTCCACCTTGCGCCGGTTCTCCTCGATCCACGCGAGGTTGCGCAGCGCGGTCTCGCTGGCCACCGGCACCACCGTCACCTCGCGCGAATTCGCGCCGCCCGGGTCCGGGCCGACGCGCATCGCGATCGACTTGCCCGCGGTCTCTTCGAAGAAGCTGTGCAGGTTCGCCGGCGGCCGCACCTCGCGGCCCTGCACCGCCAGAAGATACTCGCCCGCCACCACGTTTACGCCCGGCTGCGTCAGCGGCGCTTTCAGATTGGGATTCCAGTTCTCGCCGTTGTAGACGCGCGCGAAACGGTAGCGGCCATTCTCCACGGTGTAGTCGGCCCCCAGCAGCCCGCCGCTCACGCGCTTGACATCCGGTTTATCGCCCCCGCCGACAAACATGTGCCCGACTGTCATTTCGCCTAACATCTCCTCGAAGAGGTAGTTCAGGTCGTCGCGGCTGGCGATGTTGGCGAGGTACGGCTCGTACTTCTTCTCGATGGCCTCCCGGTTGACGCCGTGCAGGCCCGGGTCGTAAAAGAAATCGCGCTCGCCGCGCCACACCTGGTGGTACATGTGCTCCCACTCCGCGCGCGGGTCCACCCAGGCTTCCATGGTGTCGAGCTTCAGTGGACCGCCTGCTTGCCCGTCCGCCGGCGGCGTCGCGGGCTGCCGGCCGGCCGCGGCGACAAAAAACTGCTGGCCTTGCCGGTACAGCATCTTCTCTCCATTCGCCGACAGGATGAACCGCAAGATGCCTTCGCGGATCTTATCCGTTTTGCGCGTCTTGAGCTCGAACATGTGCAGCGTGAAGCCTTCAGGCGGCCCACTCATGGATGGCACCATCGGCGCCTCCAACAGGAACAACGTGCCCGCCTTTCCCGCCGACATCGACACATAATTCCGCGCCGGAATCGGCAGCGCGAGGATGCGCTGGCTGATGTTTTCGAGATCGATGCGCACCGCGACGTCCTTCTTCGCGGTGTCTTCCGGTTTCTTCGTTTCCGAAGCGGGCGGCTTCTCTTCGTCGCTTTCGGGCGCCAGCGGCGAAGCCTCGTTCGCGGCAAGCACCGCCAGATATACGCTGCGCGTGACCGGGCGCTGGATGCTCGACATATCGAGCCATCCGGCGGAGAGCGCCGTGTCGGTGCTGGCCGTGAAGTACAGATATTTGCCTTCGCGATCGAACGCCGCATTGGCCGCGTCGCTCATGCCGTCGGTGAGCTGAAACGTCTTGTTCTGTTCCACGGAATACACAAACACGGCGTGCAGATGACTCTTCAATTTCTTGGTGTAGGCGATCCACTTGCTATCGGGCGACCACGCGGGATCGAGAGCGGCCGGCCCGGCGTACGTGTCTGTATCGATGTGCACGGGCGCGCCCTTCTCCAGATCGATATAGCTGACCGCCAGCCGCTGGTCGGTGTAGGCGATCTTCTTGCTGTCCGGCGACCAGCGCGGCGAGTACGGAAATGGCGGTGGATTTCCGAGGCCGATACGCCGCGGCTCGCCGAGCCCGTTCTGCTCGCGGATTTCGAGCGCGTATTCACCCGAGGCATCCGAAAAGTAGGCGATCGATTTCCCGTCCGGCGACCACGCCGGCTCGCGATCTTCGGCGGCCGGCGAATTGGTCAGGTTGCGGATGTCGCCCTTTTCCGCGGGCACCGTGAGGATCTCGCCGTGGGCCACGAATAGGGCCCGCGCGCCGGTCGGCGAAATGCCGGCGGCGCGCATTTCGTTCACCGCGAATTTACGGAAATGCGGCCGGATTTCGGCCAGGTCGCCTGTCAGTTTCACGTTCAGGGCGCGGTTCTTTCGCGTCTTCAGATCGTAAATCGCGAGCGCGCCGAACTGCTCGTACACGATGGCGTCCGGGCCCGCGGAGGCCGACTTGAAATCCAGGCCGTCGTTCTTGACCACCTCGGCGACCTGCCTGGATTTCGTGTCGTAGGTGAATAGCGCCACCGGCCCGCTGCGGTCCGAGAGAAAGTAGATGGTATCGCCAACCCACATCGGATTGAAGTCGTTCGAATTGTTGCGCGGGATTTTGACGATGCTCGAATCGGCCAGGGTGGCGATCCAGATGGGCGTGGTTTGACCGCCGCGATAGCGTTTCCAGGCCCTCTGCCATTGGTCGGTGGGGATGTAGGCGAGCCTGGCGCCGTCGGGCGAGTAGGCGCCTTGGACGGCGCGGTCCAGCGGAAGCTGCGTCTCGAACCCGCCTTCGGCCGGCGCCGTAAACAGCCGGCTGAAATTCGAGTAGCTGTGGCGGCCGGACGAGAAAAGCACCTGCTTCCCGTCGGGCGTCCAGCCGATGGCGCGGTCCGGCGCCGGATGGTAAGTCAATCGCCTGGGCGTGCCGCCGGATGCGGGTATGACAAACACGTCGACATTGCCGTCGTATTCGCCGGTGAAGGCGATCTGCGATCCGTCGGGCGAGAAGATGGGGTCCGCTTCCATCCCCACGCCGGTAGTGAGGCGCACCGCATCTCCGCCGTCACGGCTGACGATCCAGAGGTCGTTGGCGAAGCCGAAGACCACCTGCGTCCGGCTGATGGTGGGATGCCGGAGGAGCAAAGGCTTGTCCGTCGCGATGGCGCTCGAGGCGGCATAAGCGGAACAGGTGAGTAGCAGAGAGGCGAGTAGGTTCATAGGTGCTGGCTCCTGTGGGAATTATAATCGGCAGCTCTGCCGTTCACAATGCTCCACCAGGCACTCAGGGCACTCCGCCAAGTCGAAGCGGTTGCCCGCAGGTTGGCCGCCGTCACCCGCTGCGATCCATTGCCGCTGCTATTGCACCAGCCGCACCGAAGGGTGGCGGCCTTTCCCGGCCCGGAAGAGCCGGAGGTCCGCGGTCAGGACCGGACAATCGTACTCCAGGGCGAGAGCGAGATAAACGCAATCCCACAAGGACAACTGGTAGTGCAGGGAAAGATCGAGCGCGCGGAAAAGCCGCGGCCGCGTGTCGAAGAGGCGTGGTGCGCACTTCGTCATCAGGCCGAAGGCTTCGTGAGCTTCCGTCGCCGACATCTCCTTTCGGCGGTTCCGTTTCGCGATGAGACTGGCGAACTCCGCCAGCAGGATATCCGGAGCAAGGAGTAGTATCTCTCCCGACGCATAGCGCTCGAACAGCCCCAGGGCCTGCGCCCGGCCGGGTTCGGGCAACACCCACTTGGCCGCCACGCTGCAAGTCCAGCACAAATGTATCCGGCATCGGCTAGCGCTCGCGGTCCCCGCGAATCAGGGGCGCACTATCGTCGAGCGGCGGCAGGGAGGCCGCAAACCGGTCCAACTCCGTGCGTAAATTGCTCAACTGCCGGCGCCGCTCCGCATCGCCCGCCTCAGCCTCCAGCGCCTGAATGATCTCGGCGTTGAGACTCCGCCTGTTCCGCTTCGCCTCCCGCTTGATTACGCGGTAGACCGAATCCGGCACATTCTTGACGGTGATGTTCATAGAACAATTTTGGAACCGTTCACCCTTCGGTTGCAACCGCCAAGGCCGCGCTGTCGCCCTACGGAGTCTTCTGGCCGTGCGCCGCGGCGGTCCGCAAGTGCGCGTAGAAGCCCAGGTCCGTCCCGGTCAGCAGCTTGGTGGCGAAGAGGATCTGTCCGGTGTGCATGGAAAAGTGCTCCACCACGTGGTAGATCGCTTCCATCACCGACACCTGGTATTGCTGAATGACGAGCCTCTCCGCGAGGCGCCCGGCCGTGACCGGGCGGATCACGTCCGCCGCTTCCTCGACCGCGCCGCGCAGGCGCTCGATCAACTCCGGAATCGACACCCCGCCGCGCGCCGAGAATTCACGATCCCGCTCACGGATATCCGGACGGCCTCCTACTCCCGAAACGATCCACTGCCGCACGTTGCCCGAAAGGTGCAGCACCAGGTTGCCCACGGCATTGTCGTTTTCGCCGCCGCGCGCCCAGACCTGCTCCTCGTTGAGCATGCCGAGGCAGGTTTCGATGCGGCCGGTGTATTGCCTCAGTTTCTCGATGGAATGATCGAGAAACTGGCGTTGGAGTGCGTCGTCCATATCTGCCATTCTATCGAGGTTGGGCAACTGATTGATTCTTGTTGAATCGTCAATGCGTTAGTCGTGGCGTTTATGGCGGTATGGCCGCCGTTGCGATGAATGGGTCCGGCTTAATCGGATCGTTTTCTGACGTGGGCTTTGAAACATTGGCAGAGCATTTGGGGCCCCCAAAAAATGCTCTTGACAAATAGTTCTCAGAATGAGAACCTAGAAATGCCGGACGCTCTTTCACATATGCGGATAATTAGCCGGCGTAGAATTCGCGAGTTCGTCGAACGGTATCCGCGGGCTGAAGGGGCACTGGACGCCTGGTATCGGATCGCGAAGCAGGCGGATTGGTCCAATCTTGCGGAGGTCCGCAAACAGTATGCACACGCTGACCCAGTTGGGGAATGTACGGTGTTCAATGTCCACGGAAATCACTACAGGCTGATTGCCCACATCAAGTACGAACATCGCACGATATACATTTTAGGCATCTATACGCATAAGGAATACGACAAGGGGGGATGGAAAGATGGCTGCCAAGGCATTTGATCTTGCTTCTTACTGTCATTTGCTGAGCGAGGTACACCCTCAGGTTCCGCAGACGGAAGCGGAAAACGAACGGCTCATTGAGATGGTGCGCGAACTGCAGGACCAAGAGTGCCTGTCTCCTGAAGAGCAGCAATTGACGGCTCTTTTGCTGGTGCTGATCGAGAACTTCGAAGAGGCGCACTCCAGCACGACCAAATCGAAGCCGCATGCGATCTTGCGGGAGCTGATGCGAGCACGCGATCTAAAACCCAAGAATCTTTACGAAGTCTTCGGTTCGAAAGGTACAACGTCAGAGGTTCTTCATGGGAAACGAGCAATCAGCAAGTCTGCGGCGAAGTCACTCGCAAAGATATTTAACGTTTCAGTTGAGCTCTTCCTGTGACAAATCGCTGGTTCCGACAAAACTCGATACCTCGTTCCGAGAATGGCAATAAAGAGAGTTGGGGAGTGTGAAGTAAGCCATAGGCCTGTTCCAGCATAGAAGGACGGGACGGAATCGTGCGGGAACCCATATCCATCATTGGCGGCGGCCTGGCCGGCACCGAAGCGGCGTGGCAGATCGCGCGGCGCGGCCTGCGCGCGGTGCTCTACGAAATGCGCCCGGCGCGCCCCACTCCGGCCCA
>JBGPKH010000089.1:0-19282 GCA_041485845.1 Bryobacteraceae bacterium
AGCTCATCGCGATCCTGATCCAATCCGGCAACGCCGCAGCCGCTGAAGGCCGCCTGAGCACCGCCGCTGCCAGCTACCGCGAATTAGTCGGGCTGCGACCCGGCGATGCCGACTTGCGAAACAACTTCGGCATCGTCCTGTCGCGGTCCGGCGACCTGGCAGCCGCGGCCGCCCAGTTCGAAGCTGCGCTGAACGCTAACCCCTCGCACCAGACCGCGCGCCGGAACCTGGAAGCGGTGCGCGAAAAGCTGGCAAAGCACTGAAATCCGGCACAGCCGGCGGCACAGCCGGAGGCGTCCGCCGTTGACCAAGACCGCGGACCAGCGGGGCCGCCGCACAGAGCGCCTGCCAGAGCCATCACCTGCATCAAGCGCATATCCACTTTCGAACATTTCGCCTAATATATCTTTTGTTTCGATGTTCTTGCAAATCGTTCTCTTGACTGCCCCTTCTCTATGGTGTACAGTCGAGAAAATCTCGTTCCCCTCGATGTATGGAGTGCTCGGCGTGTGCGCGTCGTAGGACTACGAGCAGGAGGTGTGAGTTGAAGCGAAAACAGTTTGTCCTTGGTTTCTTTCTGTTCTCTTTGCTGGCTCCGGCTCAATTGTGGGCGCAGGGAGTACGAGCCACCCTAACAGGCCGCGTCACGGATAGTTCCGGGGCGGTGGTTCCCAACGTCAAGATCGAGGTCAAGAATACCGGGACTAATCTAGTAGTGGGCACCGTCACGGACAGCGCGGGTCTGTACGCCGTGCCGTTTCTGAACCCCGGATCTTACACTGTGTCGGCAGAGGCTGCCGGGTTCAAGAAATTCGTGCGCGCGAGCCTGGTGCTGAGTGTAGGCGATACGGTTGGCGTAGATATCCCTCTCGAAGTGGGAGCAGTCACCGAGCAGCTCACGATCACCGCCGACTCGCCGCTGCTCGAAACCGCCAAGGCCGATCGCGGCACTCTGGTCGACCGGCAGAGCGTGGCGGAGCTGCCCTTAAACGGCCGCAACCCGTTCATGCTCGCCAAGATCGTGGCGGGCGTGAATTTCAACGGCACGGTCATATATCAACGGCCCTTCGACAATGGAGCGATTGCCCAGTGGACCATCAACGGAGGGCTGTATCAAAGCAACGAATTCCTGCTCGATGGCGCGCCTAACAACGCGCAAGCCGGCTCCAACAATATCGCCTACGTTCCGCCGGTGGATGCCGTCCAGGAGTTCAAGATACAGACCAATTCATACGACGCGCAATATGGCCACACCAGCGGCGGCATCGTGAATGTCTCGCTGAAAAGCGGCACCAACACGCCGCACGGAACGGTTTACGAGTTTGCGCGCCGCAAAGCGTGGGATGCCAACTCTTTCCAGAACAATGCCGTCGGCTCGCCCAAAGGGGAGCACTATCTGGACCAGTACGGAGGCCAGCTCGCCGGCCCCGTCTATGTCCCCAGGGTCTACGATGGCCGCAACAAAACCTTCTTCCTGTTCACCTACGAGAAATACCGCGAGAACACGCCGCGGCCCTATACTCTTTCCACTCCTGCGCCGGAATTCTCCAACGGCGATTTCTCCAAGCTCGTGAACGGCGTCGGACAACCGATCACCCTCTACGACCCTGCCACCGGCCAAAATGTGAACGGGACCTGGACCCGGCAGCCTTTCCCGAACAAATCCATTCCGGCCGGCCGCATCAACCCGATCGCCAAGAAAATCCTCAGCTACTTTCCCGCGCCGAATACCACCACTTCCGGCCAGAATTACTCCCAGGGAAACTTGTACTTCGACGCTCCGGACAAGGACTCTTTTTACAACGAGGTCGTAAAGATCGATCAGCAGGTCGGAAGCCGGAATCGCTTGTCGTTCCGGCAGATCCGCAGCAACCGGCTGGAGATGGGATGGGACGGCTCGAACGCGGTCCTGGGGCCGGGCCAGGCCGGTTCCCTGCCGGAGGTTCGCACCAACGACTCGCTCGGTCTGGAGTGGGTCGGAATCGTTTCTCCTCAAGTGGTGCTGAATGCCCGCGTCTCTTTCGCCCGTTACCTGGGAGAGGATCGCGGCGACGCCAACGCGGGATTCGACCTCACGAAATTGGGCTTTCCGAGCTCCCTGGTGGGCAGCCTGCCCGGCGGGGCCTTCTTCGGCGCCTATAGCTTTTCCAACTACTTTAGTCTGGGCCAATATCCGACCGGTGACATCACCAACACCGGCGCCTTCGCCGCCAGCCTGAACTGGAACGTAAAGGGTCATTCCGTCAAGGCCGGTGTGGATGTGCGGGACATTCAGTACGTCACTCAAAATTTCAGCACTGCTCTCAGCCTGAGTGCCAGTCCCGGCTGGACGCAGCAGAACTACGCCCAGTCGGACCCTCTCAGCGGCGACAGCATCGCGTCCTGGTTGTTGGGCACGCCGAGCGGCGGCAGTTCCGCCTACAGCCTGCTGGGTGTTTACCAGGAACACTACTATGCGCCGTGGATCCAGGACGACTGGCGGGTTACCAGCCGCCTGTCGCTCAATCTGGGGTTGCGCTGGGACTTCAATGTTCCGCCGTATGAACGCTTCAACCGCATGGATCGCGGCTTCGATCCGAATGTGACCGGCCCCGTGAACCAACTCATCAACCAACAGCAGTTTCCGGGATTTCCCACCGTCAAGGGCGGACTGCTCTTTGCGGGAGTCAATGGTCAGCCCCGGAACGCCGCCGACACTTACATGAAGGCGATCCAGCCGCGCGTCGGTTTGGCCTATCGCATGGCTAACAAGCTGATCATGCGCGGCGGTTGGGGCCGGTACTATCTCAACCCCAGCAACAACTACATTCAAAGCAGCGGATTCAATACCTCCACGCCCCTGGTGACCTCCAACGACGGAGGCCGCACACCCATTCCCAATCTGATCGACAATCCCTTTCCCTCGGGTCTGCTGCTCCCGCTGGGATCCTCGCTCGGCGCCAACACTTTTGTCGGCCAAGGCTTGACCGTCGTGAATCCCAAGTTCACACTCCCGAACATGGACCAGTTCTCGTTCGGTTTCCAATACGAGCTCCCCGGGCATTCCAAGATCGATGCCAGCTATGTCGGCAGCCGTGGCGACAACCTGGATTCGACTCAACCGATCAACTTCATTCCGCTGAGTCTCCGCCAGCAGTGCGACGCCTGGGAAGGCGGCGCCGCATCCTATTGCCAGGCGTTGATCCCCAACCCGTTTTACCAGTTGACGCCTTTCAACGGCACCTCGTACTACTCCAGTCCTACCCTGGCCCGCTCCACCCTGACCGTTCCGTATCCGCAGTTCGGCGGGATCACCGGGGCTAAGAGGAACGCCGCCTTTTCCTGGTACAACTCGTTCCAGGTAACGTACGAGGTCCGCGCCCGGAACGGGTTGACCCTGGTAGCCAACTGGACCCTGTCCAAGCAGGTCTATCAGAACGGCTATAACGACATCCAGAGGCTGGTGCCGCAGCGCAGCATCTACCAGTACGATCAACCGCAAAGCGTCAAAGCCACGGCCGTTTATCAGCTTCCTCTCGGGCCGGGACAGCGTTTCTTCAACTCGTCGGGCCGCCTCGTCAGCCGGCTGGTCGGCGGGTGGGAAGCTAATGTTCTGTTTGGTTACCATTCCGGCATTCCCTGGCGGCTGCCCGGCAGCTTTATCTACGTCAAGGAAGCCAAGCTGCCGAACATCAATTGGCATGCGCCCATCGTGCAGGTCGTGCAGCCTTGCGCGGCCCAATGGAATACCAACGGGACCATCACCATGCAGTCCTTCAGCACCAAAGCCGGCTGCACCGATTACAACTTCCTGAGCGAGCCTCTCTTTGCGCCGGCCGCGGAACCGGCGTTTTCCGGCCAGATCCGGACCATGAGTGTGCCCAATGCCGACGTATCCTTGAACAAGACCACGCGCATCACGGAGCGAGCCAGCGTTCAGTTCCGGGCCGAGGTCTTTAACGTCACCAACACCTTCAACTTCTACCAGCAGCAGCCCAACAGCACCCTGACCAGCTCCAGCTTCGGGACGGTGAACAAGGCCAACGTGAGCAGCAATAACGGCAACCAGCCGCGTTATATTCAGTTGTCGGTGAAGTTCAACTTTTAGTTCTCACGGCCGGGCACGCGCCAGGCGCGGCATCGTACAGCGCTACAAGTACGCCGCCATCGGGCTGGGTCCCAACAGCCGGCTCCTGTACTGGATTTTCCGCGTGCTGCCCGGCAGCTTCCCCGGCAAGCTCCCCGGACCCGGTCTCCGGCTCGTGGCGGATGAGGTTGGTGTAGACGATGAAGCCGGCGGCGATCGGCAGCGGCAGCACCACCGCCGGCTGGAAGACTTGCAGCGCGATGAAGAAGAGGTTGAAGACGATGCCGATCCAGACTACGCGGCTGAATCACCCAGCCGCCGTGTTGGTTGTTGGCGCGGTGTCATAGGCGTCGCTCCGTCCTACACGCCTGCCGCCTGCACCGCCCGCAGCTTGGCCCCGTCGAGCGCGTCCAGCACGATCGGAAAAACGTCCTGCCAGGCGTTCTTGCCGAAAATGCAGTCGATGTGCCCGTACCCGGGAATCACGTGGCGGTCGTACAGGCTCTTGCCATTGGTCTGGCGCAGCAGGTCGTAGGTGATCTGCGTGCTCTTCGGTTCGAAGCACTCGTTGTCCGCCCCGTGAATGAACGTGATGGGGATGGTCAGCCGGTCCAGGTGCGGCAGGTACACGTCTTCGCCCGCGAAGTTCACCAAGTGGCCCTTGTTGGTGAGCAATTCGAGGTGCTGGAACGCCTTCATGTTGGCCACGCCGAAGGTTTCGTACAGGGTGGAGTGGGTCGCTTCGTTCAACTGCGCGTGGTCGTAGAGCGGAGCGTACATGAAGCTGATGCGGTGGCAGGTGAGGTTCTGGCAGCGCTCGCGGAGTTGCACGGGGTACAGCCGCAGACCCGCGTCGTAGACCTTCTCGACGAGGCTCTCCTTGGTGGAGGCGAAGGCCGTCAGCGATTTGACGCCGATGTCCCGGAGGAAGGTGGGGATGTGCAGGCCAGTCTTGATGTGCGTCGCGATGGGCGCCACCACGTGGGTCGCGATCTGCGAGCAGACCGCCGAGCGCACGCCTTCGAGGCCCGCCAGCATCGCCATGAAGAACGTGGTGGAGCCCCAGCAGTGCGCCACCATCTGCACGTCCGGAGAGCCGGTGACCGCACGAACCTTGTCCACCGCGGCCGGGTAATCGAGAGTGGCAACGTCGTCGCCCGACGATTGGAGACCGGCGGCCGGCAGTGCGATGGAGTCGCGGTAGTCCAGCAGCCATACGTCGTAGCCGTGCGCGTACAGGTACTCGAGCATGTTGGTCTCGATGGTGTCGAGCGAGAAGATCAGGCTGGACACGCCGAGCCCGTGGGACAGGATCACGGGGCCCTTCGAGCCACCCTGGTAGCGCGTCAGCCGTAACGCGACTCCGTCCTTGGCGGCGAACGGGTAGACCACCGGAGCGCCCACCCTCAGGGCGCGCTTCTTCCGTGGAGGGGCGTCGGGATTGAAGGCGCTGGTGCGCGCGAACAGGTCGCCGTAGGTCTGGAACAGCGTGCCGGCGAAGAAATCGCCGAATGCCGCGAGGCTCTTCAGGCGCTGGGCTTCGTTGGCGGCATTGGTGACCTGCATGGTGGTTATCTGTTTGGCGAAGTCGGCGGGCTCGATGTGCAGCACGCCTTTGCCGATCGCGGGGCCGGCGCTGCTGCCTTCCTGAAGCGTGATGTAGAGCGTGCTGGTATCGTGCCATACGTCGAAAACGGGACGCTCATGCACGACTTTGAAGCCGTCGAAGTACCACCGCTTGCCTTCTTCGGAGACCAGCGTCATCCGATAGCGCATGTTGTGCGTTTCGACCTCGTCGGGGTTGACCACGAAGAGATTGAAGACGCCATCGGTAACGCTCAGCGGCTTGGAGGAAAGCGCGGGCGCGATCGCGGTGCCGGCCATGCGCGCTTCGTGGCCGGGTTCCTGCACCATGGCGTTCACGTCTTCGCCGCGAATGGTGAGGGTGAACTGGAAGACGTTGCCGGCGGCTGCGCCCTGACTGGCGCCGGTTTCGAAGTCCGCCGCGCCGGCGCTCCAGAAGCCCTTCATCGTTTCGGTGAATTCGATTCCGGCGGTGGTGGCCACTGCCGAACTCACTTTAGAATCCGGCCGCGAGGGCGCGTCGTAGTCGATCTTCCACCCGCGGTCCGCGGCGATGAGCGCGCAGGTGCGCTCGGCAACCGCGGAGATGGTCAGCGAGGGATTGACGCCCAGGGGCCGCGGCAGCACGGCGCCGTCGTCCACGTAGAGTCCTTCGTAGACCGCGGCGCCGGCGGCGCCGGCGAACACCTGGCCCTTGTGATTCACCACTCCCTCGGCGGCGCTTTCGCCCATGATGCAGCCGCCCAGCGGGTGGACGCTCACCAGCGTCTGGGTCTGCATCGAATGCCAGGTGGGGTTGGGGGCGTAGACGCCGCCCAGCGGGCCGGTGGCCTTCTTGAGATTGGCGTTGGCCTTTTGGAAAATCTCTGCGCTGCCCACGCCCGGCCACGAGATGCGCAGGCGGTCGTGCGCGTCGAGGTACGTGCGGCCGGCGCCGTTGTCGTGGGTCATGATCAGGTACGTCTGGGTGTTGCGGATGGAGCCGACGTACGGACCGGCGACCAGGCTTTCGAGCTCGCGCGTCTTTTCGGCGATGATTTCGTGGAGGCCCCGCGGCTGGTTGCCGCCGAGCGCGGCCGCAGCGGCCAGACCGGCGGGCAGCAGCGTGCCGATGGCCCCCGGAATGGAACCCTCCTCGATCACCATGCCCTGGTTCAGCTCGGGCTGCTCGCGGAGATCGATCGCGCTGGTGATGCACGGGCCCACCTTTTCGCGCCCCTCGGGATGGTGGGCGCCGAACCCGATGCCGTTGATCTCGGCGCCGGTATTGAAGCCGAAGCCCAGAACGTCTCCGTTGCCGGTGAACCGCTCGCCCAGCTTCGAAGATACCGCCAGCCCATTTTGCGCCGACCGCAGCAGGATCTCGGTGGAGCCGAGCGTGCCGGCGCCCAGGATCACGATGTCGGCGCTCACGAACTGGTCCGGTGCGGAAAACTTCTCGCGGCCCACGCCCAGCGGCTCATAATAGACGCGCCAGCCGCTGGCGTCACGCTCCAGGTGACGGACCGAAACCTCGCAGAAGATCTCCGCGCCAAAATTCGCGGCGTCCGGCAGATAGTTCATGAGGGTGGTGTTCTTAGCGTGAAAGTTACAGCCGGACACGCAATCGCCGCAGCCGATGCACGCGGTCTGCGGCACGCCGAAGGGGTTCACTCCGCCTTCGGGATCTTGGAACGTGACATAGAGCGGCGTGCGGTACCACGGTGCGTTCATGGACTCGGCGGAAGTGTGCAGGGCTTCCATCTTGGGGAGCCTGGCGAAGGAATCCGGAACGGGCTGGGGGTTGAGGACCTTTTCGGCGCGCTCGTAGCTCTTTTCCACCAGGTCGGAATCGTTGCGGAAACCCGCGGGCCAGACGGGATCGTCAAACACGCGCTTCTCCGCGCGCAGGCCCACGTTGGCATTGATGAGCGAAGTGCCGCCCAAGCCGCAGCCGAGCAGCACGTTGATATCGGGATTGACGCGAAAATCGAACAGGCCCGTGGGCGACCCCAGGTGCTCCCCGGGAACATCGGTCTGGAATTCCATGGCGGCCTTTTCCAGCGTGTTGGGGTATTCACCCGGCTGGATCTCCCGGCCCCGCTCCAGAACGCAGACCTGCTGGCCGGCGCGGGCCATGCGCGAAGCGGCAATTGCCCCCCCATAACCGGACCCGATTACCACCACCTTATAGCGATCTTTCATTTGTTCGACGGGTAAAGAGATTCGAGGCATGAGTCCCTCCTGGTGCTTCCTACGTGAGGTCGCGGGGACCATGTTATGGGAAGTTCAGGCCGGAGTCAAATACTCGGAGTTAGTAAGTGCTGAGGCTCGCCGGCCTCTACCGCGGCTCCTCAAACTCTGAGAAGTGGCTGCCCTTGCGCGCGACGGGCCGCAGACGTAGACTTGAGCGACCGTCAACAGGAGGGGCTATGCAGATCGATCGCCGGGCGTTCTTCGCCAGTCTGGGCGGCGCCGCAGCCGTGAGTCTGATGGACCCGGAGGCGAAGGCCGGCGCCCTCGAAAATTACATGTCCGAACAGTTATGCGGCGGCTGCCCAGCAGCCGGAGGCCCGCAAGTTTCCCACCGTGGCCGGGCTGGAGGCGCAGATCGAGAGCCGGGCCTACCGTAGGGGCGCGGGCAGCCTTTTCGCGTCGGCCAGCGGCCACGTGAAGAGGTTGGAGACGCTGCCGCCCAAACCGACGCTGCTGGACTTCTTCAAGCTCCGCTTCGCGCCCGCCAACCACGTACTGCAGAGCGCCACGCGTGCCATGAAGACCGGCATGCGGGAGGAGATTATCCTGGCCTGCCTGCTTCACGACGTGGTGCAGTGCCTCATGAAACCGGATCGCGGATGGTGGGGCGCCCAGCTCTTCGAGCCATACGTTCCGGAGAAGGTCAGCTTTGCCATCCGCTACCACCAGGCGCTTCGTTTCTATCCCGACTCCGCGGCGGGGTACGAGTATCCGGACCTCTACAAGCGGACGTTTGGAACGGACTACGTGCCGCCGCCTCACATCGAGGCGACCTACCAGTTCATACGAAAGCACAAGTGGTACATGGAGCCCCGCCTGGTGACGGTCAACGATCTGTATGCTTTCGATCCGGAAGCGGTAGTGACCATCGAGCCGTTCCTCGATATAGTCGGGCGCCACTTCAAGCAGCCCAAAGAGGGGCTGGGGAACGACGGCAGCCACGTGGCGCACATGTGGCGCACCATCGCCCGGCCCGATTCGCCACTGTAGGCCCTGCCTGACTGCCGCTATGATAAGTGGCTATGGCGGATGAGTTGATCGAAGCGCTGAGGTCGTGCAACCTGCCGGCGGTTCGCTCGTCGATCCAGGCCAGACCGGAGGCGGCGCGGCAGCCGCGCGCGATCCTCGAAGCGGCGCGCCGGGCCTTCCGGCCGGCGGTGGAGGTGCTGCACCGTAAGGGCGCCGATCTGAACGGCGGCTTTCGTAACTATCGCCCGCCGCACGCCCTGCCGCAGGAGAATCCGCGTGCCGAGGCTGGCGGTCCCAAGCCAGAGCGGCTGGCGTGCGTGAAGGCGGTCCTGGACGGGGGCGCGGATCTCACCCGGCGCGACCGCGGCGGCTACTGCCCGATTGATGTCGCGCGCGAAGGGAAACGCGAGAAACTGGTCGAGATGATGACCGTATGATGCCGGCTCGATGGTTCGCGCTATGGGCCGCCTCCGCGCTCGCCGCACAGGATCTGCCACGCGGCCAGGTGCTGGAACGCGTCACCGTGCGCGACAACGACCGCCAGAGCTACGCGCTGTACCTGCCCTCCAACTATTCGCCCGGCCGGCCCTGGCCGATCCTGTATTGTCTGGACCCCGGAGCGCGCGGCCGTGTTCCCGTGGAGCGCTTCTCGCAGGCAGCGGAAAAGGCGGGCTTCCTGGTCGCCGGTTCGAACAACTCGCGCAACGGGCCGATCGCGCCTTCCCAGGAGGCGATCCGGGCGCTGGTGGCCGACACGCACGCCCGTCTGTCGATCGACGACACCCGTATCTATGCGGCGGGCCTGTCGGGCGGCGCGCGCCTGGCCCTGGCGTGGGCCCAGAACGGAGGAATCGCCGGAGTGGTCGCGTGCAGCGCGGGCTTCGGATCGCCCTCGCCGCCGAAACAGGTTCCCTTCCGCCTCTTTGCCACCGCCGGCGTAGACGACTTCAACTACGACGAGCTCTACCGCCTCAGCCAGGATCTGGCGAAGCGCGGCGTGCCGCACCGCTTCGTCGAATTCACCGGCGGTCACGAATGGCTGCCCGCAACGCTGGCGGCGGAGGCCCTCGACTTTTTCCTGGGACGCGTTCCACCGCAAGCGGCCTCGACCTCCAAGGACCAGGCGAAACAGGCAGCGCGCTTCGAGCATCTCATGCAAGAAATCGCCTCGGCCGGCGACCCGGAGAAGCCCGCGCTGATCCAGCGGCTGCAAAAAGACGCGGCGAAATCCGAGGACAGCGGCGACCGCCGCGTGGCGCGGCGCGCGATCGGCAGCGTGACCATCGAATCGATGGAGCGCGGCCGGGCGCTCATGCAGGAGCGTGAGTACGGCGCCGCCGCGCGTCTGTACGAAACGGCGGTGCTGATCCGGCCCGAGAACGCCGGCTCCTGGTATTCGCTGGCGGTGGCGCACGCCGCGGCGGGTAACACCAAGCGCGCGCTCGAAGCGCTGGAGCGCGCGGCGGAGCACGGTTTCCGCGACGCGCAGCGCATGGAGCGGGAGCCGCTGTTGGCGAAGCTGCGGCGGGAAGCCCGATATCGGGCGGTGCTGCGGAAAATCCAGTAACGCCGGCGGTCACTGATCCACGCCGGCAACACACCCCCAGGTGTGTCGAACAACAACACGCCTGCCGCGAGGCTGGCGCTCGTGTACAATACCTCGTTATCGAGAATGTCTGCGCGCCGTGACGTCACCGAATTGCTGCGGGCCTGGAACCGCGGAGAGCAGGTCCTGGACGAGCTGATGCCGCTCGTGTACGAAGAGTTGCGCCGGGCAGCCAGCCACTACCTCCGCCAGGAACGGCCCGGTCACGCGCTACAGCCGACGGCGCTGGTCAATGAAGCCTACCTGCGGCTGGTCGACCGCAGAAAGACCAACTGGCAGGGCCGCGCTCATTTCCTCGGCGTCGCCGCCAAGATCATGCGCAACATCCTGGTGGACCGTGCCAGAGTCCGGCGTGCCCAGAAGCGCGACGTGGGCCAGACGATCGCCTTGAGCGACGCGGCGGGCAGCGTCCAACAAGAGGTCGACCTGCTGGGACTCGACGAAGCTCTCAACAGACTGACCGGCTTGGATCCCGGCTACGGCCGTATGGTGGAACTGCGCTTCTTCGCCGGACTCTCGATTGAAGAGACGGCGACGGTCATGGGCGCCTCCACCGCTACGATCAAGCGCGACTGGGTGCTGGCGAAATCCACCCTTCACCGCTACCTGGAAACCCAGGCCACCTGATGGGGCCCTATTGCACACTCCAGGTGCCCATCGCCTGCCAGCCGGTGTTGTTGACATCCCCGCGGTCACGGCCCGCCACCCATATGACACGGTTCCCGATGAAGGCGGTCTTCGCGGTGACGTTCAATGTCAGGGTCAGAGTGTTCCCGTTGGTGACGGCCGAGGAACCGGCCCCGCTCACCATGCAGTAGCTGTTCTGGATGATGGCGGCGCCCCCGTTCAGAACCATGTTCCCCGCGAATGGTCCTCCGGCGTCTCCAGCGTCGTCCACCAGCAGCAGCGTGTTGGTCGGCGCTACGTACGCCAGGTAGCAGGCCTTGTGCCCGTCGAGGAAGTTGTTCATCAACACGTCGACCACGCCGAAATCGCCGGTGCCCTTGGTGTCGGTGAGGCTAAAGGTGAGGGTCTGGGCGGCGCCCGCCGCTGCTGCGATGCGCTGCGGGTTCGCGCCTGTCACAGCGATATTCCCTGGCTGCGTGAACGCCACCTGCCGCACTCCCATGGCCTGCCAGTCGGTGTTGCCCTGCCCCGTGTCGCGCGCGGCCAGGTACTGAATCCGGTTGCCGCCAAATACGGGCTTGAACGTGATGTTCAGGCCCAGCGAGAAGTTGTTGCCGCTGCCTGAGGCGGAGGTGAGGCTCACCGCGCATTGGCTGTTCTGGATCACGGTTGCGGGATTGCCCAGAGCCACCGATCCGGCGAACGGTCCTCCGCCGTCGCCCGCATCGTCGACCAGCACCAGTGTGGAGATCGACACGACGTATGCCAGATAACAGGCATGGCGGCCGTCGAGGAAATCGTTGATCAGCACGTCCAAAATCGCGAGATTCTGCGCTCCACCGGAGTGCGCGAACTGGAAGGTAAAACTGTCCGTGGCGGCGGCTCCGGAGGCCGGCAGGGCGGAGACGACGATGGGGCCGCCGGGCGGCGGTGTGGTGGAGGTCCGGCTCAACAGGTTGCCGGCCTTGTCGTAGGTGTAGACGATCGAGCCGCCGCCGCCGTAGTCGATTCGCGTCAGGCGGCCGGCGGCGTCATAGGAGTAATTGACCGCCGCCGAGAGCATTTGTGCGGCAAGAAGCGTAAGTGTGAAGCGGATCATCTCGATTTCTCCTATTGGCGGGGCTTCAAGGAACTGGCGTCGTTGCTGACGATACCACTGCCGACGATGGCGACTACATTATTGCCGACGGCGCGGATGAGACTGCCGCCATCGTGGCTGACCAGAGTCCTGCCGTCGTGGCCGATGAGACTGGCGGGATCGTGGCCGACCAGACTGGCGATATCGAGGCGAACGAGATCCTGGTTGTCGACGCCGACGAGGCGGATGAGAGTCGAGCCGTCGTGGCCGATGAGACTCGCGCCATCGTGGCTGACCAGTGTAGAGCCATCGTTGCTGATAACACTAGCCCCATCGTTGGAGACAATGCTTGACCCGTCATTGCTGACAATCTTGCCTATACTGAGTGTGATAACCGGAATGCCGGCGGGGCTTATCAGTCCCTTAGCGTTGCAGTACCCCAGCTTCTCGCAAAGCATGAGACCGGTGATCTCCCTGTGAGGCAGCGGGGCGGGCGCTACCCAAACCGGCGGATCCGGAGGTGGTGGATCGGGTGGGTGAACAGGCGGAATAGACGTCGCTAAGGTTCCACTTCGTGTGCCGAGGCCCGACTTGACGATACCCTCCACCTTCTGGAGCACCCACTCGCCGCCGCTCCACAAATACTTGAGGCCGTCAATCACCGTATTGAGAAGACCGGTGCCGGCATCCTTCAGCACGTTGAGAACATTGTCATTGCCCAGCGGGTCCACCCACCGCAACGGATTCCCGTTCGCGTACACATACGGCTCCGAACTGCGCGGATCGGCGCTCATCTCGGGATCCGGTGAAATGAAGCGCGCGGCCGACGCATCGTAATGCCGGGCGCGGACATAGTAGAGGGCGGCGCCTTCCTGGTAAACGCCGTACTGTCCTTGCCAGGTGAATGGATTGTCAGACGTTCCCGAGTGATCGGCAATCTCTCCGTAGGGAGTGATGGCGTAGCTATCGGTGACCGCTCCCCCATCGCCGCTGAGCAGAACAGTGTTGCCCATCTCATCGAAGTGATAAAAGTGTCGCGTATTGTTGGCCTCGATGCTGTACAGCAGGCGTCCATCCGGAAGGTAGACGTAGTACCGCAGGTCGCTGCCGCCCTGCCGCACGATGGACAACGCCGGAAGGGGAAAGAGGTAGTTGAACACGAAGCTGCGCGTACTGCTTCCGGTGGTTAGCGTATTGATCTCGCCCCGGCCGTCGTAGGTGAACGTCGCCGAGTTCGTCCCGTCGTGAAACGAGGTCAGTTGCGAAGCGAGATTCCAGGTGTAAGTGCGGCTCCCCTGCGAAGTCACCCGCCCCATCTTGTCGCTGGTAGCGCTGGTGAGTTCCCCGGCAGCGTCATACGAGTATTGCTGCGCAGAAAGATTGGCAATCGCGGGCGCCAGGGGAACACTGCGATCGGCCGCGGTGATCTTGCCCGCGGCATCGCGCGTGAGCGATATGCTCCCCAGGGCGCCGAACGCGACCTTGATGACACGACCGTCGGCGTCGTAGGAGTACGTGGTGACGACGCCGTTGGGATAGGTCAGGGTGACCAGCCGGCTCGCCCCATCGTAAGTCAACGAAGTCTTACCGCCCACCCAATCGGTGATCGTGGTCAGCCGGCCGCTATTATTGTACGCATAGGTGATGGTCTTGCCAGGTGCGTAGGTTAGGGTTGCAAGCCGGCCTGCGCCGTCGAGGGTGATCGCGATTCCATTGATATTGGTGGGCTGGTCCTTCGCATCGCGCTTGATGGTCACGTTGTCCGCAGAAATCAAAAGGCCGTTGCCGTCGAAGCCGGCGTTGATCACGGTATTGTCGCTGAACTGGCGCTTGGTCACGCGCCCATCGGCATCGTTCGTGACCGTCACCGTCCCGAGCGGTAGAGTGGCTTGCGTAAGCTGGCTGCCGGTGTAGGTGAAGCTCGTGGCATTACCCAGCGGATCGGTAATCTGCGAAGGACGGCCCGCCGCGTCGTAAGCAATCGACCATTTGTTGCCGTTGGCGGAGGTGATGGAGGTCGGTTGGCCACGCCAGTCCGGTGTAATCGAAGTGGCGATCCCTCCGGACATGGCGATCTGCGTCACGTTCCCGATGGCGTCGCGGGTCAGGGTTTGAGTCTCGCCGAGAGGATTGGTAGTGCCGATCAGTTGGCCCAACTTGTCGTAGGTGAGGGCATACTTGTTCCCGCCAGCCGTGTTAAGGCCCACCAGCCGCCCCAGCGCATCGTAAGTATACGACGTCTTGTTGCCGCTCCCGTCCGAAGCGCTGGCAATGTAGCCATCGGCGGTATAAGCGTAAGAGAGGCGAGGTCCGGATGAATCGGAGACGGATGTCACGCGATTGGCCGAATCGTAGGCGTAGGAAACCACGACCCCCGTGGGATCCGTGATAGAGGCGAGCCGGTCCGCGGCATCATAGGTGTAGCTCACCTTGTTTTTCAGCGGATCGGTCACGCTGGCGATCCGCTCCGTGTTGCTGTAGGCGTAAGTGTATGTGCCGGAGGCGCCGTTTACCCAGCTTTGCGGCTGGCCATTGGCATCATACGTAAGCGAATCCGATTCCCCGGCCGCATATGTGGACGCCGACATGTGGCCCCCCGACTTATCGTAGACGAAGCTGGTGACACCGCCGTTTGGATCGGTGATCTGGATCAGACGCTTGACCGAATCGTAGGAGTAGGCGGATTTATTACCGAGTGCGTCCGTCCTGGAGGCCAGCGTCGAATCGGCGTTCCAGGCATAGGAAGTGACTCCCTTGTCGGGCGCGGTGATCGTGAGGACGCGGCCTGCGCTGTCGTAGGCGTATTTCGTCACGGAGCCATCGCGGGTTGTCATGGAGACCACATTGCCATTGGCATCATAGGACAAAGCCGTCGACGCGCCGTCGGGGTACGTGATGCCGGTAAGGTTGTAGAAGGTCAACGAGCCTTGCACCTGCGCCGTGTAGGAATACGCCGTCGTGTTGCCGAGGGGGTCGGTGGTCGAAGCGGGAAGGCCGCTGGGGGCGTGCCACGTGAATGCCGTGTGATTGCCGGACTTGTCAGTGACGCCGGTGCGCCGGTTGGTGGCACCGTAGGTGGCGTTGGCCGTGCCGCCGGCGGGATCGGACAGCGCCGTCACATCGCCGGTGTTGTCACTGGTTTGTTTGGTGACGGCTCCCAGCGGATCGGTGATGGTTGTTCCCCCATTGCCGTCGAAGGCAATCTTGGTGGTGTTGTTGTTCCCATCGATTTGCGAAGATACGCGGCCCGATGCGTCGTAGGTCTGGGTCGTCGGGCTGTCACCGCGCGGCAGTTGCTTCGCCGTCATCAGTCCGGTGAGCGACCCGCTGGTGGTATAGGTGTAGTTGGTGGTGGCGTTGTACTGATCGGTCGCCGACACCAGCAGGTTGCCGTTGTAGGCATAGACAAAGGCGCGCCCGCCCTGATCCTGCACCTTGGTCAGTTGACCATTCGTATAGGTGGGTGTCAACGTTCTTCCGAGTCCATCGGAAATGGCGGTCGGACCGAACGGCCCGGGCGTCACTGTGATGGCGTTGCCGTTGCGGTCCTCGATGCGCGTCAAGGCGCCATCGGAATTGAACGTGTAGATCTTGCGATTGACCGGGTCCATCAGCTTGTAGACGCCACCCGACAGGGCGAGCTGATATGCGATATCGGCGGGCGACTGGAGTTGCCATGCGCCTCCACTGCCGGTGAACTGAACCACTTTGCCGCCGAACAACAACGCCTTCGCGGTAGCGCCCGAGACGGAGAGAGCCACATCGAAATTGCTCATCCAATTGACGCCAAGAGCAGAGGAGAACCCGGCCACGGACAGCGCTGACGAGTAATAGCGCGAGAAACTCAGGTCGAGCGGCCCTCCGAGTAACAGATCGTCGGACGCGTCGTAGTATTGGCCGCTGGCACCGTCGACCGGATCGGGCAGCACATTCAGAAAATAGAACGGCCGCGCGCTGTTCGCGCCGGTGACGAGATTTTGATCGCCCAAATTGCCCAAGAAAGATACAGTCAGACCGGTGGGAGCAGCATCAACAAGGCGTAGGACACGGAACTGCAGTGTGTTGACTCCGGGTGTGAGCACCCCAGTGCAAAGGCCGCCGAGGGAACTGCACAGAGCGAACTGGCCGTAACCATACTCTATTGCAGGCCGCGGCGGAGGTAAGCCGGTATGGCGAAGGTTGGAATTGAAGAATACCGTTGCTCCGTTAGGCTTGTTCGAGTTAAACAGCGTCACGAGCACGCCGTCGTCCGCTGACACGAACACGAACAAAGACGCCGGATTAGGGCCGACGACAGAGCCGACGACGAAGCTCATTTGATACACGGTCGTCGTCGTCTTGTAGGTCGGGGGGGTGCTTTCGTCCGTAGGCTGGGTGGCACGCGGCGCAATCCATGAATCGGGTTGCCACCCGACCGGCAACGGGCTCGGCACAACATAGGCCGGAATCGGGTAGGGACCTTGGGATTGACCGGTGTCATCGCTGATGATCTGGTAGCTCTGATCGCGGCCGTTGACCACGTTCTGGCCGGTGTGAGGAGGAACGGCCGCGCCGGCGCGAGCCGCCTGGAAGCACAGCAGAGCAATCAGGGAGAAAGACAAGCTGAGCTGCCGCTTGCAGACGCGCGCGGCTCCCATCGGAGCCACAACCGGGAGGGAGTGGCCCTCGGGTGATACGAGACTGTGTTTATCAAACGGTGTCCTGAGGTTTTCCATGATCCCTCCTCGGTTTGATACAGCGAAGAACCGCCCCAAAGTGGACCAAGAAAAATCCAGGAAAATGCAGACGGGCCTGGGCTCATGTAAAATATGTCGAACTCAAGGCGGAGTCAATATGTTTATGCGCCGCGACGTCACCGAACTCTTGCAAGCCTGGAATCGTGGCGAGAAGGTACTAGACGAACTGATGCCGCTGGTCTATGAGGAGCTACGCCGGGCGGCGAGCCACTACCTCCGGCAGGAGCCGCCCTGGTCACACCTGGCAGCCGACCGGTCGCGCCGGCGAGTTGGTTCGCCGCATCATGGAAGAATTGGTGCGAAGAAAGGCTGGCGTGGGCGCCGGAGGAACTCTTCGATCGGCGGTGGTGATCTTGCCGCGCGGCATCGCCGGCGCGCGGAGCCTTCTGCTTGCGACTGGCTCTAAGAGCAGCGTCGGCGCCGCCAACGGCTACCGCACGATCTCGACGCTGCACGGGTTCAGCGTGCCGCCGTAGACCGGATGGAACGAGGTGAAAACACCAGTTAACCGTACGGGCGTGTTTTTCTTCAGGCTGGCGAGCGGCGCGGTCTGGCCTTGGGGAACGTGGCAGGCCACCGGCTTGGCGGTAATTGAGCTCGCCGGGGAAGTGTACACGACCACAAGTCCGCTGGTACCCGCGGTGAACACCACGCCGGTTACGTGAACGGTTTTACCCTGGTATTTGTCCGAGAACAACGGATCGGTCTGGTACTGCTCGGCAAGTTGGTCAGGAGTAAAGGTGCTCCCGGTGGAGCGTTGTGCCGGAGGGTCTCCCGGGGCGCCCACTTGCCGCTCCAGTTCCGCGAGTTGCTTCTGTGCATCGGCAATCTGCTTCTTGGCCTCGGCGATTTGCCGGTCTTGCGCTGCGGCGCCTGTCCCGGCAAGATCCACCTGACACGGATCCAGCGCGCCGCCAAACGTCATCGTGAAACGGGCCAGCGTGCCGGTTATATTCACCGGCATGTCCGGCCGCAGCGGCGCCAGAGACATCTTGTCCGCTGCCGGAACGACGCACAGAACCTGGTGGGCAAGAACACCGCTCGAGGCTGAGGTTTTCAGCCGCACGAGGTTTTGTCCCCCAGTGGTCGCCGACAATAGGACGCCGGTTACTTCAATGACGGTGCCCCTGTATTTGTCAAGGAACAGGGGATCGTTCTGATACTGCTCATACATCTGGTCGGGTGTAAGGCTCATGGCCGGCCTGGCATTCTGCGCCAAACCCAGTGCCGGGAACGCCACCATGCAGAATAGAAGCATAGCGGATAGCGGTTTCATCGTAAGCCTCCAATCACTTCTTGATCCCGTTTGGGCGGGAATACGCATACTGATAGCCTTGCGTACGGGGACCCTGAAGGTCCGGCTGCCGGCCGTCGTGACTCAGGCAGATCGTCGGGCCTTCGGCATTGCGGCCTTGCGTGTAGTACAGACCGATAAACCCCTTCAGTCCACCGCTTTCAAAAGTGAGGATCTTCGTCCGCGGGTCATAGGTGTATGTGCCGGGCGTCTTGTCGATGACGTTGTAACGCCCGCCGTCGAGGAGCGCGAAGCGGTACTGGTAGGCGAAGTTGGGGAACACCAGTTGGTACACGGCATAATCGCCGAGCGGCGGATCCGCAGGTGAATTGGCAGCCGGAGCCCGCGTTGCCCCCGCGGAATTCTGCCTGGCGGCGGCCAGTTGCCGCTCCAATGCCGCGAGTTGCTTCTCCGCATCGGCAAGCTGTTTTTCGGCATCGGCGATTTGCTGGTCGCGTCCTGATGCCGGCGGGACTTGTGCGGGAGCTGTTTGCGCCGGAGCACGCTGTGCTGGCGCGCCTTGCGTTGCGGGACCTGTCCCGGCTACCTGAACCTGACACGGGTCCAGCGCGCCGCCAAACGTCATATTGAAACGAGCAAACGTGCCGGTTATTTTCACCGGCATGTCCGGCCGCAGCGGCGCCAAAGACATCTTATCCGCGGCCGGAACGACGCACAGAACCTGGTGGGCAAGAATGCCACTCGAGGCTGAGGTCTTCAGCCGCACGAGGTTTTGTCCCCCAGCCGTCGCCGTTGCGATGACGCCGGTTACTTCAATGACGGTCCCCCTGTATTTGTCGAGGAACATTGGATCGGTCTGATACTGCTCGTACATCTGGTCAGGTGTAAGGCTAATGGCCAGCCTCTGGCCCAAGACCAGGGCTGGGAAGATCAGGCAACCGGTCAAACCGCAGCAAAGTAACGATTTCATGCTTTCCCCCTCTGCACTAGCCCGACTTTCGCAAAACCAGGGTCATCTTCTTCGCGGACGGGCCGTAAACATTGGTCCGCATGCAAGTTGATGAATAGATGAAAGAACTAAGGCAACAGCAGCCCGTCGGCTGACGAGGGCCGCAACACCGTAGGC
>JBGPKH010000090.1:0-19229 GCA_041485845.1 Bryobacteraceae bacterium
CCCGCGGGTCGTCCCGACATCATCAAGGAGATCCTCGACTGGTTGGATCGCTACCTCGGCCCCGTTCAGACGAAGTGATGGGCCATCCGACCCAATTCCGCGGTCTGCGATGTGGGGCAGGTTGGCAACCTGCGGCCGATTGGCAATCGGCCGGGACAGGCCCCCGCAGTAATACCGGCGGTCCTGCCGCCGGTACGGGATGAAGACCAACCAAGATTCAGGGCGGTCCTGCGCTCGCGATACGATTTTCGAAAACAGCGATAATTGACTTGTGGCGGATGGATTCGAATGAGACCAAGCAAACAACGGACACATTGCTCGCCACAACGTGACACGGGAAGAGGCTGAGCATGAGCAGGTACTGGCGAATGATCCTCTCGAATTGGAATCGCAATACGTCGATGAAGAGGAGCGCTTCGCGAGCGTCGGGCGCACCTACGGCGGGCGGTGGCTTTACGTTGTCACCACAGAACGCGGCGAGAGAATCCGCGTAAATCACCGCCTATGATGCCGGCAGGTGCTATATCGAACTGTACCTGCGCAGCAAAGAGGAGTGACCATTATGAGTCTGCAGATCCCGCATTTTGATAACGAAGAGCAGGAAGCCCAATGGTGGTATGACCACCGCGAGGAATTGACAGACGAGTTTATTCAGGCGCACGGGGAGGGTCGTCTAAAGCGGGCATCGGAAACGGAGCATGGCCGGCGGGCGATGAGAGCGGCAAAGCGGGCGCTTGCCGCCAGGGAGGCAGCCAAAGCGCTGATTGCCAGCGTGTCCGATGAGGACCGGAATCGTTTTCACCAACTCGCTGTCAAAACCGGCCTGGACGATGAAACCTATATCCAGCAAATGTTGCTGAATGCGTTGGCTTCTGCGGAAGCTCTGGCCGCGCTATAGAGGCAGATACATTGATGCCCCGCACCCTCCCGCGAAAACCGCCCGTAAGACCTACAGAGTTGTCCGGCCGCGGCGTGGCTAGCGCTAGCCTTGACCTACCTACTTTGCTCGTACCGTACATACCAGCCAGTCCAAAGGCCGGCGCCTTTGCGCTTCGCATCCTGACGCGTGGCCTCGTATGCTGCCGGCGGACGCTCGGACACGCTTGAGCTGTTCTGGAAGGCGTGCGACGCCCCCGCATGCCGCCTCTAAAACCCGGTTCCGCGAGCTGCCCCGAATCGCTCATTTCCCATTTTTCTCGAACCCTTCCAACCCAATCACTTACTCCGAACTCCCAAAAAACCGCCTTCCCGCCAAAAACTCAGTCACGTAACTTGAAAATATTGTTCAACCAACTGACCAATAAAATCTTAGCCTCATTTTTTAGCCCACTGTGAATGGCTTTTTTTGGTGTCATGGGATTACCATAGAACTGAGGGAAGAATACGCGGCACAAATCCCCCGGATGGAGCCCTAAAACCGCTCACACTTGAGCGGTTTTTCTTTCCAAACCACTGATTCTACGTTTCACCAACCGCTCATCCTTGAGCGGTTTTCTTTTTGGGAGATCCTTATGGAACAGACCGAACAATCCAAAACGCCCGCCGGCGGCTTCGACCTCGGAACCTGGTTGGGCCGCAATCAGGCGTTCACCCTCGTGGCCGGACGCTGCTCCGCCGCCCTCGCCGAATGCTTGATCGAAATCAAGGAGACCAAGCGCTACCGCGCTTTGGAAGACACCTGGGAGGACTTCTGCAGCCAACGCCTCGGCGTCAGCCGCGCCACCGCCGACCGCGTGGTCCGTCAGTACCGTCGGCTGGGCTCCACCTTCTCGAAGTTGAGCAGCTTCGTTCGCATCAAACCATCCGAATACCAGATCATCGCCGACGCGGTCACCGAGGACGGCCTTTCCTACGGCGGTGAAATCATCCCTCTCGATGCCGAGCACGCACCGAAGCTGGCCGAGGCATTGGAAGCGCTACAGCGGCAATACGCTCCGCAACCGTCCGCCGCCCAGTCCGCCGGCGACACCCTCGCCAAAGCGGAGCGCTTACTCGAAGCCGCGCTCGCCACGTTCGACCAACTCCAGGCGACCGACCTCGATGATGACGGCCGCCTCCGCCTGGTGGTCGCCGCCGAAGAAGGGCGCGACCATCTCGAGCGCATCCGGGCCTCGACAACCATCTAATCCCCAACCGCCGCTTTTGTGACGCAAACTCCTGAAAACCTGCCGGTTTTGCGTCACAAAATTTGCCATCATGCCCGCAAGCTACACATGCAAAGGAGCTTAGGCAATGCAACTTTTTAACACGCGCCAACCCGTTTTTTGCGTCATTTGCGTCACCCGTCCCTTTCGCGGCCGCCGGCGCTCCTATTCCAGCCCACCGATCTTAAGTTCCCTGCACGCGGCGCGTCGGGAAGCTACTATAAGGGGTATGATTGTCCCAAATTCGCGGCGTCTGTCCAGCGCCATCCTCTGTACACTGGCATTCGCCAGCCTCGCCCAAGCCGCCTCGGCCATCCAGGTTTCTGGCGAACGGCGCCTCTCCTTCAACGAGGGCTGGCGCTTCTTCAAGGGCGAAGCCCCCGGCGCGGAGCGTCCCGATTTCCAGGACTCCCGGTGGACCCAGATCCAGTTGCCCCACGACTGGGCCATCGAAGGCCCCTTCGACCCCCAGATCAATCCCCACACCGGCGCGCTGCCCATCTCCGGGACCGGCTGGTATCGCAAGTGGTTCACCGTCCCCGCCACCGCCAAAGATCGCTACTTCACCATCGAGTTCGATGGCGCCATGTCCAACGCGCGCGTCTGGCTGAACGGCCGCGAGCTCGGCGGCCGTCCTTATGGATACATCGGGTTCGCCTTCGACCTCACGCCGCACCTGCGCTTCGGCGCTCAGGAAAACGTGCTGGTGGTCCGGGTCGCCCCGGAGGAACGCTCCTCGCGCTGGTATCCCGGCGCCGGAATCTATCGCAACGTGTGGCTCGATGTCACGGGGCCCGTACATGTGGGCCGCTGGGGGACCTATGTGACTACGCCCCAGGTGACCGGCGACAAGGCCACCGTCACGGTGAAGACGGAGTTGCGTAACCGTACCAATCAGGAAGCCCGGGTGACCTTGCAGACCACCATCCTCGACGCCTCCGGCAAAAAGGTGAGCAACAGCGACGACGCAGTCGCTATCCCAGCCGGCGCCACTCTGACTGCTTCGGTCAACCTGGCCGTCGCGCGCCCGCAGCGCTGGGACATCGAGCATCCTTATCTGTACTCGGTAGTCAGCGAAGTGATGGATGCCAGCAAAAAAGCGCTGGACCGCTACGTCACGCCCATCGGCATCCGCACCATCGCCTTCGACAAAGCCAAGGGCTTTCTGCTGAACGGGCGCGCCGTCAAAATCCACGGCGTGTGCAACCATCACGATCTCGGCGCGCTGGGAGCCGCGGTCAACCGCCGCGCCACCGAGCGGCAATTGCAGATCATGAAATCCGCCGGCGTCAACGCCATCCGCACCAGCCACAATCCGCCCTCGCCCGAGCTGCTCGAATATTGCGACCGCATGGGTCTCATGGTGATGGACGAGGCTTTTGACATGTGGCGCCGGCCTAAGGTCCCTAACGGCTACAGCAAGTACTTCGACGAATGGTCCGAGCGCGACGTGCGCGACATGGTCCACCGCGACCGCAATCATCCCAGCATCATCATGTACAGCATCGGCAACGAAATTCCGGAGCAGGGAAGTCCCGAGGGCGCCGCCATGGCCAAGCGGCTGGTCGATTTCTTCCACCAGGAAGATCCCACCCGTCCTACCACTTCGGCCTTCAACAACCCAGACGGCGCGATCAAGAACGGCCTCGCCGCAGCCGTGGATCTCCCGGGCATCAACTACCGGCCCTGGCAGTACGAGAAGATTCAGAAGGAGCACCCGGACTGGATCGTCTTCGGAGCGGAAACCGCGTCGTGCGTCAGCTCACGCGGCGTGTACCATCTGCCGGTCGAGAAGTATGAAAAGCACCCGTCGTTGCAGCTCACCAGCTACGATGTCATCGCCCCGCCATGGGCCTATTGCCCGGATGTGGAATTCGCGTACCAGGACAAATTGCCCAACGTGCTCGGCGAGTTCGTCTGGACCGGCTTCGACTATATCGGCGAGCCGACTCCCTATTTCGGCGGCAGGGGCGCGAACACCACCGACTGGCCCTCGCGCAGCTCCTATTTCGGATTCGTGGACCTCGCCGGCTTCCCCAAGGACCGCTTCTACCTTTATCAGAGCGTGTGGACCACGAAGCCCATGGTCCACGTGCTGCCGCACTGGAACTGGCAGGGCAGGGAAGGGCAGAACATCCCGGTCATGGCCTACACCAACGCCGAAGAGATCGAGCTCTTCCTGAACGGCAAGTCGCTGGGCCGCAAGAAACGGTTCTCCGAGCCCGTCGAAATACCGGTCGGACCGAATGCCAGCCAGGACCGCAAGTTTGTCAGCAAATACCGTCTCCAGTGGCAGGTGCCTTATCAACCCGGCAGCCTCAAAACGGTCGCGTACCAGGGCGGCAAGCAGGTGGCGGTGGACGAGGTCCGCACCGCCGGCGCGCCCGCGCGCGTGAAGCTCACTCCGGACCGTGCCACCATCCAGGCCGATGGCGACGATCTCTCGTTCGTCACCGTCCGCATCGAAGACAAAGACGGCAACCTCTGCCCGATGGCCGACAACCTGGTGAAGTTCAGCGTCACCGGCGCAGGCAGCATCCGCGCCGTGGACAACGGCAACGCGGCCACGGTCGAGCCGTTCCACGCCGATCATCGCAAGGCCTTCAGCGGGATGGCGCTGCTGATCGTCAGCTCACAGAAGGGCCCGGCCGGCCGCATTCACGTGACCGCGACGTCTGAAGGCCTGACGGTGGGCGCCACGGAAATCACAACGCGCCGCTAACCGGCCACAACCGTAGTCCCGAACTTTCCGCCCGCCGCTCGACCGCTCCGCTTCGGAGTTGCCGGCGGACTCCCGCAAGCTGTTCCATGGCGGCCTGGTTGCCGGCTCCCCAGGCCTTCAGCCGGCGCGTGATCTCCGTGGAGTGGAGGGGGCCGGCTCCATGGCTCAGAAATATAACCCCTCACCCCGGTATTTGACGCCCTCGCGAGGCAGGCCCCAAAATGGGCTTTGACTGGCCGGGTGATGTGAACAGCGGGAGAGGAATCGATCTCGAAGCGCAATATCGCAAACGGACTTCGCGCCACTGGCGCGACCGGCTGGAGCGGCTGTTGCAGCCGCCGGCGCTGTTTATCCGGAATCCCAGGGAGCCGACGGATTTTCCCCTCGGCCGGTGGAATCTCTACATCGGCGGGGCGGGGCGCGTGGCGCCGGGCTATGTGAACGTCGATCTCTTCGCGGTGCCGGGAGTGGATGTGGCCGCGGACGCGGAACAGCTTCCGTTTCCGGCCGATACGTTTCAGCGCGTGGAGTGCGATGCCGTCCTGGAGCACGTGCGCCATCCAGGCAAGGTGATGGATGAGATCCGGCGGGTACTCGCTCCCGGCGGCTATGCCCACCTGGTGACGCCTTTCTGCCACCCCTTTCACGAGTATCCGAGGGACTTTCGGAGGTTCACGATCGATGGCCTGAAGGAACTGGCGGGACCGATGGAAGTAGTCGCGGAGGGATGGCGCACGGGACCGACGGCCACGCTGCTGGTGATGACTATCGAGTATGTGAAGCTGCTGCTGCCGTTCCGGGCGTGGCGGGTGGTGGCGCACGGAGTGTGCGGATGGCTGCTGTTTCCGCTGCGCTACCTGGATTTGCTGCTGCTGCGGGCGCCGGGAGCGGGAAGGATAGGGAATCACTGCTATGTGTGGTTGCGGAAGGTGTGAAGGCGCCGCTCGATTGCCTTGCGCATCTTCCGCGGAAGGAGGTTTCTTTCGGCGAGAGCCTTCCCGGCAGCGAGAGTGCGATCGGCGGTTTCGCGCACGATTTCCCAGACCGGGCTGGTGGGGAGGCCTGCCTTGTCGGTGAAGCGCCGCGCCTGCTCCGGCCGCGCCGGCGCTGTTCGACGGGAAGGCGGTCCAGGCGCTCCACCTGAGCGAACCGCTATACTCAACGGGAACGGGTCTGAACCAGTTGAAATTGCCATGCGGGTAACGGTAATCGGAACGGGGTATGTGGGTACGGTCACGGGAGCGTGTCTTTCCTACCTGGGACACCAGGTAACGTGCGTGGATACCGATGCTTCGAAGATCGCGACGCTGCAACGGGGCGAATCGCCCATTTACGAACCACACCTGGAAACCATGCTGTCGCTGGCCGCGGCGCGGGGCGGGATCGAGTTCACTACGGAACTGGCGCCGGCGGTGGCGCGCAGCGAGGTGATTTTTATCGCGGTGGGAACCCCGCCGCTGCCCAACGGCGAAGCCAACCTGGAGTATCTGGAGGCCGCGGCCCAGAGCACGGGCGCTGCCATGGACGACGCGCGTTTTCGCGTCGTGGTCAACAAGTCCACGGTGCCGGTGGGCTCCGGCAATCTGGTGGAGACGCTGGTGCGGGAAGGCATCGCAGAGGCGCGGCCGGGCGAGCGGCGGAACATCCGCTTCGGCGTGGCCAGCAATCCCGAATTTCTGCGCGAGGGCACCGCGGTGGCCGACTCGCTCTATCCCGACCGCATCGTGGTAGGCGCGTCCGACAGCCAAACGCTGGATGTGATGCGCGAATTGTACGGGCCGCTCGAGGCGCAGAGTTTCGATCCGCCTCCCGGCGTGCCGCGGCCGGCGTCGATGAAAAGCGCGCCGCTGTTCACCACGTCGCTGACCAGCGCGGAGATGATCAAGTACGCCGCCAATGCATTCCTGGCGATGAAGATCGGGTTCGCCAACGAGATCGCCAACATCTGCGAGCGGGTGGGCGCGGAGGCCACGGAAGTGATGAGCGGGATCGGGATGGACTCGCGCATCGGGTCGAAGTTCCTCAACCCCGGAGTGGGATGGGGCGGCAGTTGTTTCGGGAAGGATATCCAGGCGCTGCTGCACACCGCGCGCGAGTATGGCTACACGGGCAAGCTGCTGCAGGCTTCGTTCGATGTGAACTGCGAACAACGGCAGATGGTGATTCAAAAGTTGCAGGAGAAGCTGCGCATTCTGAAGGGCCGGACGATCGGTCTGCTGGGGCTGGCGTTCAAGCCGGATACGGACGATCTGCGCGACGCTCCCAGCCTGTACCTGGCGGGGCGTCTTCTGCAAATGGGGGCGCGGGTGCGGGCCTACGACCCCATCGCCATGCCGGCCTGCAAGAAACAGCAGCCGGAACTGAAGATCCGGTATTGCGACTCGGCGCTGGAACTGGCGGCGGATGCCGACGCCCTGGTGCTGGTGACGGAATGGCAGGAGTTTCGCGGGCTCGACCTGGCGGGGCTGGCGCGCGCGATGGCTACTCCGGTGTTGGTGGATGGCCGCAACCTGTTCCAACCGGAGGCCGCCCTGGCTGCGGGCTTCGATTACACGGGAATCGGCCGGGCGGGGCGGCTGCTGGCAGCAAAGAAGAATGCGGATTCCGATCAATGACCTGAAGCGCCACCATGAGCCGCTGGCGAGTGAGCTGGCGGCCGCGGTGAACCGGGTGGTGTCTCGCGGGTGGTACATTCTGGGGCCGGAGGTGGAGGCCTTCGAAACGGAGTTCGCGCGCTACTGCGGCGTGCCGCACTCGATCGGCGTGGCGAACGGCACGGACGCGCTGGAACTGGCGCTGCGGGCGGTCGCGATCGGGCCGGGGTCGGAAGTGGCCACGGTGGCCAACGCGGGGATGTACAGCACCACGGCCATCCTCCGGGCCGGCGCCATGCCGGTGTACGTGGACGTGGATGAGCGGTCGATGACCATGAGCCCCGCGGCGTTGCGTTCGGTGATGTCCGCGGACACGGCTGCGGTGATTGCGACGCACTTGTACGGGCAAATGGCGGAGGTGGAAGCGCTGCGGGACATTGCCGAGCGCGAGAACATCCCGGTGATCGAGGACTGCGCCCAGGCGCACGGCGCCGAACGGGCGGGGCGGAAGAGCGGAAGCCGGGGCACGCTGGGGTGCTTCAGCTTCTACCCCACCAAGAATCTCGGGGCCTTGGGGGATGGCGGGGCGATTGTGACCGCGGATGCGTCGCTCGCCGCGAAGGTCCGGGCGCTGCGGCAGTATGGGTGGACGGCCAAGTATCGATCGACGGTCGCGGGCGGAAGGAACAGCCGTCTGGATGAGATGCAGGCCGCCGTGCTGCGAGCCAAGCTGCCGCACCTGGATGGTTGGAACGAGCGGCGGCGGGAGATCGCGCGGATGTACGGCGAGGCGCTGGCGGGCTCGGGTTTGACGCTGCCGTCCGGAGATCGCGACTACGTGGCCCACCTGTATGTGATCCGGTCGGCGCAACGGGAGCGGATTCGGAATGCATTGGCCGCGGCAGGAATCGGCACGGACGTGCACTATCCGGTGCCCGATCACTGGCAGGACTCCGTGCGGGGAGTGGCATTTCGGGGGACGGATTTGCCGGTGACGGAGGCATGTGCCGGCGAAGTGTTGACGCTGCCGTGCTTCCCGGAGATGACGGATGGGGAGGTCGCGGAAGTGGCTCGGGCTGTGGCGGAGGCGGCGTGAGGGCGGGAAACGGGGGTGAGCATTCTCCGGTAGCACCACTGCCGAGGCGGTATCGGTACTGGTGTGGCCCACTTGTGGGCCACACCGTGAGCCACGTCTGGCAAGGCTATGCGGCGAGACTTTTCTTATTATTTGGCAAGCTCCAAGGGTCGGACCGTGTGCTCCGGGAGGGCACTCCGGGTCAGCCAAATAGTGAATTCAAACTTACGAACATGTGCAGTCTGTCAGACTGGGAACTCTCCCTTCGCGGGCAACTGATCGCAACCTCAAACTCCCGTGGGCGAATTCGAGAGCGAGGCCTTCGGTTGCTCCTCGGACGGCGACTTCAGTTGGCGGAGATCGATGAGTTCTCACGTTCCACTCGTTGGTCCTTCACGCAAGAATTGGTCCTGAAGACGGAGACGATGCCGCATTGCCGCTCGCGGCGGCCACATTGGTTATTGCGAACCCCGCAGGGAGATTGGCCGCCCGTCATCTTGCGAGGCACAAGCTCGAAGTGGCAGGGTCGAAACGGCTATGAAGACCTGGACTGAAGGACCGGAGCCAAAGTGAATTCGCGCGCCTGGGGAATTGTCGCCCTCGTCACCGCGGCCATCGCGATCAGCTATTTCGACCGCCAGACGCTGCCCGTCGCCATCGCCGCCATCCAGCGCGACATCCCCATCTCCAATACGCAGTTCTCGCAGCTTCAGGCGGCCTTCCTCATCGCTTACGCCGTGATGTACGCGGGCGGCGGCAAGCTGATCGACGCGCTCGGCGCCCGCGCGGGTTTTCTGGTCATCATGGTGTGGTGGTCGTTGGCCTGCGCGAGCCATGGCCTGGCGACGGGCTTCCGGACGCTCGCCGCCAGCCGGTTCCTTCTCGGCATGGGCGAGGGCGGCGGATTCCCGGCGGCTACCAAAGCCGTGGCCGAATGGTTCCCCGTGCGCGACCGATCGACGGCCATGGGGATCATCAACGCCGGGACCGCGGTGGGCGCGGTGCTCGCTACGCCGGCCACCGCCGCCATCGTCACCGCGCTGGGCTGGCGGTGGGTCTTCTTTCTTTCGGGCGCCGCCGGATTGCTGTGGACCGCCTGGTGGCTGCACGATTACCGCTCGCCCACGATCCAGGCCGGCGGCAAGACCGAAAGCGCGGTGCCCTGGTTCCGCTTGCTGAGCTATCCACAAGTCTGGGGACTGGTCTCCGCCAAATTCCTCAGCGACGCCGCCTGGTACTTCTATCTCTTCTGGCTGCCCAAGTATCTCTATGATGCCCGCGGCTTTGACATCAAGCAGGTGGGCTACTTCGCGTGGATTCCGTATGCCGCTTCGGGTGTCGGGAGCATCGCCGGCGGCTGGTTTTCGAGCCGCCTCATCCGTGGCGGCTACTCCGTCAACCGGTCGCGCAAGATCGCGCTCGGCGCGAGCGCGGCGGTGATGCCGCTGATCCTGTTCGTCACGCAGGCGCCGGTGCATTGGGCCATCGTGCTGTTTTGCATCGCGTTCTTCGGGCAGCAGTCGTGGTCCACGCTGGTGATGATTCTGCCCACCGATCTGTTTCCGCGCTCGGCCGTGGGATCGGTGGCCGGGCTGGTGGGATTCGGAGGTGCTATGGGCGGCCTGGTGTTCGGGCTGGTGGTGGGGTACATGCTCGATCACGGCTTCGGATACGGACGCGTCTTCGCCCTCGTCGGCACGTTCCATGTGGCGGCGTTCTGCGTGATCCTGTCGGCCATCCGGAAAGTGGAGCCGGTGTTGGTGCAGGATTAGAATATGGGACCCAAGTTATCGTTTGCCACCTTGTTGCTTGCGGCGGCTCAGGTAGCCGCCGCCGGCACTACTATGTCCTTCGATCGCGATTGGCGCTTTTTCAAAGGCGACGCCGCAGGCGCCGAGAGCCCGGCCTTCGCCGACGCCGCGTGGCGCAAGCTCGACGTGCCCCACGACTGGAGCATCGAAGGCCCCTTCGACGAGAAAAATCCCACGCGAGGCGCCGGCGGTTTTCTGCCCGCGGGTGTCGGCTGGTACCGCAAGAGCTTCACCGTGCCTCCGGGCTACGCCAAGCGGCGCGTGTTTATCGACTTCGATGGCGTGATGGCCAACAGCGACGTGTGGATCAACGGCTTCCACCTGGGGAAGCGGCCGTATGGGTACGTGAGCTTCCGCTACGAGCTCACCGGGCGCCTGAACTTCGGCAAGCTGAACGTGCTGGCGGTGCGTGCCGACAATGCGGGTCAGCCGGCGTCGCGGTGGTACACGGGCGCGGGGATTTACCGCCATGTGAAGCTGGTGGCCACCGACCCGGTGCACTTCGAACACTGGGGCACCGCGGTGACCACGCCGCAGGTGGCGTCGGAACGGTCACTCGTCCAAGTGAGCAGCGAGGTGGTGAACCAGGGCGACACCGCGAAGATCGTGACGGTGGACTGGACGATTCTCGCAGTTGACGGGCGGCGGGCCGGGGACACGCGGAGCGCGCCGCAATCCGTGGAACCGGGAAAGGCCGCGGTGTTCAAGGGAACGATCGTGGTAGATATGCCCGATATCTGGACCCTGGAGCACCCGGTGATCTCGCGGGCGGTCATGCGCATACGCGCGGGGAATGACATCGTGGATGAAGAGACCGTCCCGTTCGGCATTCGCGAATTCCACTTCGACCCCGACACCGGCTTCTGGCTCAACGGCAGAAGCTTCAAGATCAAGGGCGTCTGCCTGCACCACGACGCCGGCGGCCTGGGTGCGGCGGTTCCCCTGCGCGCCTGGGAGCGCCGCCTGGAAACCCTGAAGCAGGCGGGCGTGAACGCCATCCGAACCGCGCACAACCCCGCGGCGCCGGAGTTCCTGGATCTCTGCGACCGCATGGGTTTCCTGGTAATGGACGAGATGTTTGACGCCTGGACCGTGGCCAAGAATCCGTACGACTACCACCTCTATTTCCGCGAGTGGTCGCACATCGACACCCGCGACACGGTGCGCCGCGATCGCAATCACCCCAGCATCATCCTCTACAGCGCGGGCAATGAAATTCACGACACGCCCAAGCCGGATCTCGCCAAGAAGATCCTCAAGGGACTGGTCGAGGTCTTCCACGCTAACGATCCGTCGCGGCCCGTGACCCAGGCGCTGTTCCGGCCCAACGTCAGCCACGATTACGACAACGGGCTGGCCGATATGCTCGACGTCATCGGCCAGAACTATCGCGAGAACGAAATCCTCGCGGCGCACCAGGCGAAGGCGACCCGCAAGATCGTCGGCACCGAAAATCAGCACGGACGCGGCGTGTGGCTGGCGTTGCGCGACAACCCGCCGTACGCCGGGCAGTTCTTGTGGGCGGGCATCGACTACCTCGGTGAATCGCGCGCCTGGCCGGCGGTGGGCGCGTCCTCGGGCCTGCTGGATCACACCGGCGCGATGAAGCCACTCGCCTACGAGCGCCAGAGCTGGTGGTCGGAGCAACCCATGGTGTATATCGCTCGCCGTGTGGCGCCGCGGCAGGCCGCTCCGGCCGATCCCGGTTACGAGCCCGGTGTGCCGCGGCAGATCCAGACGCTGTTCTCCGACTGGACACCGGCGAACCCCGGCGCGCAGAACGTCGAGGTGTACAGCAATTGCGAGGAGGTGGAACTGCTGCTCAACGGCAAGTCGCTGGGCTCGAAGCCGCGTCCGGCGGACGACTCGGCGCGCACGTGGCCGGCGTCGTTCGAGCCGGGCACGATTCAGGCGATCGGCAGGAGCAAGGGCCAGGCCGTGGCGAAGCATGAGCTCCGTACCGCGGGGAAGGCGGTCAATATCTTGCTCAAGGCAGACCGCAGCAAGCTGGCGGCGGATTGGGACGACGTATCGTATGTCACCGCTACCGTGGTGGACGCAAACGGCGTGCCGGTGCCGGGCGCGGACCATTTGATCGGCTTCAAGATCGTGGGCCCGGGCGCGATCGCCGCGGTGGATAGCGCGGACAACGCCAGCCACCAGCCTTTCCAGGCGTCCGAGCGGCGGGCGTTCCAGGGCTGGTGCGTCGCCGTGCTGAAGGCCAGCGCGCCCGCCGGCCGGATCGTGGTGACGGCGTCAGCGCCCGGTTTGACCGCGTCCAGCATTACAATCGAAGCGATACGAGGAAAAAGATAGGATGATAGGATGCGAATTAGTGTTTGGGGTCTTCTCGTGGCGTGGGCGGCCGGCGCCCAGACTCCGGCCACTACGTTCAAGTTCGATTTCGAGTCGATCGCGCCGGATGCCATGTACAGCAAAGAGCGCGGCTACGGTTACGAGCGCGGCGCCGGCCCGAAGGATCCGTTCTACTTTTCGGTGGCGGTGCCGGAGGAAGGCAACTACAAGGTCACACTCACGCTGGGCAGTCACGAGGTGGACTCGGTCACCACGGTGAAGGCCGAGTTGCGCCGGCTGATGCTGGAGCGGGTCCGTGTGCCTGCCGGGAAATTCGAGACGCGGACTTTCATCGTCAATGTGCGCACGCCAAAGATTCCTGGCGGCGGTGAGGTGCGGCTCAAGGACCGCGAGAAGACCTCGGAAGCGTGGGCCTGGGACAGCAGGCTGACACTCGAGTTCGCGGATACGCGCCCCGCGGTCGCCAGGATCGAGATTGAGAAAGCCGACCACATCCCGACGATCTATATCGCGGGCGATTCCACATCCACGGACCAGCCGCTCGAGCCTTTCAACAGTTGGGGGCAGATGCTGACCCGGTTCTTCAAGCCCGAGATCGCAATAGCGAACCATGGGGAATCCGGCGAGTCGCTGCGCGGATTTATCGGCGAGCGCCGGCTGGAAAAGTTGATGAGCGTGATCAAACCCGGAGACTGGCTGTTCGTCCAGATGGGGCACAACGACCAGAAGGAGCGCGTCGAAGGCGTCGGCGCGTTTACTACGTATAAGGCGGATCTGAAGCGGTTCGTCAAAGAAGCGCGCGAGCACGGCGCGACGCCTGTGCTGATTACTTCGATGCACCGCTTGAATTTCGCCCCGGACGGGACGATCGTCAACACGCTGGGCGATTATCCGGAGGCGGTGCGGCAGGCGGCCCAGGAAGAGAACGTCGCGCTTATCGATCTGAACGCGATGAGCAAGCCGTTCTACGAAGCGCTCGGTCCCGAGGACGCGCACAAGGCGTTCGCCGGAGACGACAAGACGCACCACTCCGACTACGGCAGCTACGAGCTGGCGAAGTGCATCGTGCAGGGGATCAAGGATGCCAAGCTGCCGCTCGTTAGGTATTTGGTGGACCTCGCGCCGTTCGATCCCGCGCACCCGGATCCCGTGGAGAAGTTCGATGTGCCGGCGGAGCCGCGGCGGCGGGCGGAGGCTCCTTATGGGAAGTAGGCGTCTGCGTCTCCGGGGCGGGTTGACAACCAGGTTGACAACCTGCCCCAGGGCGCCGGGTAGGGTGCGCGGGGCGTGGTTATCCGGAGTTCTGATGTTCGCGGGTCTGGCCTCCGCCCAGACGTCGAGCTTGCCCACAGTCTGGGTCGTTGGCGATTCCACGGCCAACAAAGCCAACCACCGCGCGTGGGCCGATCCGTTCGCCGCCTACTTCGACGCCGCCAAGATCAACGTGCAGAACCGGGCCGGGGCATTGTCGTCCTTCTTGCGGCCGCCCTCGGGCAGACTCCTTCGCGGCCGCTGCGCGGCGGAGTCACCTACAACCAGGACTTCTGTTCGAGCGACGCACCCTTCCTGCTCGAAAATGGCGGTCATTCGTCAGCGCCTCCGTCAGACTTTCCCTGCCCATGGTCTGCATCGAAATGCAATCTGCCAGACTATAGCGTTTGTCGGGGCGCTGAGCGTATAGCTCCAGGCCAGCCAAAAAAGAGCCGCGGCTTTGCGGAATGACACGAATGACATGGCTTGCCAGAGTGCCCCGCACACTTTCCGCGACCTCTCGACGGATTTCCTCGTGTGCTATCGAGAAAAAGGTAGGTACTCGGCTAAGACTTCATCGGTTGTGATGATCCACGATCCCGTCCGCTCGGCGGTGATCGCCAAGGCCCGCTGGTGCGCACTGTCGGTAAAATCGGCGAGGGCTATCCCAGTAGAAGGTGTCCGCGAAAAGAGCGGCCACGCGTCTCTTAAGCCAACCGTAAATGTAGTGATCGTGCTGGCTCGCGCCATCCTTGGGCAGCGTGCTCATAATTTCAGGTGGAACGTTGCGCTGCCCCACATCGGGAAATGGTGACAGACGACAAAAACCGATCGTCTGTCCCACCTCGATTTGACGAGAATGGCCAAAAGGCCAAACTAAGCGCGAGTAAAGGAATTCCAGAACCCGGCCTTCGTCTGGGTTGGGTGAACCGTTGCTGATTGGCGTGAATCTCTGCAACAGTAGTAACATCCCAAATGAGACCCGAGGGCAGATCCGACGCAGCCCGCCGCCTCTACACCGGCGCGCTCATGCCCGCCATCGGCCTGGGCACTTTCGGATCCGACCGCGTTTCGGCGGAAGAGATCGCACAAGCCGTGAAGGGCGCGGCCGAGGTGGGCTACCGCCACTTCGATTGCGCAGCGGTCTACGGCAACGAGGAACGTATCGGTGTGGCGCTGCGCGAGGTCATGGCCGGCGGCGTGCGGCGCGAGGACCTGTGGATCGCTTCCAAGCTGTGGAACGACCAGCACGCCGAAAACGACGTCATCCGTTCGTGCCGGAAGTCGCTGGCCGATCTGCAGCTCGACTACCTGGACGTCTACTTCGTCCACTGGCCCTTTCCCAATTTCCACCCGCCGCACTGCGGCGTGAACACGCGCAGCCCGGACAGCAAGCCCTATATCCACGAGAATTTCATGCGGACGTGGCGCAAGATGGAAGAGTTGGTCGATCTCGGACTCGTGCGGCACATCGGCACGTCCAACATGACGATTCCGAAACTGCGCCTGCTGCTCCGCGACGCGCGCATCAAACCCGCCGTCAACGAAATGGAACTGCACCCACATTTCCAGCAGCCGGAGCTGTTCGACTTCGTCCGCGCCCATGGAATTGCGCCGGTCGGATACTGCCCGGTCGGGTCGCCGAATCGCCCCGAGCGTGACCGCACGCCGCAAGATACAGTGGATATCGAAGATTCCGTGATCGTGGAAATTGCGGAGCGGCTGGGCGTGCATCCCGCGGTAGTCTGTATCAAGTGGGCCGTCGAGCGCGGCCAGACTCCCATTCCGCTTTCGACGAAGCGCGCGCATTACGAGGCCAACCTCCGCGGCGCGATGGGTGATCCGCTGACCGATGACGAGATGCGGCAGATCGCCGCCATCGACCGCAACTGCCGCCTGATCAAAGGGCAGGTGTTCCTCTGGCGGCAGGACCAGACCTGGGAGGACCTCTGGGATCCCGACGGAGCGATCAAGACATGACAGGCGCGTACCTGCCCGGCAACAGCACCGTGGAATTGCGAGACGTACCGGTTCCGGAGGCCGGTCACGGCGAAGTGCTTCTTCGCATGAAGGCCTCGACCATCTGCGGCTCCGACATCCGCTGCATCTATCACGAGCACCTGGGCAGGGGCCCCGAAGGATACCAGGGCGTGATCGCCGGCCACGAGGCCTGCGGCCAAATCGTGAAAGCCGGGCCGGGGTGCCGGCGGTTCGCCGAGGGGGATCGCGCGATCGTCTACCACATCTCGGGATGCGGCCTGTGCAACGATTGCCGCCGCGGCTACATGATCTCCTGCACCAGCGAGCGCTATCGCCGCGCCTACGGATGGCAGCGCGATGGCGGCATGGCGGACTACCTGCTGGCCGAGGAGAAGGACCTGATTTACCTGCCGGACGAGTTGACTTACGTCGATGGCGCGCAGGTGGCCTGCGGGTTCGGTACGGTCTACGAAGGGCTTCAGAAGGTCGGGATCAGCGGCAACGACGCGGTGCTGATTACGGGGCTCGGTCCGGTCGGCCTGGCCACTGCGGCGCTGTGCCGAAAGTTGGGCGCGAGCCGCATCATCGGGATCGACGTGGTCGAAGAGCGCATGAAACTGGCTCGCCATCTCAGCCTGTGCGACGAGGTGCTGCCGAGCGGGCCGGACAATGTCGCGCAGGTACGCAAGCTGACCGGCGGCCACGGCGTGGAGCGGGCCGTCGATTGCTCGGCGAACGATGCCGCCCGCGCCACGGCCATCCGCGCCACGCGCAAGTGGGGCCGCATTGTCTTTCTCGGCGAAGGGGGCCGCGTGGAGTTCCATCCCTCGGCGGATATCATCCACGACCAGAAGACGCTTTTCGGTTCGTGGGTGACGTCCACGTGGCTCATGGAGGAACTGGTGGAACGGCTGGTGCGCTGGAACCTGCATCCTGCCGAACTGGTGACCCATCGCTTCGCGCTCGATCGCGTGGGCGAAGCTTACGCCCTGATGGCATCGGGGAAATGTGGAAAGGTTGCGGTGTGCTTCGATGAAGAGATTACTTAGCCTGTTCGCGTGCTGCGGCCTCGCCATGGCCGCCGCGCCGGCCAACATCACCGAGTTGAAACAGGCGTTCCTGCTTCCGCCGGACGACGCGCGCATCATGGTGCGGTGGTGGTGGTTCGGTCCGACGGTCAACAAACAGGAGCTCGAGCGCGAAATGCGCGCCATGAAGGAGGGCGGCATCGGCGGGTTCGAAGTCCAGCCGACGTATCCGCTCGAAGTCGATGGAAATTACGCGTATCTCTCGGATGAGTTCCTGGAGTGCCTGCGCTTCACCGGCGAGATGGCGAAGGAACTGGGGCTCCGCATGGACCTGACGCTCGGCAGCGGCTGGCCCTTCGGCGGTCCGCACATCCCGATCGGCCAGGCGTCGGGACGGCTGCGCGTCGCGCGCGGTCCACAAGCGCCCACCCTCGCCGAGGGCGAAAAGCTGATCACGAAGATCGAGCAGGGATCGACGGCCCTCTACTTTATTTCGAGCCACACGCGCCAAACGGTCAAGCGTCCCGCCATGGGCGCCGAGGGATTCGTCCTGGATCACTACGACCTCGCGGCCATTCAGAATCACCTGAAAGTGGTCGGCGAACCTATGCTGCGCGCGCTTTCCAAGACTCCGCCGTACGCCATCTTCAGCGACAGTCTGGAAGTGTATAACGCCGATTGGACCGGCAACTTCCTCGACGAGTTTCGCAAACGCCGCGGCTACGACCTGAGGCCGTACCTCCCCGCCCTCGCCGGTGACATCGGCGAAAAGACCGGCGCCATTCGCCACGATTGGGGCAGGACGCTCACCGAGCTCGCCAACGAAAACTATCTCACGCCGTTGCGCCAGTGGGCCCAGCAGCATGACACGAAGTTCCGTTCGCAGACTTACGGCATTCCGCCGGTGACGCTCTCCAGCAGCTCGCTGGTGGACTTGCCCGAGGGCGAAGGCTCGCAGTGGCGCCACTTCACCTCGACCCGGTGGGCCACTTCGGCAAGCCACCTTTACGGCAAGCCGGTGACGTCGTCGGAAACGTGGACTTGGCTGCATTCGCCGGTCTTCCGCGCCACGCCGCTCGACATGAAGGCCGAGGCCGACCTGCACTTCCTCCAAGGCGTCAACCAGTTGATCGGCCACGGCTGGCCGTATTCACCGCCCGAGGCCGGCGAGCCCGGATGGCGCTTCTACGCGGCCGCGGTCTTCAACAACCACAATCCTTGGTGGCTCGTCATGCCGGACATCACGGCGTACCTGCAGCGGGTGAGCTTCCTGCTGCGACAGGGCAAGCCGGCCAACGACGTCGCCGTGTACCTGCCCACCGCCGACGCCTACGCGGGCTTCGCGCTCGGCCGCGATTCCGTCAACCAGGCCATGGAGGGGCTGCTCGGGCCGAACCTGGCGCCGGAGATCCTGGACGCGGGGTACGGCTTCGACTTCATCGACGACGGCGCCATCGCGCACGGCGGCGTGCCGCACGCGATTCTGATCCTGCCCGGCGTGGAACGGATTCCGCTGAGCACACTGGAGAAGATCCTGGAGCACGCGCGCAAGGGCGGGACCGTGATCGCGACTCGGCGCACGCCGTCGCTGGCACCCGGGTTGATGGAAGGGGTAACCGACACACAGAAGATTCGGGAGCTGGCCCGCGAACTGCGGCTCGTCACCGATGAGACCAAGCTCGGCGCGGAGCTCCACAAGGCGTTGGCCGCCGATGTAGCCACCGCGCCCGAGATCGGCTTCCTCCACCGCAAGCTGGATTTCGCCGACGTGTATTTCCTGGCCAACACCAGCAACCGCCCGGTGCATGCACCGGCGACGTTCCGGACGTCCGCGACCGGCGCGGTGTGGTGGAATCCGATGAACGGGGAGTTCGTGAAGGCTGCGGGTTCACGTGTCGATCTGCGCCTGGCGCCTTACGAATCGCGTGTACTGGTGTTCTCCAAGAACCGGCTGGCCGATCGCCCCGCGCGGACGGGCACGGCGCCGATACCGCTCGATCTCAACACCGGCTGGCAGGTCACCTTCGACGGACAACCTGTCACCATGAATACGCTGCGCTCGTGGACCGAGGATGAAGGGCGCAAGTACTTCTCCGGCCGCGCTACCTATGAAAGGACCGTTACGGTTCCCGATTGGAAAGGCCGCCAGGTCTACCTCAACTTCGGCGAGGGCGCGCCCGTCACGACGCAGGAGAGGCAATCCGGCAACGGCATGCGGGCCATGCTGGAAGGCCCGGTGCGCGAGGCCGCGGTGGTTTACGTGAACGACAAACGCGCCGGGTCGGTGTGGTGCGCGCCTTACGAGGTC